>JAZQNK010000075.1:0-6680 GCA_045627325.1 Treponemataceae bacterium | reverse complement strand
GAACGCTCTGCGTCGAGGTTCGTCATTTTTTTGCAGATAGAAATTTGGAGAGTATAATGAAAAAGAGCTTTGTTGGCTTTTTATTCTGTTTTGTTGTATTTATGCTTTTATCAATCTGCACTGCCTGCGGTGGCGGCGGCGGTGCAACATTACATAACCAAGATGATGGCCCGCACAACGGCGGTGGCGGCGGCAGCTGGGGTGCAGGTTCTTCTTCTGGTAATAACGGCGGGAATGGTTCAAATCAATCTGAAGAATTGCTTTTCAATCTTTTTCCTCGTATCAACCCTCCGATAGAGTCGATTGACATTTTCTTTTATAAAAACGGTGTTGCATGTGAACCTTTAACAGGTCTGAATGCTTCTGCAACGAGAGACGTGATTCCAGAATTTAAAACAGGCGATGAAATTTACGGCTCGGCTGTAGTTCATCTTCAAGATGGTACAACAAGAAATGCAACTCTGCCTCTTACAGAAGTTACACTTAATACACATCTTTCTTTCATAACAGAATTCAAATACACATTGCTGTTAAACAGCAATGAACTTGTCGTCAATCAAATATTTACAACAGCACAAGGCATAGATACCACACCTTTTGCAAGTCAGTTTACAAATCCGCCTGCTGGTCTGGCTGTTGTTGCATGGCAAGACGTTGATACAGGTGCACAATATCCTCATGGTGCCAAAATTTATCCACATGCAGGCGACACAACACTTAGAGCTGTCTGGGGAAGTTCTTCTGGCTCATCTGGTGGCACACAGTATAGCTTTACTATAACAAATATAAATAACGCTGTACTTTATACCGGAACTTATAACTATGGAGACGATATAGATTTACGCAATAACGAAATTATGAGTTTGTATGGACTAGGAATTATAGATACGGACGCTGTTTATTTTTCTGATGGAACCGGAAATCTTTACAGAGACCAAGTTGTATCGGGTCTTTATGGAAATATTACATTTCAAATGCTTAATCTTAGTGCTACTTATTCTTCTTTGGGTAATAATAAGATACAAGTAACGCCTTCAAATGGAAGTGGAAATTACATATATAGCATAACGGATACGAATTCTAATTATATTATTGATTCTGCAACAGGCATTATTTCACCAGCTCCTAACAAAAACTGCAGTAACAATGAACTTATAAATGTACAGATTAATGATACTGGTACAAGTGCATTAACCTCATTACAGGTTAGATCGCATATAAATTATACTGTTACTGTAAATAAAGTAGACGGATCACAAGCTTGTACTTTCGCATATAATACTTCTCCATATACAATAAATTTTGGAGATTTGGCAGCAGATAATAATCTTAAATCTAAAGTAACAGGAACAATAAGAGGCTTTACAGATAGCAATAGTCACATAAATGATTTATCAGAATCTCTGGCAGGTTTGGCAGATGATGTTACAATAACATGTCTGACACTTGATGCTGATGTTAAATATGCCGATCAACAGATACGGATAACTGGTAGAAACGGCAGCGGAAGTTACAGCTATAGCTCAAATGACACAACAAGACTGACTCAAACTACTGAAGAAGGTGTTTTTGCTCCGTATTATCAGGGTGATAATACACCTGTTACGGTAACTGTTACTGACAATTCAACAGGTGCATCTGCAGATATATCTGTAACACCATATGCCGGCACAAAAATACTGACCTTTGGTACTGTTGTAGGCAGTTCTTCTTTGCAAGTTTGCGACATTGTGTTTAACGACGGAAGTGCAACATCTTATTCTGAAAGTTTGGATTTGACAGGCAAAACAGATGCCGCAGTTGCTGTTATCTTTAGAGCTGGAGCCTCCGCTTCAGATCCTGCACTCGGCATCGGAATAAAGTTAGGAACAAATCTTAAATGGTGTGAAACTTCCGCTGGTGGGTATACCAATCAATTTTCGACAGACGAAAACGTACCTGATGGTGAAAATACATTTACTATAATGATGGCAAGTCTTGCCCATGCAGAGACAGATGCACTATATCCTGCATTTAGGTTTGCAATAAATTATGGAACTGATTCTGGACACAATATAGTTTCGGGTACAGAGTATGAAACACGCTGGTATTTACCTTCTAAAGTTGAACTTCAGGCTGTACATGATAATAGAGGACTAATCGATAATGTGTTCAGAAAATTAGGAGTATCGCAACTGAACGAAAATTTTTTGTGGTCGTCCTCACAAAAGGCAGATATCTATAACGCTGCATGTTTACTCAAAAGTGACGGTTCTTGGCTTCCACAACTAAAAAAAAGTCCCCTTAATGCGTGTGCAATTCGTAAGTTTTGGTAGAATAAGCTTTTAACAGATTTTTTTTCTTGAGCCTCTGTTTTCTGACAGAGGCTTTTTTATGATCAAATCTGCTTTTAAAGATTGTTTTGGCTTTTTAAGGCACAGCAATTTTTGTAATTGATTCAAGGCTGCCTTTTAATTTTCTGTTAAAAGGCAGTCTTTTTTTTTGTTTGTGCGTATGGTTCTGTTTCCGTTTCCAAATGAAACATAACGCTTTGTCTTGAAACGAATGGCATTGAACCCGGCTGCAATATGTTTTGTAAACAATATATTCCAGATGCTTTCTGTCGGAATTGTTCATTAAAAATATGCAAAATCTTCATATAATAATGCATTTTAATTCAAGTCTAAATGCTTGAATACGTTTGTTTTTTTCGATATACTTTTATACAAAGACTTTTTAAGTAACCTTTTTGGAGGAAATATGACAATCGTTGACATGCTTGGTCAGAGCGCACTTTTGACCGGCCTTGGAATGGGTGTTGTTTTTGGTTTCCTTATCATTCTGATTATCTTTATGACTATTACAGCTAAAGTCATTAAAGCTCTTGGACTTGATAAAGATGTACCTAAATCAACTGCTGGATCATCTGCTGCACCTGCACAGAATAACAATGCAGTGGTAGCTGCAATTGCAGCTGCTGTACGCGAAAAAGAATCTAAATAAATCTGGAGATTAATAGAAAATGGCAAAGAAAGTAAATATTACAGACCTGGTTCTCCGCGATGCTCATCAGTCATTGCATGCAACACGTATGACAACTGCAGATATGCTTCCTATCTGTGACAAGCTCGACAAAATCGGTTACTGGGCTCTCGAAGGATGGGGTGGAGCAACATTCGACTCTTGTATCCGCTTTTTGAATGAAAATCCTTGGGAAAGATTGCAGAAACTTCATGCTGCAATGCCAAACACACCAATTATGATGCTTTTGCGCGGTCAGAACCTTTTGGGTTACCGCCACTATGCTGATGATGTTGTTGATAAATTCGTTGAAGCTGCTGCCCGCAACGGTATCGGCGTTTTCCGCATTTTTGATGCTTGTAACGACCCGCGCAACCTTAAACGTGCTGCAGATGCTGCAAAGAAAACTGGTAAACATGTTCAGATGGCTATTTCTTATGCAACAACTCCATATCATACAAAAGAAATTTATGCTGACTTGGCTAAATCTTATGCAGAATTCGGTGCAGTCTCAATCTGTATCAAAGATATGTCTGGTCTTTTGAAACCATACGAAGCATATGACTTGGTAAAAGCTATCAAAGCAAAAGTAGATATTCCTGTAGAAATCCATACACATGCTACAACAGGTCTTTCTGTTGCAACATTGCTCAAAGCTTCAGAAGCTGGTGCAGATATTCTTGATACTGCAATTTCTTCTATGTCAATGGGAACTTCACATTCTCCAACAGAAACTGTTGTTGAAATGCTCAAAGGCACAGAATACGATACAGGCCTTGATATTAACGCATTGCTCGAAATTGCTTCTTATTTCCGCGGTGTCCGCAAACACTATTCATCTCTTGAATCAAGCTTCCTTGGTGCAGATACTCGCATCCTGGCTTCTCAGGTTCCTGGCGGAATGCTTTCTAACCTTGAAAACCAGCTCAAAGAGCAGGGTGCTTCTGATAAGATTGATGATGTTCTTAAAGAAATCACACTTGTTCACAAAGATGTTGGATATGTTCCACTTGTTACACCAACTTCTCAGATTGTTGGAACACAGGCTGTATTCAACGTATTGTTCGGCCGCTATGCAAGAATGACAGGCGAATTTGCTGACCTTCTCTGCGGTAAATACGGAAAACTTCCTGCTGAACCAAACAAAGACCTTGTTAAAAAGGCTCTTGAACAGAACAAGATGGACGAAGCTCTTACATGCCGTCCAGCAGACAAAATTCCGATGGAATGGGACAAAATGGTTGCAGAAGCAAAAGCAGCTGGCGGAGACGGAAGCGATGAAGATGTTCTTACATACGCAATGTTCCCGAAAGTAGCTCCAAAATACTTCAAGGAAAGAGCAAACGGTCCTGTTGATGCTGCAAGCAAATTTGCTAAGAAAGAATCATCTGGTTCTGCAAACGGTTCATATACAATCAATGTTAACGGAACTTCTTATGCTGTTACAGCAAACGGTTCTGGCGACTCTATGAGCTTGAATGTTAACGGAACTGCTTACAACGTAACATTCGGTGCAGCTGGTGCTGCTCCTGCTGTTGCTGCTGCCGGTTCAACTGGCGGTGCAGACGTTAAAGCTCCTGTTGCAGGCACTGTATTAAAGATTATCGCTCAGAACGGTGCAAACGTAAAATCTGGCGAAACAATTATGATGATTGAATCTATGAAGATGGAACTTGAAGTAAAAGCAACTGGTAACGGTCCAATTCAGTGGGCAGTTTCTCAGGGTGCTGCAATTACTGCAGGTCAGGTTCTCGGTTCAATCGGTGGTGGTGCTCCAGCTCCTGCTGCTGCTCCAGCCGCCGCTCCTGCTGCTGCACCTGCAGTTGCTGCTTCTACTGGCGGCACTGCTGTTAATGCACCTGTTGCAGGAACATTCCTTAAAGCTGTTGTAGCAGAAGGTGCTTCTGTTACAGCTGGTCAGACAATCATCATGATTGAATCAATGAAAATGGAACTTGAAGTAAAAGCTACAAAAGCTGGTTCAGTTCATTTCCTTGCTTCAGCTGGTTCTGCAATCGCTGCAGGTCAGGCTCTCGCAGAAATCAAATAAATCAAAGTGAAGCCTTCCGGTATTGCCGGAAGGTTCCATTGGAGAAAATAAATGCTTGGTCAGAAATATAAAATGAATAAACAGGTAACTATGGCAATGTGCGTTATCATGGCTGTTGCTGTAGTTTTCTCTTGTGTTTCAAATGCATTTGCACAGAGTTCAAGTGCTGTTCGCGAAGCTCCGTCTTTAAGAACAATGAACACAGCTGTTATCAGAGGTTCAGAGAACATTCCTGAGATTAAACCATTAGAATTCTTGAAGAGCCTCTGGCGCAATACTGGTATTAACCAGATGATTAATGGTGAAATTGTTGCAGAAGAAGCAGAAGAAGTTGAAAGTGCTGTAGTTTTTGCAGATTCAGCTCCAGGCTGGCAGAAGCTCATCATGATTGCTGTAGGATTCCTTATTATTTATCTTGCAGTAGGAAAAGGTTTCGAACCACTTCTTCTTATTCCAATCGGATTTGGTGTTGTTCTTGTAAACATTCCAGGTGCTGGAATGGGAAATGCTCCAGACGGAATGCTTCACATCATTTACAGTGCTGGTGTTGGCAACGAATTCTTCCCGATGCTTATCTTTATGGGTATTGGTGCAATGACAGACTTTGGTCCTCTTATTGCAAACCCAAAAATGGCTTTGCTTGGTGGTGCTGCTCAGCTTGGTGTTTTTGCTACATTGCTTGGTGTTGCTTTGATGAACCTTATTCCAGGTGTTGAATACAACATGCTTCAGGCTTGTGCAATTTCAATCATCGGTGGTGCAGACGGCCCGACATCAATCTATGTTGCAGGAAAACTTGCTCCAGAAATGATGGCTGTTACAGCAGTTGCTGCATATTCTTACATGGCACTTGTTCCAATGATTCAGCCACCTATCATGAAGCTTCTTACAACAGAAAAAGAACGCAAGATTAAGATGGATCAGCTCCGCTATGTTTCTAAAACAGAAAAAATCATTTTCCCAATCGTTCTTCTTTGTCTGACAATCTTGTTGTTGCCTCCTGCAGCTCCACTTATCGGTATGCTCGCATTCGGTAACTTCATCAAACAGGTTGGCATTGTTGAACGCCTTTCTAAGACATTGGAAAATGAAATGATGAACATCGTTTCAATCCTTCTTTCTCTTGGTGTTGGTTCACAGATGACACCAGAAAAGATTTTCAACCCAAGTTCTGTAGGTGTTATCCTTCTTGGACTTCTGGCATTTGCAATTGCAACTGTTGGTGGTCTTGTAATGGCAAAAATCATGAACTTGTTCCTCAAAAAGAAGATTAATCCTCTCATTGGTTCAGCTGGTGTTTCTGCTGTTCCAATGGCTGCCCGTGTTTCTAACAAGGTTGGTCTTGAATACGATCCAGGTAACTTCCTTTTGATGCATGCTATGGGTCCAAACGTTTCTGGCGTTATCGGTACAGCTGTTGCTGCCGGTGTATTCATTGCAACATACGGAAGATAATCTGTTTTAAGTTGAATTAGGCTTAAAACTTTATGAAGCGCTGCTTTCATTTATTGATTGCAGCGCTTTTTTATTCAGGGTTTAATACAAAACCTGAAAACGGCGGAAACAAGGTTTTGAACGAAGTGTGCCTTGACTTGACGTATTGTGCAGATGCTTATCTTGACGGAAAATA
>JAZQNK010000074.1:0-3480 GCA_045627325.1 Treponemataceae bacterium | reverse complement strand
TTAATACAAGGGGATGCTGAAATAAATTCAGCATGACAAAATAAATTTTACATCTATATTTATAGAAACTCGAAATTTGGGTTAAATAAGAAATTACAATTACTTAAAATAGAAAAATTCAGATTGAAAATTAATTTCTGTTTTAAGTAATTTTTCTTAGGTGTTACATTTTGATTTTTTGTAATTATTTGTAGTAAAAGAAAATATATAAAGGTTTGAAAAAAGAAGTCAAAATCAACCCTTAAAAGGGTGTTGACACAGAGGCTTATTCCGTTCATTATTTTAGCGCTATGGAAAATATGACTCTTTCTCGCCAATATTTAGAAACACTGACATCTGCGGATTTGATTCAGTTAGCTGATGAATATGGCATTGATATTCCAGAAGGTTTGAGTCGTAGGTTTGTTATCGGAGAGCTTCTGGAGGCTATTGATGAACCTCGTTACGACAATGATGATGATTTAGTCGAAAACGATGGTAATGTTCAGACTCCTGTTGTACTGCCAAAAACTTACAACGAAACTCAGATTACTGTAATTCTTCGAAATCCTGCATGGGCTTTTGTTTACTGGGACTTGAATGAATCTGATTATAGAGAAGTTTTGCAGACTAAGTCGTTTTCTTCTTTTATGCTTCGTGTGCTTTATTTTTCCAGCGCAGAAGATGAAACTTTTACAGAAGTTTATGATATTCCTGTTCGATGCGAAGATTCTGACCGCTACATTCTTCTTTCTCAAGCAGAAACAGCAGTTAGAATTGATTTGATTGCCGAATTTAAAAACCATGAACCTCGTGTTCTGGCCCGTTCGCGCAAAATTATGATTCCAAAAGGTTGCCCTGAACTTACTTCAAGATCAATTTCTGAAAAAAAAGATCCGGTCCTTGAACTTTCTGGTTTTTCAGAACTGTGCCGCAGCCATTATATGAATCACCGTCAATCTTTTTCGTGATATGAGAGTTTATAATGTCTAAAAAATCATTAGTTATTGCCATTTCTGCACATCAGCCATACATCTGGCATAAAGAAGATTCTTTTCTTCCTCAGAATGAAATCCTCTATTCTGCAATTTCTGAAACTTATCTGCCTTTGCTTAATATGTTTTCTAATCTTGAAGCAGATGGTATTCCTTTCAAATTGATGATGTGTTTTTCACCTTCTTTGTGTGCATTGCTAAGCGATCCTGTCGTTCAGTCTTGTTATATTGACTGGCTTGATAAAGTAATTGCACTTGGTGAAGCAGAAGTCAACCGATATGATTCATCTGATCCTAGAAAAGCTCTTGCAGAAGAACAGCTTAGACAGGCAAAGCAGAATAAACATGATTTTTCAGAAACCTATCAGCAGGACTTGCTTTCTAAATTTTCGTATTATGCAAAAAAAGGCAACATTGAACTTATGGCAACGGCTGCAACAAACTGCTATTTGCCGATGTATGTTGATTTGCCTCAGGCTGTTCAGGCTCAGATTGAAGTCGGTTTGATGTCGCACCGCCGTTATTTTGACACTGCACCAGAAGGTTTCTGGTTGCCGTATATGGGCTATACCCCGGGGCTTGAATCGATTATCAGATCTTATGGTTTTTCTTATACAATTCTTGATGCACATGGGCTTTTGTTTGGTTCTCCTGTTCCAATGAAAGGCATTTTTTCGCCTGCCCGTTGTTTTAATTCTCTTTCTGTTTTTGCCCGCGACAATGCTGCGGCTTCTGGTTTTGAAGATAATCCTGAATTGTATGCTCTGAAAGGTGAGTACAGGAACCAGAACCGCGATATTGGTTTTGAAAGTCCGTTAAATGAACTTGAAGAATTTTTGAATGAAGATCATGTCCGTGTGCCAACTGGTTATAAATATTGGGCTAATGATACAGATGCTGTTTATAATACAGCAAGGGCTCTTGCAAGTGCCGGTGCTGATGCAGAAACATTCCTTGATATGAAAGCCAGAAAACTTGCAAAGGTCAGTGAAGAACTTGATAATACAGATGTTTCTTCTGTATGTTGTTTTGAAGCAGATTTCTTTGGTCAGAAATGGTTTGAAGGTGTGGCCTGGCTTGAATCTGTATTCAGAAAAGCTGCTGAACGTGATGACATTGAGCTTGCGCAGTGTTCAAGTTTGCTTGAAAATAAATTTTCTCTGCCGAAAATTACTCCTTTTACTTCAGCTGCTTCTGGAACTGGCTATGCAGAAGATTTAATTGACCATTCAAATGACTGGATGATTCGCTATGTACGAAAAGCTGTAGAAAGAATGATTGATTTGACTTCTCGGTTCCCGTCAGATTCGGGCTTAAAAGAACGTTCTTTGAACCTTGCTGCAAAAGAAGTTCTTCTTGCACAGTCTGGTGACTGGCCGGAGATGGTAAAAAAACAGAATTTTGATTCATATGCGTCAGACAGGTTCCGTGAAAGTGTTGGTGCTTTTACGACTGTGTATGATTCTTTGGGATCAAATTCGATAAGTACTGAATGGCTGACTAATATGGAGCGGGAACATCGGATTTTTTCTTGGATAAACTACCGTGCATTTAGTGCAAAACATTAATGTTTTTATATTGTAAATTTTGTTGAATTAATGTAAATTTGCACTTATATTAGTAATATGTGTTGTTGTATAGAGTATGTTTGAACTGTGTTAAAACTGTTTGATGCTTGTTTATGTGTGGAATACTCTGAAAATTAATATTTTTTAGGGTTGATTTTTTTTCTGTGGCTTTGAAAATTTAATTTTTTTGAACCAGTGAAAAAGTGTGTTCTGTTTTAAGTGAATAATGTTCTCTCTTAAAACTTGCAGTTGGTGTTAAAGAATTTTGGCATCATTATAATTTGCATAAAGTTTTTCATGTAAATAAAGTATAGATTGAAAGAATGTGCTTTATTGAAAGTGCGTTCATGTCTTTAAATTATTTTGAGTTTAAAGGCGATGGCATTTTTTAAAGATTAAAGAAAGGGAAAATAAAAATGCCTGATATTTGCTTGCTGGCAATAGGGAGGATGCTGTGAGTGATTTTTTGAACAAAATGAAAGGACGCCTTGATAAAGGTGTTGAAGTTTCAAAGGGTGCTATTTCAAAAGCTGGAGAAAAAGTTGCGGATTTTGGTGAAAAAAGTGTAGTTCGTATTGAAATTTCTCAGCTTGAAAGCAAAGAACAGAAAGAATTGCTGGCGCTTGGAACTCTTATTTATGAAAAACTTGCAGTAAAAGGTCTGGATTCTGTCAGTAAGTCTGAAACAGAAATTGCATCTGCCCTGGCTGTAATTGATAAGCTTCGTTCTGAAATCGAGCTTAAAAAAGCAGCTCTCGCAGAGGAGCACGAAGCATAAAAAAACAAAAAAAATGTTTTTTTTGCTTGACACTTTTTTAATTGTGAGGTATATTCTTTTTCACATCAGAAATGGTGCTTGAAAAACAAACGATTTGAAAAAGTAAAAGCAGAATAAATCTTTTAAAATCTTTAATAAAACTCTTAAAAAGCTCTTGACA
>JAZQNK010000073.1:0-33826 GCA_045627325.1 Treponemataceae bacterium | reverse complement strand
ATGTATCGTCATCAATCTTAGCAACCATTGTCTGTGTTGCATCGAACAATGAACCGAATCTCATACCGATGATATCTGAAGAAACGATCTGATCTTCATTGTATCCGAAAGATTCTGTTGCAGCAGCTTTCATTGCAGCATTGATTCCTTCTTTAGTAATGTCTTTACCTTTTACTACAGCGAACAACATTGTTGTTGATCCTGTTGGTGTTGGAACACGCTGAGCAGCACCAATCAATTTTCCGTTCAATTCAGGAATTACAAGACCGATAGCCTTTGCAGCACCTGTTGAGTTTGGAACGATGTTAGCAGCACCAGCACGTGCACGGCGGAGGTCACCCTTGCGGTGTGGACCATCGAGAATCATCTGGTCACCAGTGTAAGCATGGATTGTAGACATGATACCTGACTGGATTGGAGCGAAATCATTCAAAGCTTTAGCCATTGGAGCGAGACAGTTAGTTGTACAAGAAGCAGCAGAAATGATGTTGTCGTTCTTTGTCAAAGTTTTGTGGTTTACATTGTAAACGATTGTTGGAAGGTCGTTTCCAGCTGGAGCTGAAATAACAACTTTCTTAGCACCTGCTGTGATATGAGCAGCTGCCTTGTCTTTTGCACAGTAGAAACCTGTACATTCAAGAACAACGTCTACTTTGTTTGCTGCCCATGGACAGTTAGCAGCATCTTTTTCTGCAGAAATCTTGATTTCTTTTCCATCAACGATGATTGAATTGTCTGTAGATGATACAGTGTGTTTTCCTTCACCGAATTTACCACAGAAACCACCCTGTGCAGTATCATATTTAAGAAGATGAGCGAGCATCTTCGGGCTTGTAAGTTCGTTGATTGCAACAACTTCATAACCATCAGCTTCAAACATCTGACGGAAAGCGAGACGACCAATGCGGCCGAAACCATTAATAGCAACTCTAACCATTGTTATAGTTCTCCTATCTATAAAATTATACTGAATTGTATGTTTTTCAACATTTTGTGTCAATAGCGCAATATTATGCAACGTTTTATCAATAAAATGAAACAAAGCGGAATTTTTTCTGGAAACATTTCTGATATTCAGTTTTGACAGAAATTCTGTACAGAATGTGCAGAAAGTAAGAATTGTTTTTAAAAAAATTAAGATTATTTTTTCAAAAGCTGACAAAAATTTTCAAAAAAAATCGATATATAGAATGTAGATTTTTGCAGAACAAAAGCTGCAATAAAATTTAATCTGAGGTGTAAATATGAATAAGTTTGTTAAATTGTCTGTAATTTTTACTGTCGTTTTGCTGCTGGTCTCATGCGAGACAAAAAAATATGTGCCGGATCCATATGCAAACAGCATAAGACCGTCCATTTGCGGCGAATGGTTTCTGCAGTCTATGTGTGACGCAGATGACACATATAAAATAATAGGCGAAATGAAAATTGTGCTGCCTGAACAGCCGAGAAATGCCCTGCATGGTTCTGCCGGCATAAATCTTTTTAGCGGAACGGCAGACATTTTTGAAAAAGATTTTTTCTGCGGAACAATTGCTGTAACTTCAATGGTTGGCGATGATGATGAAATGGAATCTGAAGAAAATTTCTTGAGGCTGCTGCAGTTGTGTAATAAAATTTATGTGCAGGTTCTGCCGTCTCAAAATGAAAATACGCTTGAAACACGCCAGTTGATTTTGACAAATGAAGCCGAAGGCATCCGCCTTGAATTTGTGCAGTAATTTAAGCTTAAAAAGCTCTTGCCGCAAAGAACAAACTCAAGAATTGTGAACTATCTGCGGTTCTTAGGGCGCGGCTATTCGCTCGCGCGAATAGCCGCCAGTTTGCGTGTTACGAAATTGCATCGTGCAATTTCGTAACTTGAAGTTTTGTTTTCACAAAACTTCTCTGCTTTGTGCGCCGTCCGTGGCGCACTATTTGTACAAAGTACAGCAGTTGCGCATACGCAAAGTGGCCGCTGTCAGCTGTGCTGATGTTCTTTCGCCAAACCAGACCAAGATATGTGATTAAATCTTTGCGAAAACCATGATTAATGGTTGTCCTTTCCCTTATTAGTTCAACCGTTAAAAAATAAAAATCTTGAAAATAGTTTGCTGTTATTGTATTTTTCTTTTATGCGTTTAATTTTTATTCGACATGGCGACCCTGATTATGTTAATGATTCATTGACCGAGAAGGGCAGAAGAGAAGCTGCATTGCTTGCTGAGCGTGTTGCTTCATGGAAAGTTGATGAATTTTATTGTTCTCCTTTGGGACGTGCACAGGAAACGGCTTCTTATTCACTTAAAAAAATAAACCGTACAGCAACAACTTTGGACTGGCTTCAGGAATTTTATGTAAGGGTAAAAGACCCTGTAACAGGCGAAGACCGCATTCCATGGGATTTTATGCCTGATTTGTGGACACAAGACCCGTTGATTTATGATAAAGACAACTGGATGAACGCAGAACTTTTAAAGACTGGTGATGTCAGAAAAAATTTCATGGAAGTCAGAAACGGAATCGATTCGATTCTTGAAAAACACGGTTATGTACGCAGCGGTGCTGTTTATAAAACAAATCACACAATTCCAAGTGAACGTGGAAAAAATGCACAGGATGAAAAAACTCTTGTTTTTTTCTGTCATCTTGGCGTAAGTTTTGTAATTCTTTCGCACCTGCTCGGGTTTTCGCCTGAGCAGCTCTTTCACTGCATGTATGTTGCACCAACATCTGTAACTGTTGTAAATGCCGAAGAACGCATTGCAGGAACTGCCATGTTCAGAACACAGCTTATAGGTTGTACACGCCATCTTTATGGCAGAGAACCAGTTTCTGCTTCCGGCTATTTTACAGATGTTTTTCAAGACTAAACTTGTTAAAAATTCATTAGCCATTTTTAAAAATTTCAGTTTTTAACTTTTTGATTTATACGGAAAAGACAGCAGATCTGCATATTTTGTGTTGTGTCTGCTGTTAAACAAGCTGAAATTTTCTGTTGGTTTCTTCAATGTAAAATAATTTTCGCTTGATTTTTGTGTAAAACAGCAAAAGCAGAATTTTATGCTATAATTTGTGCATGAATGAAAATAATGCTGAATTAAATGCACCTAAAAAAGATTATTGCAGACCAATGCATACAGCCGAACATATCCTCAATCAGGCAATGTGCCGTCATTTTGGCTGTGGCAGAGCATTTAGTGCACATATAGAGCAAAAAAAATCAAAATGCGACTATCATTTTGAAGAATCTTCCGTTCCGTCTGGCGAAGCATTGTCGCTTATAGAAGCCGAAGTAAACCAAATAATTTCGCAAAATCTTGAAGTTACAAGCAAAGTTGTTTCAAGAGAAGAAGCCGCAGAACTTGCAGACCTTGCACGGCTGCCGGAAGATGCAAGCGAAATGGTGCGTCTTGTTTTTATCGGCAATTACGATGTTTGTCTGTGCATTGGTGCACATGTTGAAAATACAAGTGAAATCGGCAGATTCCGCATTATAAGTTCAGATTATAAAGACGGAGTTTTGCGCCTGCGGTGGAAAATTGAAAAAGCTGAAAACTGAATTTATGTGCTTTTTGTGATTTTCTGTTTTTTGTTTTGAATTTGCGTTTCATGTTTTGTACAAGGAGAAAAAATGAACGTTGCTTTGATTGCTGTCTGTTCTTGTCTGTTTATTGTTGTGCTGCTTTTTCTTGTTGTTTTTCTGCTGCTGTTCAAACCGAATTTTATTCGTGTCAAAGGTGAACAGCCCGTAGAGACAGATTTTCCTCCTCTTATGAAATATAATCCTGTGATTTTGGACGGTGCAGACTGGTTTTATTCTAAAAAACCAGAGGATGTTTTTATAAAATCTTTTGACGGGCTTTCGCTTTATGGTCAGTTTTTGCCGGCAGAAAATGGTGAAAAGTCTGCAAAAGGCACAATGCTTTTAATTCATGGTTTCCACGGTCTAGGCATCCGTGATTATGCTGCATTTGCAAAATTTTATCATGAAATGGGCTTTAATATTTTAATGCCAGACCAGCGTGCGCATGGAAAAAGCGAAGGAACTTATATAACATTTGGCATAAAAGAGCGGTTTGACTGCCGTAACTGGATTTTTTATATAAATGAAAGATTAGGTTCTCAAATGCCAGTCTGCCTTCATGGAAATTCCATGGGATGTGCCACTGTTGTTATGACTTCTGGTTTTGAACTGCCTGCAAATGTCAAATGCATTATTGCCGACTGCGGCTATACTTCTCCATATGAAATTATGAAAAAGGTTCTCGTTCAAGATTATCATCTGCCTGTTTTTCCGATTTTGCCAATTGCCGGAATTCTTGCAAAAATATTGGGCGGTTTTAAACTGAAAGAATATTCAACTTTAGACGCATTGAAAACAGATTCTGTTCCTGTTTTCTTTATTCATGGCGAAAATGACGCTTTTGTTCCGTCTTATATGGGTAGTCAGAATTATGAAGCCTGCAAAGCACCCAAAAAACTTTATATGGCACCAGGTGCAGCGCACAGCGAATCATATTATATTAATCCTTCAGAATATCAGTCTTTGGTAAAAGAATTTATAAGCCAATGGGTTTAAGCTGCTTTTTTGCAATTGGTTTGACTGTCTGTTTTGCTTGTGTTTTTCTGCCTGAAGAAATGGTCTGAATCAGGCTGCCGCCGCTTTAATTTTCTGCTGAAAATTAGGTAATTTTCTTTATATGCATAGTTTTTTGACATTATTGATAACTTGTTGTAGTCTTTTTTTATGACACAAAAGATAAAAAAAATCGGTTTACTTATACATGACTCTCATTCCGAATATTCAATGGAATTAATAAAAGGTCTTGAAAATGAATGTGCAAAATGTGGTGCACAGCTTGTTATTTTTACTGTCGGCGAATTTAACTGTTTCTGGTCAAAAAATGAATATCAGTGTCGTGCCGTAGCTTTTTTTATTTCAAGCAATAATATTGATGCATTAATTTGTGCCTCTGGAACACAGCTTAATAATATTTCAATGGAAGAATTTACTGATTATCTTAATTCTTTTAAACCATTGCCAGTTGTAAGCGTCGGTGTAGAACTTCCGAATATTCCAAGTGTTGTTGCCGACTGCGCAAGAGGTCTTAAAAATCTTATAAATCATTTAATTGATGAACATAACTGCAAAAGATTTGGTGTTGTCGGTGTAAGTTTAAAATCAAAAGATGCAGAAGACAGAATGAAAGTAATCGCTGAAACATTAAAAGAGCGGAGCCTTTCAATAAACGAGTCTGATATTATCTATGGCAAATTTACATATTCTTCTGTTCAGCCGGAAATTGTAAAATATGTAGAAGAACATGGTGCATTTGATTTTGATGCAGTTCTTTCGCTTAATGACGATATGGCTTTTGCGCTGATTGATTACTGCAGGGAACACGGCATTAATCTGCCTGAAAACATGAAAATCTGCGGTTTCGATGATATTGCACGTGCTTCGCTTGTTAATCCTTCTTTATCAAGTGTAAACCAGAGGATTGCAGAGCAGGGCAGTGTTGGCGTAAAGACAGCGTTGAAACTGATTGACGGCAAGGAAGTGCCGCTTTTGCAGTATGTTGAAACACAGGCCTTGTACAGGCAGTCTTGCGGTTGTGTTGAAAAAGACTCGATGATTAATGCTGTAACAGATTCTGGTGAAACAATTGCGTATGCAGAAACTCATGCAACAACAGCAGCAATCGACTGGCACCGGAAAAAGTCGCAGCTTTATGAAATAACTGATTTCCAGATGAGCCGTATTGAATATGCTTCGTACAGTCTTTTGAAGGAAAGTCTTATAGATGATTTGAAAAAAATTGACTGTCATGCATTGGCTGTATGTCTTTATGAACCGCCGAAAGAAACGGATGAGTTCGTTTATTTTGACATGCCGGAAAAAGTTCAGCTTTTTGCTGCTTTTGATGATGTAACTGGTTTTGATTCAAGAAAACTGAAAAAAACTATTTACTTTAATCCGCACGAGCATATTCTGCCGCCAGATGTAATGGCAGACACACAGGAAACAACTACTGTTTTTGCAATTTATCAGCAGAACATTCAGTATGGCTATGTTGTCTGGCGCACAGGTTCTTTTGATGTGTTTATGTATAACATTGTTGCACGCACTCTGTCTTGTCTTTTTGGCAGTGCGTTTATGAATGACAAAGCAACTGCACACAGACAGCATCTTGAAGAAAGCAATATGCGTCTTATGAAATTTTCGCGCACAGATGAATTGACGCAGATTCTGAACAGACGCGGTTTTATGGGTATCGGTCAGCAGACTATTGATATTGCAATGGATATGCGCCAGACAGGCATGATTATCTATGGCGATATGGATGGACTTAAAAAAATTAATGATACATATGGTCATGAAGCCGGCGACCGTGCAATAAAAGCAGAAGCAGAAATATTGAAAAAAGTTTTCAGGGCTTCTGATATTATCGGGCGTCTTGGTGGTGATGAATTTGGAATTATTGCAGTTGGGCTTAATTGCGAGACTTTTATAAAGGTAAAGAAGCGTGCTGAAAAATTCTGCAGTGACTGGAATGCAAAGTCAGACGAAAACTTTATACTTTCAATCAGTCTTGGAGCAGCTCCTTTTGATGAAGAAAACTCAGATTTAGAAGAACTTTTGAAAAAAGCTGATGCTGAGCAATATGAAGAAAAGCGCAGAAAAAAGGTACAGCGCACTTAATGCCTGTTTTGCATTAATTTTAAGAAAAATAAAGCCCTTGAATTGAGCGGAGTAATGAAGCGCAAGTTCAAGGGCTTTTTAGTTTTATTCTGTATGCTTTTAGTCTAAAGGCGGCAACTCTGAAGGAATCTCAATCTGTTTTTTAAGGTCTTCAAGCTGAGCCGTAATTGAAAGCATTTTCTGTGTAGAATTCAAAAGTCTTTGTGCCAGAAGCTTTGACAAAAAGATGCCGTAATGCGGGTTTCGCCTTATAAGGTTCAGAAATGAAGCTTTTGGAATCTTGATTAATTTTCCATCTCCAATAGCCATTACTGTTGCAGAACGTCTGTCGTTCAAAAGAAATGCCATTTCGCCAATAAACATGTCGTTTGGGGAAAGTACAGAAACAAGCTTGTTATCTGTATAAATTGCATATCGACCGCTTACGATAAAGTAAAGGTCGTTGCTTATTTCGTTTTCGCGGCAGACAATCTGGCGGTCAACAAAGTTGATGTTAGCAAAAGACTTCATGATGATTGGTATGGTGTTTGCTGCATCTTTCAGGTTATTGATTTCAAATGAAACTTCATTGCCTTTTTCGTTATAAGTAAGTGAAGAGACAAGACTTTCTGAAAGTTTCATTCCACGGCCGTGAGTGCCTTCTGAAAAATCTGCTTTAAGATGTTTGCGCCAGTCAAAACCTGCACCGTCATCACGAATGACAAATTTAGATTTGCTTCTGCCGATTGCATATGCAATGCGGATTCGTCTTGCAGCAATTTCAGGCTGCTTGCACTTTTCTTTTATTAAAGAAAGAATGTTGCCGCCTTTTTCGAGCCATTCTGTTTTTTCGTCATATGTTATGCCGCAGTTTCCGTGTTCAAGCGCATTTGTCAAAAGTTCCATAAGAACTGTCTGCAATGAATAAAGTTCATCATCGTTGATGCGGTTTGAACTGTACATGTAGCCGACCAAAAAGCGTGTGTAAAGTCTAAAGTCCATCGGATCGTTTCCGCAGACAAAATAACCTGTTTCTTTGCCGCCAAAATTTTCCTGCATGCCGCGGTTAAACAGAAAATGCTGGTTGCGCCACAAAATGCGCAGAAGTCGTGTAAAGTTTTCTTTGAAATTAGATAAAGTCTGAACAATCAGAATGTTCGGGTCTTTGCGTTCGTCAACTTCTTGTGCTTGTGCTGCATTTGCAACAACTGCAATAATGCCGCCGTTGTGCAGCCATGGGTCAGAATCAATTGTGGCAATAATGCGGTGGCAGTCAATTTCTTTTGAAGTAAAATCGATAACTTTAATTTCAGGCAGTTCATAATCAATGAAACTTAAAGCTTCGTCTGTGTCTGTATAAAAATCTGCATCAAAATAAGTAGCATATTTTTTGCAGCCAAGTTTTACTGTATCAATAACCTGCTGGTTTGTTGATGTAACAAGAATCTTTTTCATGGCAACAGCTTATATCATATTTTCATTGAAAACAAGAGATTTTGCAGCGGATAAATTAAAAAATTGTATTTTTACTAAATTTTACTGTTGATATAAATCAGCAGTTGGACGCAGCATGTTATGTTTCTGTCCGAAATATTTACAAATTTTTGCTTAAATAAAAAACAGTCATTTTTTGAATTGACGTTTTTGGCTTAAGAGGTTAATATCGTATTATATTTTCTGCATGTCGTAAGACGTGTTATTTCTTTCTTTTGGAGGCGTATCATTATGGATACATACCCTAGTTGTAGTCATCGTGATTCATTCGTAAAAAACGGCGCCTTCTGTAGTTTATCCAATTAAAATTTCTACGGTTCGGGCGCTTCATCTAACAAATTAAGAGGCGCACCATGATTACTTTTTGGCAGCAGGAAAACGGAAAGCTTGTAAAATGCGAGGCTGATACAATTGATCCAAACCGCAAACTTTGGGTTGATGCCCGTTCTGTAACACGCGAAGACATTCGCATTCTTGAAGAAGATTATAATATTCAGAAAGACCATATTCTCGATATTCTTGACCAGGACGAGCTTTCTCGAATTGAAAAAGACGACGATTATGTGCTTATTATTATGCGTCTGCCTGTTTTTGAACCTGCAAACGACATAAGCTATTTTACGATTCCTTTGGGCATTATCTTTTTTGAATCAACAATCATTACGATTTGCTGGACTGACTGTGAGGTTCTTAAAGATATCGGTGCAAACCGTTTAAGAAACATAAGGTTAAATGACTTTCCTGCCTTTACAATTCAGATTATGAACAGGGCAGATTCAACGTTCTTGCGTTATCTAAAGGAAATCAACCGAAGGTCTGCAACAATTCAGACTGAGATGCAGGTTTCAATTAAAAATACAGAACTTATTCATTTGCTCAACCTTGAAAAATCGCTTGTTTTCTTTACAACTTCGTTAAAGAGCAACCAGCTTCTGCTTGAGAAAATTTCTAAGACACGTTTGATTTCTCTTGATGCTGATGATAAAGACTGGCTTGAAGATGTTGAAATTGATAACAGACAGGCTATTGAAATGGCTGATACATACAGCGACATTCTTGCCGGAATGACAGAAGCTTTTTCTTCGGTTATTTCGAATAATATGAACATTGTAATGAAACGCCTTACAGTCATTTCGCTTGTCATGGCGGTTCCAACTCTCATTACAAGTTTTTTCGGCATGAATGTGCCTCTTCCTTTTGAAAGAAAAGGCTGGATTGGCTGTATTGTAATTACTGTTTTCTGTTTAGTCGCAGCAATTGGTGCATGGTTCGTAATTGATGGAAAAAATGCAAATGATAAACAGAAAAAGCATCTGCGGCACAAGCGGCGTCATTCTGCGGTTTCTTCTGCAGAATGAATTATATGAATGCTGTTTATGTACATTTAATGTGTAGCCATCTTAAAAAGTTTTTGTAGATGTGGAATGCGTCATTTTGCTGTGTTTGGGTTTTAATCTTGTGTTAAGTTGCGCTAAGCATTGCAATTTTTTATAGTATTTCCTGTTAAAAATCCGGGGCTTGTTATGGATATTCAGCATTTTTATATTGAAGCAGGCAGTCTTCAGAATTTTCCTTTGATTTTACTTCATGGCAATGGCGAGGATTCAACATATTTTAAAAATCAAATTGCAGAATTTTCAAAAAAATTTCATGTTTTTGCAATTGATACAAGAGGACATGGAAAAACGCCAAAAGGAACGGCATCTTTTTCAATAAAGCAGTTTGCAGAAGATCTTTTTGATTTTCTTAAGGAAAAGAAAATTGAAAAAGCAGATATTTTAGGATTTTCTGACGGCGGAAACATTGCCTTGATTTTTGCATTGAAGCACCCTGAAATGGTGAATAAACTTGTTTTGAACGGTGCAAACCTTAATCCAAAAGGTGTAAAACGTTCTGTGCAGATTCCTGTTGAAGCCGGCTATAGAGTTGCAAAGTTTTTTTCAAAATTCAGTGCAGATGCAAAAAATAAAGCAGATCTTTTAGGGCTTATGGTAAACGAACCTGATATAAAACCTGAAGAACTTGCGTCTGTAAAAATTCCAGTTCTTGTTATTGCAGGAACAAATGACATGATTTTGAAAAAGCATACAAAACTTATTGCAGAAAAAATACCTCATGCCGGCTTGATTTTTATAAATGGAAGCCACTTTATTGCAGATGAAAATTTTACAGAATTTAATTTTGCTGTAATGCAGTTTCTTGAAAACTAAGGTGCTTCAGTGTGCTTTTAGAAACTTTATTTTCTGTTTGAATAATTGATGAAAAATAAATAATGTGCCATGTATTTTTGCTGAAAAATTTACTTTATAGCCAAATGTCGAGTTTTTATAAAAGAAATGTAAAATTCATTTTGTCATGCTGAATTTATTTCAGCATCCCCTTGTGTCAGGAGATTCCGAGCTGAAAGCAGCCGAAGGTTAAAATTCGGGATAACAGATTGTTTTTATGGTCTTGTTAGTGCAGAAACAACTATGGATTTTATAACTCGACATTCAGGCGTTATAGATAGAAAATATAAAATAGTTTTAAACGCTGATAATTACAGAGAAATGTTAAATTTAATCAAATTTTAAGGTTTGTTTAATGAACAGTCTTTTTTTTTAGATTATGCTTGTTATATAAATCTTGAATTGCATGGGGTAATTTTATGCTTAAAAAAATAATTTCTTGTCTGTGTTTCGTGACTGCTTTAATTTGTCTTACGGCTTGTACAACAACTGTACGTACCGATGTTACACGTCCGGCACATCTTGATATTGAAAAAATAGATAAAGTCAGCGTGCTTCCATTTAAAACTTCAATGGAAATGCGCCAGCTTGATTTTTGTGTTTATCCTGCAGTTACTTTTGCAGAATTTCATTCACATTCACTTGCTTTTTACAGAGAAAGAGATGAAGAAATTGATATTGTCTGTGAACTTGACAGAATGTTGATTGACAGAATGTATCGTGGTACAGATTTCGCATTTATAAATCCTGCAACTGTAGAAAGTGCAATTTATTCTGGCAAAAAAAATCCTGCTGATGTTTATATAACAGGTGGAATTACACAGTTTTCTTCGAGAATGAAAAGCAAAGAAGTTGAAGAAACAACAAAAGAAGGTAAAAAACGAAAAGTAAAAAAATTTTATAGAGAAACAGATATTGATTTGGTTTATCAGGTTGTAGATGCAAAAACTTCAAAAGTAATTTCTTATGATGAATATGGCTGGAATTTAAAATCAGATTCTCACAAAAATAAGCATAATGTGCCGGGTGCTTATGAAATGGTTGGTTCTGAACTTGACGATTTTGTAAGCCGCATCATGCGCGATTTTAAGCCTTATCATGAAACAAAAAGCTTTACGCTGCTTAAATATAAAGATGACGGTATGAAACAAGCTGCCAAAATAGCAGATAAAGGACAGATTCTGACAGCTGCAAAAAAATATAAAGCTATTTATGACGCAAACGGTTATTTTGAAGCAGGCTATAATGCTGCGCTTTTGTATGAAGCCAACGGAGATTACGAAACTGCATTGAAGATTGCAAATGAGCTTTATTCTTCAACAGGCGATTCACGTGCAAAATCGCTTTCTAAAGACATTAAAAGCGAAATAAATTCTAAGGCACGGCTGCAAAAACAGCGCAAAAAATAATAAGCCGATTATGGCATATTTGTTGAAAAAACTGTAAGATGTTCTTAATAACGGCTCTGAAAAATCAATTTTTGGAGAAGCCCTTAACTTTTAGACAGACTAAAGAGGTCATAAATGGAACAGTATAAACAAGATTTTATCAATTTTATGGTTGAATGCAATGTGCTTAAATTCGGCGAATTCACATTGAAAAGCGGCAGAAAATCACCGTTTTTTATGAACGCCGGTGCTTATGTAACAGGTTCTCAGCTTTCAAGACTTGGTGAATATTATGCCCGTGCAATTCATGATGCTTACGGAGATGATTTTGATGTTCTTTTTGGACCTGCTTACAAGGGCATTCCGCTTAGTACTGCAACAGTAATTGCATACAGCCGTTTATTCAACAAAGAGATTCGTTACTGCTCAAACCGCAAGGAAGCAAAAGACCATGGCGAAACAGGCATTTTGCTTGGAAGCCAGCTTAAAGACGGCGACCGCGTTGTTATTATTGAAGATGTAACAACTTCTGGCAAATCTATAGAAGAAACTTTTCCAATTTTGCAGGCACAGGCAAAAGTTGACATAAAAGGTCTTATGGTTTCGCTTAACCGCATGGAACGCGGCAAAGGCGAAAAGTGTGCCCTTGATGAAATTACAGATTTGTATGGTTTTCCGGCAAAAGCAATTGTAACAATGCAGGAAGTTGTTGAATGTCTTTATAATAAACCATGCAACGGCCGTGTTCTCATTGATGATAAGCTTAAAGCTTCAATTGATGAATATTACGTACAATATGGTGCAAAGTAAAACATAAAGTGAAACTTTTCATTATTTCAGATATACACGGCAGTTTTAGTGCGTTTAAAAAAGCTGCAGAAGCTTTTGAAAGAGAAAATGCTTCTCTTATGGTTATTTGCGGAGATTATTTAAACCATGGTCCAAGAAATCCGCTGCCGGAAGGACACGATACAAAATCTCTGGCGTCTGCATTAAACAGCATGAAGTCAAAAATTTGTGGTGTTCGTGGCAATTGCGACAGCGAAGTTGACCAGATGATGCTTGAATTTCCTGTTACAGAAGCTTCGTGCCAGCTTTTTCTTTTGAACTGCCGTCAGAATGAACAAAAAGATAAAACAGCAAAACCAAGCGGACGGATTTTTGTGCATCATGGTCATTTATTTGATGATGAACGTGTGTCTGAGCTTACAGAAGAAGGTTCGATAATTGTAAGCGGGCACACGCATGTTCCCCGCCTTGAATGCAGAAACAGCAGGTTTTTTGTAAACCCTGGTTCTATAAGCCTGCCAAAAGAAAACAGCCGTGCCGGTTATGCAACAATAGAAACAGATGAGCAGTCAATAAAAGAAATTTGTCTTAAATCTCTTGATGGCTCTGTCATAAAAAAACTTGCATTTTAATTGAATTTGGCTGTTTGCCTGTACGAAACTTGTAAAAATTGTCATTCTGAATTTAGGTTTGCATTCTGGTATGATAAAAATGCACAGGCTAGAAATACTGAACCGAAATCAGCATGACAATTTTTTTGTGCACGCCCTTTTTTAGACAAAACTGTTTTCAGTTAGTTTTTGCTGATTAATCTGCTTTCTAGTGTTTCAGATTCACAGACCCTTACAAAAAGTTCTTCAAATACGAGCCCGCATGCGCCTCTTGCAGTTGATTCTTTTGATGAATGTTCAATGACAAGCTCAACCTGCTGCAAGTCTGGATAAAACTCGTACTGTTCAAGATAACTTTTTATTGTTTCTTTAAAATGTTCGTTAGAAATTGTTGCAAATTCATTCAAAAAAATCTTTTTTGCGTCAAAAACAGTTGAAATATAACTGATTGTAATTGCCATGTTTTTCAAAACCTGTTCTGCAGCTTTTGAATTTGTGCGCATTCCAAGGCGCTTTTCATATGGCATAAAATTTTCGCTTCTGCGGAATTCTTTTAGTCTGAATAAATTAGGCAGCTCGCCAGCACAGCCGTGCGCACCTGTTAAAGGTTTGCCGTCGGCAAATAATGCAGAACCGCCTGAGATTCTTGCGAATTTTGTTTCGTCATTTTCATCGTCTATAAAATGCTGAATTACAGAAATGAAGTTATCATATTCTTTGTCGAACGAAACTTTGCCCCAGCTCCAGCATCGCACGTCATTTTCAACAAAAACCGGAATAGATTCGCCTTTGATGCTGATTTCTTCTGGAATCTTGATTTCGTTATTGATGTCAAATGGAACAGATTTTAAAATGAGTGATTTTTCATTGTCGCAGATACCTGGAATTGCAACTGCTAGTCCGGCTGTTTTTATGTCTGTTGTTTCAAGAATGGTACAGACTTTTGTTAAAATAAAATCTGAAATGTCTTTAATTTCTTCGTTCCATTCGTGGCTGAAGACTATTTTCCCGCCAAGATTGCAAATTGTAAGAATTTGATATTCTGGCTGCAGTTCAAGACCGGCTGCGAAAAGTCTGTCTTCTTTTAGTTTAAGCGGAATTTTCTTTAAATTGGTCGGCTGTTCTTCAATCCACCCGTTTTCCAATAAATAATGGTAGATGTGCGTAACCATTGCCCGGTCAATATCGAGCGTATGCGAAATTTTGCTGCGCGTCATGTTTTTGTATTGATAGACAAGTTTTAATGTCTGACAAATCTGACGGTAATTTGTTTTTCCTAAAGAAAGTCCCATAGTTGTATTATCACAATTTTTAATATTTTGTGCAACGGTGTAGAGTTGCTGTTTTTGTTTCTTTACAAAAAAATTGAAAATATGGTTTGATCTTGCATGTAAATTTTTTGCGGAAAATTTTAAAACGGAATATTGAATGTTCCGCAGAAAATGAACGGAAAAATAACAAAAAGCATTGTCATGCCGGATTTAGGATATTGCTGTTAAATGTTTGCTGTTTTTCAGTCTGAATTTTTGTCAACACCAAGTCCAAAAAGTGCAAAATCGCCTTTTAAAGGGTCATCCGGCCATATCTGTTTCATTGTTTCTGTTAAAATTTCTGCTGTTTTTCTTGTCGGTTTTGCTGCAGGTTCAAGAAGATTTAAGTTTATGGCTTCTTTTAGAACATGCACGTCAAGCGGAATAATCAAATCGGCTTTTGAAGCCCAGTACCAGAAACCACGGTCAACACACGAATCTGTTCTTACCATCCAGCGGGCAAACATGCAGAGCCTTTTTTTTGCAGAAGTTTTGCCTTTGGGCACAATTGAACATTCTGGGAAAAGTTCCGCCAGAATGTCTGGAATTTTTTCTCTGCTTGTTTCAAAGTTTTTTCTTACAATATTTTCTAAACATTTGTCGTTATTAAGAATTTGTCGAAGTGCATCAAAAAGAGTGAACATGTCATGATAAGAATAAAATCTATAAAATTTCTGTGTTTCTGTTTTGTCTTCCGGCATAAAATCATTTAAATACTTTTCAGTTTTAATCCAGTTATTTATGCCGCCTGAAAAATCAGCTTTTTTTAGGATATATTCAATTTTTGGAATAAATTGTGTGCGGCTTCCAAAAGAGAGAAGGGCAGCTATAAAAGATGCAGTTTCCGCATTTTCTTTGTCGGTGTACCACCACAGAAACTGGCTCGGGTCGTTTTTTATAAAATCGTGTGTTTCATATTTGTCTGCAAGAAATTTAAGTTTTTTTACTGTTGAATCTTCCATTTTTGCTTTGTGTTTTTTAATGGTTTTTCTGTTGCATTAAAAAAATACTTTTACAAGGTGCTTTCAAGCTGTGCAAGCTTTGCATGGCGTATTCGTTTTGCCCTATAAAGGTTTTCATCTGCTTTTATTAAAAGTTCATCAAGCTGTGTTTCTGTTTCATTGAATTCACATGTACCAATGCTTATTGAAATTTTAAAAGGAAAGTCTGACTGTTCGTTCCACTTTTGACATGCTCTGTTTATTCTTGATCTTATGGTTCTTGTGTTTGCTTTTTTTACGTCAAAAGCAACAACAACAAATTCATCGCCGCCCATGCGTGCAATAATGTCTGTTTCTCTAAAAACTCGTTTAAAAATAAGTGCTTCTGCTTTTATTGCGTCATCGCCTGCATCGTGTCCGTATGTATCGTTTATTTTTTTCAAGCCGTCCATGTCGCCATAAATCACAAGCCCTGTTTTCTGGTCTTGAATGGCGCGCCGGAGTTTTGGTGCTGCGTAGCTCATAAAGCCGCGTCTGTTTAAAATGCCTGTCATTTCATCTGTCAAAGACATTGTGTTTAGCGAAAGGTTCTGTTCTGCAAGGTTCTGGTTTTGTTTCATGATGCTTTTGAGTTTTTCTTCTCTTGTTGTAAAAGCATATGCTGAAGCAAAAATGCGCGAGAATGTTGCCTGAAACATTTCATAAATGATGCTCAAAAAAGAGCCTTTGCTGATAAGGCAGTAACCAAACTGAAGATGTTCATGAAAAAGAGGCATAAATATTGCTGTATGTGAACCGTCCGTAAATAATTCATCCGGACATAGTTTATATTTAAGATTGAGCTTCATGTCCGGTTCTATATCAATGTGTTTCGATTCGTTGTATCCAAGAAAAACTTTTGCTTCTTCTGGTGGCACAAAAGCTATATCTTCATCAAGATAAATCGGATTTGGATATAGACATGCACAGAATTCATTAATGTCAAAACGCAGAAGCGTTGATTTTAGATATTTCTGCAGCTGATATAATGTCAGCTCGGCTTTAAGACCGTCTTCAAAATAGCGCAGGCTGTTTATCTGATAGCGGAGCTCAAGCGGTTCCATGATAATCTGGTGCCTTAAAGATGAAATATCCGGAATGTTTCCGCAGCCGCATGAATGACGCAGGTGCAGAATTGTTTTTATTTTGGTAACAAGCGGCACTTTTTCGTTATTTTTCAGTTGAATTGCATAATCAACTGCAATTTTTAACTGAGTCAAAAGTTTTTGATTTACTGTAGAAATGGCCATAAAGTTATTTGTTTGCACATCAATATCGTCATAGCCTGTAACAATTATGTCTTCTGGAACGCTTATGCCGTGTGTAGAAAAATATGCTATGCAGCCTTGTGCCATGTCGTCGTTCAAAGAAACAACCGCGTCAAAATTCAGGTCTTCTTTGTATGTATATTTGTCAAAACATTGAAAACCCGAAAGATATGTAAAGTTGCCATAAAAGACAAGGTCTTCATAAAAAGGAACATTATGTTTTGCAAGCGTGTCTTTGAAAGCTTCAATTCTGTCAACTGTTTCAGGCGAGCTGTCTTTTGCTGCAAGAAGCGCAATTCTTTTGCGGTTGTGCACTTTTATTAAATGTGTAATAAGCTCAGAAAAACCTGTCCTGTTATCAGTTGTTATGCTTGGAATGCCCGGCAGATTGAGCCCGACGCTTACTATTGGAAAATTTCCAAGTGAGCGGAGTTTTTTCGCATATTTTTCTGGACTTATAAAATGGCATTGTGTATTTGAAATTACAATCAGGGCATCAAAAGTGCGGTCTGAGATGAGCGGATAAAGCTTCCAGAACTGATATGTAAATATGCCGAAATTTCCGTTTATTTCGCGTAATGGAAGAACAACAAGCTGCGCTCCCTGCTGTTTGCAGGCTGCTGCCGTAAAATTGATGATAGAATCTGAGAAAGTTGATTCAATGTTGTGCATTAACAGCCCGATTTTCAGGCTGCTTACTTTTTCCGTCATCATTGTTTCCATTTATTCCAGTTTACAGTTAAAAAATCCATTTACTCCATTATGTACAAAATGTACAATATAAAGTGTTTGTACGAATAAAATTAAGGTGATAAATTCTTACTGTAATAATCGGTATTATACTTAAAAAATGTTAATTTGAAAAGGTTTGAAACTGTACTTGTTATAAATACTTTTTTTAATTATAGTTTCTATATGAATACTTTAAAACTTTTTTTTGCCGGCATAGTTGTTGGCATAGCAAATGTTATTCCGGGTGTTTCTGGTGGAACTATGGCCGTTATCTTTGGTGTATACGACCGTTTGATTGCAATTATTTCTTTTAACATTAAAAAGATTTTTGCTGAATGGAAATTCTGGCTTCCGCTTGCAATTGGCATGGGTGCAGGCATTTTACTTTTCAGCAAAGTTGTTGATTTTTTATTTTCAAATTATCCAGTGTATACATGCTTTTTCTTTACGGGAATTATTGCTGGAAGTTTGCCGCTTATTTATAAACGCTGTTTAGACAAAGAAGCACAAAACGGCAAGTTGCCTTCTTTGAGTGTGTGCATCTGTATTTTGGCTGCTTTTGCAGCAATGCTTTTTCTTGCACTTTTTAATACAGAATCTTTATCAGAAGGCGCTGCATATTCACAGTTGACTTTTGGACTTGGCATAAAACTGCTGCTTGGTGGTGCACTTGCTGCAATAGCAATGATTATTCCAGGAATTTCTGGTTCGTTTTTGATGCTTGTTCTTGGCATTTATGCAACAGTAATTGCTGCTGTTGCAGATTTGAATTTTATGATTCTTCTGCCTGTCGCTGTCGGTGTTATAATTGGCCTTTTTGCAGGAGCCGGTCTTGTTCGCTTTTTAATGGCAAAAGTTCCGTTGCATACTTACGGCGTAATTTTGGGACTAATTGCAGGTTCAATTTTTGCAGTTCTTCCAGCAAAAGATTGTGCTGCACTTATCAGTTCTGGTGAAACTGCAGCCGTGCTTGTTGTGGTTATTTCGCTGCTGTCATTTGCAGCCGGTTTTGCATTAGCTTTTTTTCAAAAAGAATCTGAAAAATAATAGGTGCTTTGCAGAATTAAAGAGGCGGCTTTCATGCCGCCTTTTTTGTACAGTTCAATAATGAAAAATAAACAAAAAAAGCTGCCCGTTTTGAAGTGCATTTAATTTTGCATTTCAATTTTGGACAGCTTTTTTTTAACAGCCTGTTAGTTTTGTGCTGTTATTTCTTTGCCTGTTTTTTGAAAGTTTTAAAGCCTTCAATAACAAGAATTATTGCGAGAACAACCATTGCAGCAGCAAAGATTAACTGGAACCAGTCGCCCCACATTGCTTTTGAAGCAGCAACAATCTTAAAGATTGCAATAATCTTCTGTACAAGGAATGTCAATGTTGCAGCAAGCATGAAAATCATAGGAATGAAGAACATTTTGTTGTTCTTTCCAGCTTCGCCAAGCCATGCTGCTACAGCCATCAATGCAATGCCGGCGAGCAGCTGGTTTGCAGCACCAAACAAGCCCCAAATCTGAGAAAGTGAAAGTCCGCCAAGGATACAACCGATAACAACCATCAATGTTGTTCCAAAAAGTGGATGTGCAAGAACTTTTCTAACGCCAGAAGCGTCTTTCCAAGTTGCTTCTTCGTCCTTGAGGAACAATTCAGAGAACATAAAGCGGCTCAAGCGTGTGCCTGTGTCAAGAGATGTCAAAGCAAATACAGAAACAGCAAGTGTAAGAAGTGCGTTGATTGTGTTATAAACAGGTGTGCCTTCTTTGCCAAACATTGTTGCAATGCCTGCACCAAATGCAGCAGATGGAGAACCAAAACCGCCAGAAGTATATTTTGAGTAAACCATACCAACAGCAATCAAAGAAATGATGCCGAGGGCAGATTCAATAAGCATGGAACCGTAACCGATTGCTTTTGCATTTTTCTCACTGTCCAGCTGTTTAGAAGATGTACCGGTTGAAATCAAAGAGTGGAAACCAGAACATGCACCGCAGGCAACTGTAATGAACAATGTCGGGAACAATGTTGAAAGTTTTCCGCTGTTGAATGCAGGAATTGAGAAGCTTGTGCTGCCGGTAAAAGCAGAAATAATAATTCCTACAACTGCAACGAGCATCATTGCATACAAAAGGAATGAAGAAAGATAATCGCGTGGCTGGAGCATGATCCATACAGGAATCAATGAAGCAACTGCGATGTAAACACCAATGAAAATAATCCATGCTGTGCGGCTCATGGCAAAACCGAAGTTCAAACCGAACCAGATTGCAAGAACGATTCCAACGATACCGATGATTGTTGCAGGAAGAGTTTTCATTCCGCATTTGTTAGTAAGAATACCGTAGATAATAGCAAGAACGATGAAGAGCAATGAAATGATTGCTGTTGTCTGGTTTCCTGTAGGATTTTTTACAAATCCAAACATTGTTGTGCTTCCGGCAGCTGTAAAGAATGTTCCGGCAACTACGTTTACGAATGAAGCGATAACAAGTATCAAAACGAGGAGAGCAAAAATGATGAACAATTTTTTTGCTTTAGGTCCCATTGAATCAGAAATGATTTCACCAACAGATTTTCCATCATGACGGATAGAAGCAAAAAGCGAACCAAAATCCTGCAAACCACCGAAGAAAATGCCTCCGATTACACACCACAAAAATACTGGAACCCAACCGAAAATTGCAGCCTGAATAGGACCGTTGATTGGACCTGCTCCGGCGATTGATGAGAAATGGTGTCCCATCAAAACTGCAGGTTTTGCAGCACAGTAGTCAACTCCATCAGCTTTTTCAATAGCTGGTGTTTTTTTTGCAGGGTCAATTCCCCACTGTTTTGCAAGCCATGAACCGTAAAAAACGTATCCACAGAAGAGCAAAACAATTGCAGCAAGAATAATTAATAATGCTGTCATTTTTTTCCTCCTGCAGAAAAATCTTGCCTTAAGGTTTTTCTGCGTTTTTTTGCCTCTGCAAGTTGCATTACGACTTGCAGGGTTTTTCTCAAAAAAAATTGAGAATATAAGTAGAAGTGTCTGATAAATTAGTTTATAAAGTTCTGAAAAATGCAGTTTTTAGAACCCTGTATAACTTAATTTGTCAGGCAATCCGTTAAGGAAACTCTAAAAATTGTAATTTTTAGAGTTTCCTTTACTTAATCCAAATATCAGCGGACGGACTAAATTTTTTGGTGCTTAATAAATAATGCAAAAGCTTTCTATTGATTGAGCTGTTCGACATTTTTAAAAAGCTTTTTTAAATCTTTGCCGCGCCTGTTGTATGCAAATTTTCCAGTAGAAAGTTCGTATGCAATAAAACTGTAATTACTCCATCCCCAGAAAGAAAATTTGTATGATTTATAATGCTTTAGATTTTTTGCATTTTTAAATACTGTTTCTTCAATTTTATCTGCAATTATAATCAGTGTAACATCTGAGTTGCGGTGTGCAGATGATGGTTTTACTTTTGCAAGACCAGACTGCCATGCTTTCTGGTCTAAATCCAGCGCCACGTTTTCTGTTAATTCATCTTGAAGTGCAAAATATACATATTCATTGGAATCAATGTCTGCAATTTTGGCAGATTTCAGCAGAACAAACTGTTCATTGTGCGAATTAAATTCTGCAAGTGCATAAAAAGGCAAAAGAGATGTGTCTTGTGTTATGTTGTAATATCTTTTGTAAGAAAGCAGTAATTTTTCTATTGCTTCAGTTTTTGTCAACTTCTGCATTTTTTTTAAGCTCTTTTTTCAATTAAGCATTTATATTTTGAAACTGTTTAAAATTAATTTTTCTTGTTCTTTTCACTTATTTTATAGAAGAAACTGAACAAAATTTAAAACCGAATTTTCCAACAGTTTCATAACATATTATTATTTTCAGTCGTTTTGTCTGATTCGTCAATAGCAAAAATTGATTTTTGTGCAGGCTTAAAACAAAGTCAATTTACACGATTTTATCATTTAAATGACATTATTACATATATTGCAATTAATGTGCTAAAAAGATACTATCACTTTGAATAAAAGAATTATTGCAGATAAATGAGGCAGAGTATGATTTTTGAATATGAATATAAACCGGTAATTGAAGATTTTTCAAATGACGGGCATTTGTCTGTCAGTGCAATTTTAAAGATTTTTGAAAATGCAGGAAATGCACATTCTGATTATGCCGGCGACAGTATATTTAAAACTGCAGGAATTACAAAAACATGGGTTTTAACCGAATGGTACATTCAGATTGATGAATATCCTTTTTATGCAGATTTAATCAAAGCTGAAACATGGTCAGAAGGGGCAAATTCTCCTCTGTTTGCAAATCGAAATTTCATTTTATATAAAAACGGAAAGGCTTGCGCAAAAGGAACTTCTGTATGGGTGCTTGTTGATTTTGCAACGCAAAGATTGTGCAAAATTGAAAAAGATGTTCTTGAAAAATATTTGCCTGAAGACAAGCGCCTGTTTGAAGAAAAAATTGCAAAAATCGAAAAAATTGAAGAATTTCAGTCTGAAGAAGAAATTGCTGTCAGACGAACCGATTTTGATTTTAACAGCCATGTACATAATCTGGTCTATGTTGATTATGCAATGCAGACTTTGCCTGATGAAGTATATGAAAAGCAGAATTTTAAAAACGTGCGCATTTCATATAAATCTGCTGTAAAAGAAGGCAGAAAAGTATTGTGCAGATATGCAAAGAAAGATGAAAAGCACAATGTTTTTATCTTTAATGAAGAAAATCAGTTGTGCACAATGATTCAATTGAGCTGAAAACTGTCTTTATTTTTTGAGTCTGCTGTTCCATGATGACAGCAAGCATTGCTGTCTGCGGCGTTGCATGCTGATTTTTTATGTGGCATTTTAATTTTGTTTCAGTTGTTTACAAAAATGCGGATTACTTCCGGAAAAATTTTATCTGAAGGGCAGTGTTAAAACGATGGAAATATTGTCTACTTTGTAAAAATCTGATATAAAAAATAACATAGTAAATTTGGAAAATTACAATGTTATTTTTATAGATTTTGCTTTTCTCAAATTTTTGTTTCATTTTAATAAAAATAACCGAAACGATTTTTGTTTTCTTCCATAATCTATTGTGCATTCTAAAAAATACAAATTAAATGTGTTTTTTTAGTTTTGCTGCAGATTTTTAAAAGTATAATATCTAGGGGTGTTTATGGCACAGCGTAACAAAAAAATGATTGTTGCTTTTCTTGTGGGCATTTTAATCTGTCTTCTTGTATTTATCAGTTTGCAGACTGCAATTATTACTTCACAAGTTCGCACGTCTACAACAAAGCAGTATATTGAATTCTGTCAGCAGGTTGTTGCTTCAAGAGCAGATGAAATCAACTGCTGGAACGAAATTTACGTAAACGATTTAAGAATATTTACAGATAATCCGGTTGTTAAATCTGGAGATTTAGAAACAATAAAGTCATGGATTGATGAAAACCGTTCAATGAAGAGTGATGTTTTTGCCAATTCTTTTTACTGTGATAAGTCTGGAAATACTTATCAGCTTGGCGACCAGCCTTCGACATATGTTGCAGACCGTGCTTATTTTAAAGCAATTATGGAAAAGGGTGCAGAATCTTATATTGATGATCCGATTTTTTCACGTGCATTGTCTTCTTATGTTTATATGATTGCACGTGCAGTAAAAGACAACAATGGCCGCACAGTCGGTTTTTTTGCTGGAAGCGTAAAACCTGATACAGTAGCAGTCATAACAGATTCAATTCGTGTCGGCGAAAAAGGCCGTGCTTTTATTCTTGCTGGCGACGGCACTGTTGTTGCACACTGGAAGCCGGAACTTGTTATGCAGTCGAATTATCTTGAGGATCATTTTGAAAATACTGCAGGTCTTGTGGAAATTGCAAAAGCCATGACAGACGGCGAAACAAATTATGCTTATTACAAAAATGGAACGGCACGCAATCTTGTAGTTTTTACACCTGTAACAGGAACTTCATGGTCGCTTGGAATTGAAGTTCCTGTTGAACAGATTGAAAGTTCAAGCCGTCTTGTAATTTATACAATTGCACTTATAGGTTTTTTTATTATTATTGCTCTGTTTGTTTTTTCTGCCGTGTCAATTTCAAAAATTGTAAAACCTCTGCAGGTTGTTGAAAATACGATTATTGGCATTGCCCAGGGAGATGCAGATTTGACGCAGCGTGTTAATGTTGTGCGCAATGATGAAATCGGTCGCCTTGTTAACGGCTTTAATCTGTTTGCAGAAAAACTTCAGAATATAGTCAGCAACGTTATGCAGTCAAAAAACAAGCTGGCATCTGCAGAAGGCAGCTTGAAACAGAGCGTTGAAAACACAGGCTGCTCAATTACAGAAATTTTGTGCAACATTGAAAGTGTAAGTCATCTTGTTGAAACACAGGCTGATGGTGTAGAAGAAACAGCCGGTGCCGTAACGAAAATTGCAGATAATATCAATTCGCTTGAGCATATGATTCAGAATCAGGCAGCCGGTGTTACAGAAGCTTCTGCTGCTGTTGAAGAGATGATTGGCAATATTAATTCAGTAGATTCAAGCATTGTAAAAATGGCTTCTGAATTTAACCAGCTGGCAGCAGAAGCCCGTGAAGGCATCGACAAGCAGAGCAATGTAAACGAAATTATCCGTACAATTGCTTCGCAGTCTGAAATGCTGCAGGAAGCAAACACTGCCATTGCCGGAATTGCTTCTCAGACAAACATGCTTGCAATGAATGCAGCAATTGAAGCTGCACATGCTGGAGATTCTGGACGCGGTTTCTCTGTTGTTGCAGACGAAATTCGAAAGCTTTCTGAAACTTCTTCTGAGCAGTCTAAAACAATTGGCGAAGAACTTAACAAGATTGTTTCTGCCCTTGAATCTGTCGTTATTTCTTCTCAAGATTCAGAAGCAACATTTAACAGCCTTTCAGTGCGTCTTTCTCAGACTGACGAAATTATGCATCAATTGAGGGAAGCAATGGTTGAACAGCAGTCTGGGTCAAAACAGATTCTTTCTGCATTGCAGATAATGAATGAAAGTACACAGAAAGTTAGAACTGCTTCTTCAGAAATGGCTTCCGGCAATAAGACAATTCTTGAAGAAGTAAGAATCCTGAAAGATTCAACAAGCGTAATTCAAAACAGTATGAGCGAAATGACAGCCGGTGCCCGTACAATCAATGAAACAGGTGCTCAGCTTTATTCAATTTCAAGGGAAGTTTCTGACTCTATCAAAGAGATTGGCAAACAGATTGATTTGTTCAAAGTCTAGTTTTTTGCTTTTGTTTTATTCATATATTTTATAAGCGATTTAAATGCACGGGATTTGTTCCTGTGCATTTTTTTTAAGCAGTGTGTTATGGTTTATTTTAAAATGATTATTAAAGCTGTTCACGAATATATTTGATGTTTTTTTAAAAATGGAGAAAATAAATTTTTTTAAATGACAATTTTAAGAAACCGTGTTAATATAGAGCTGAATTTTGTTTAAGGTCATCTCTGAAAAGTAGTAAAACTGCTTTTGAAACTGATGCCTTAATTGTCTGTCTAGATGTATCGTTTTATTTTCTGCTGCGTTTGTTTACTGTCATGCGGAAATTTTCAACTGTTTGTTAATTTATTCGTGCGGAGGGTTTAATACCCCGACAGCGTAACAAGGGGTATTAAACCCGACTGCAACCACTTATTAAGAACAACATATCTCGCTGCTTGCGGCGAGGTATGTTGATTGGAGATTTTATGTACAACGTTTTGGGCGAAATTTGTGTGTTCATTCTTTCTGGCATAATGCTCTTTAATATGTTTATGTCATTTTCAATCTATGACCACATGCATCGCCTTTTTCTGTTTTGTACTCTTTCTGTCTTTCTGGCAACATTAACAAATATTGTTTCAATTCACTGCATAACAAATTTTGAAAACTATTCTATTGGATTTTGTTCAGCAATTACAACGATTTACTTTTTGCTGTTAGGCCTTATTCCTTATATTTTTACACTTTATGGATATAATTTTGCGTCTCCGCATCATAAACATAAAATCTATATTTATGCCATTTTGACATTTCCGTTTATTGTTTATGTGCTGTTTGTTCTGGTAAATATAAAAACAGGCCTTCTTTTTTATTATGACCCTGTGGCTGGATATACACGCGGTAATTTTAAAAACATAACATATGGAATGAGCTTTATTTATGCTATTTCAATGGTTGTCATAGTTATTTTTAACAAAAAAAATCTTGCACCGCGGGTTATGTTTGTTTTTATTCTTTATCCGATAGTTTCGTTTTTAATAACTGCAATTCAATATTTTACAACATACTTTGTCATGACCGGCATATCATCTTTTGCACCGCTTATGTTGATTTATCTTACTGTGCAGGCTGATCTGATTGAATATGATATTAACACAAATCTTTTGACTGAACGGTTTCTTGTACATACTTTGGAAAAAGATTACAGAGGTTTTTTTGCAGTAATTTCTGTTGATAACTATAACAACATACAGGAAAGTCTTGGTGTTGATAATACAAATGCATTGATTTTTAATTTTTCAAGAAAACTTGCAGAGCTTTTTCCTAAACAGGCATTTCATCTTTCAACAAACCGTTTTGCTGTAATGTCTAATAGTATTGAAAAGATTAAAGATGCCGTGCCGTTTTTGCATGAAGTAATTGACAGGATAAAACTTGAAAATGAATCGTATTGTGCAGTAAATCTGCACATTGTTGCATTGTATCTGCCGGAAAATGCAAATTCTTATCATTCTGCAATGGACGTTGTAAACAGAATGCTTGTCCGCATCAGCGATAAAGACTGCGATTATTTTGAAGTTTGTACAGATACATATGTCAGTCAGATTGAACGCGAAAAATCTGTTCTAAAAGTGCTTAAACGCGAACTCCGCATTGATTCTGATATGTTTCAGATTTATCTTCAGCCGATTTATTCTGTTAAAACTGGAAAATTGCTTTATGCAGAAGTTCTTTCAAGACTGCTTGATACCGAAATCGGCGATATTACTCCGTATGAATTTGTTCATGTTGCAGAAAAATATGGTTTGATTGAAAATCTCGGTATGGTTGCTTTTGAGAAAGTGTGCCAGTTTCTGAGTGAATATTCTGACAGTGTTCAGGCTGTTTCAATAAACTTTTCTGTTTATCAGATGAAATCTCCGACAATTGTTGATGATGTTCTTGCAATGATAAAGCGGTACAATTTGGTGCCGTCAAGCATTATCATTGAAATGACAGAAAGTATTTTTATTGATGATTTTGCTGTAATCCGCGAACGCATGATTGAGCTGGCAAAAAATGGTTTTCTGTTTTATCTTGATGACTTTGGTACCGGCTATTCAAATTTTGCAAATATTGTTGAGCTGCCGTTTTCAACGATTAAGTTTGACCGTTCAATGCTTCTTGCAATGGAAAAAACGACAGAAGGTCTGCAGCTTTTAAACAGCCTTATTGATGCATTTAAAGATAATCACCTTAATGTTTTAATTGAAGGTGTTGAAAATGCAGCCCAGCATGAACTTGTAAAACAGTCTGGTGCAGATTATGTGCAGGGCTTTTTGTTTTCTGAACCGCTCTCAAAAAAAGAATTCCTTCGCATTTCAAAACAGCAGCAGTAACTGTATGTTAAAACAACTTTAAATTTGCTGCTGCTGGTTTCCCTCTCATAGAAGAAAATCGTTTTTAGCTAAAAAAATAATGGCACTATTTTTAATATTGCTATATACTATAGGCATGTCGATTTTTTTTAGTTTTTTTCTGTTGCTTTTTTCAACATCGTTGGCTGCGTATTTATTAATTCGCTGGAATGACTGTATATATCTTTATAATGAAGCTTCTTCGAGCTTTTTTGTAGATATTATTCCTTCGTTGTCAATTTTTATTGTCTTCGTTCTGATTGCTGTAATAATATCTTATTATTTGATTAGACCGTTTGATGAAGTTGTAAAACGGATAAAAAATGGTGGTGAACCTCCGAGTAGAGATGAAAAGAGCCAGTGTCTTGGTGTATATCGAAAAGTTGTAGTTCTTCTTTTTGCTATAAACTTTCTGGGCTTTTTCGTCGGTCAGATAATCATTGCTTTCTTCAGAACAGATGAAAATGTTATTACGTCATTGCCGCATTCAATTATGTCAATTGTGCTTGCAACTTCTATCGGTGCAATGGCTGCTGGTGTTGAAATGCTCGGCTTTAACGAAATTCTTGTGCCGTTCCGACGTATGCTCCAGATTCATACTGTTGAATCTTTTCAGGAACGAAAAGCATTTAGATTTGCTTCTTCAACTTACATTTTGTTTGTAGCTTCTCTGCTTTATGTTGGCGTAAACATTGCAGTTGTTCCATTCGGACTTATTTATAGACTTCAGACAGCATCTGTCGGCAATGCCGTTGTTCTCTATGCAAAATATCTCGGCTGGGCAAGCATTACGACTTTTGCTCCGCCGTTAATCATCATGAAATTTGTTCTGCATGGTTTTTCTAAACGAATCGATGTAAATATTGAACGTGTTCTTGATATTGCAAATGATGGAAATTTGACTAGCCGTTTGAATCTTGCAATGATGGACGACTATGGAAAGCTTTCTGGTTCAATCAATGTGCTGATTAAACAGCTTTCGCTTATGTTCAAAGATTTGAAAAATGATACAGACGTTGTTGCAGAAACTTCAGATACATTGACAGAAGTAACGGAATCCGCACAGTCTGCACTTTCTGGTATGATTGGTGCATTTAAAAGCATCGATATGGACAGTAAATCAAGAAATCAGCTTATTTCAAATGCAGATAAAGATGTTGATGATTTGATAAAAGATGTGGAAGTTGTCAAGCATCATATTCTTGAGCAGACAAGTGCAATTCAGGAAAATTCTGCTGCAATTACGCAGATGTCATCAAACATTGCTTCTGTTGCAGAATTGACGCGCAAGGCAGATGAAGTTTCGTCTGTGCTTTCTGATACAAGTTCTAAAGGTAGCAATGCAATTAACCAGGCAATTACGGCTATTGAACAGATTCAGTCAGTTTCGCATGAAGTTCAGGATATTGTTAAGGTTATTCAGAAAATTGCTTCTCAGACGAATTTGCTTTCAATGAACGCTGCAATCGAAGCTGCTCATGCCGGTACAATGGGTCAAGGTTTCGCAGTTGTTGCAGATGAAGTTCGTTCTCTTGCCAGCTCTTCTGGAAAGAGTGCAAGGGACATTCAGGAAAAAATCAAAGAAATGGTTGAAATGATTGATGGCGGTGTAGAAGCCATTGCCATTGCAGGCCGTTCTTTTAGAGAAATCGAAGAAAATGTTGAACAGAACAACACGCTTATCCGTACTATTTCTTCTGCTATGGAAGAACAAAAGACTGGTGCTTCTGAAACATTGAGAACAACAACAGACATGGTTAATGCAATTCAATCTATTAAAGATTTGACCGAGCATGAAAGTGCACGTGCTTCAAATGTTCGAAAGACTATGAAAGATGTTGTTGCATCTTCTGAAGCTGCTGTTGAGCTTGTTTCAAAAGGTGTTGCTGCTTCTGATGTTATGAGCACGGCTATTGAACAGGTTGTTGACAGTGTTACTTCAAACCGTCAGGCTGTAGATTCAATGAATGAAGCAGTAAATAGTTTTAAGGTTTAATTCTAGTTTTTGTAAAATTGAAACGCCAGAGGTTTTTGCCTTTGGCGTTTTTTTTGTCTTTTTGCAAACTTGTCTTCTGCTGTTTTGTTTCAATGCCGTTGAATAAGCTGCAATATAAACGAAAAACTGCAAGACTGAAATTATTAAAAGCCGGTTTTAAAAGCACAGTAATTTAAGTAAAAGTAAAAGATGTAAAATTACAACCATAAGTGTTTTTCTCTATGTACATTCATTTTAGAATTTAATAGATTCGGAGTATGAGTGTTCAAGACATGACGACTGGAAGTCCGTCAAAGCATTTATTGATTTTTTCTCTGCCGCTTTTGTGTGGCAATTTGTTTCAGCAGCTTTATAGCATGGTTGATTCTGTTGTTGTCGGGCGGTTTGTCGGTGCAAATGCTCTTGGTGCTGTTGGTGCCTGCGGTTCCATTGGATTTTTGTTTTTTTCGCTTAGTTCGGGGCTGGCTCTTGGAATAGGCATTATTGTTTCGCAGTATTTTGGAGCAGGCGACAAAGCAAATGTCCGTACAATGATTGCCAATTCAATTTATGTTCTTTTTTCTGCTGTAGTTATTGTAAGCACAATTGCCGTAGTTTTTGCACCTGCAATTTTAAGGCTGCTTAAAACACCAGATGAAATAATAAACGACTCAATTATCTATTTAAGGATAACTGGCGGCGGCATGATTTTTATTACTATATATAATGGAATATCTGCTATTCTGCGCGCTTTGGGTGATTCAAAAACACCGCTCTATTTTCTTGTCGTTTCTTCAGTTGTAAATATTGTTCTTGATCTGGTTTTGGTTATTGTGTTTAATCTTGGCGTTGCCGGTGTTGCAATTGCAACTGTAATTTCTCAGACTGTAAGCGCGCTTGCATGCCTAATCTATTCTGTAAAGCGCATCAGTTATTTTCAATTGTCCAAAAAAGATCTTGTGCCAAACTGGCGCTTCGTCGGACTTGCTTTTAAGCTTGGAATTCCAATTGCATTGCAGAATTCACTTATTGCAATTTCGTGTGTTGTCCTTCAGTCTGTGGTTAACAGTTTTGGCGCGCTTGCTGTTGCAGCCTTTACAATTACAAACCGTGTTGAAATGCTCATTCAGCAGCCTTACAGCACTTTAGGCATGGCAACAAGCACCTTTTCTGGACAAAATGTTGGCGCACACAAGCTCGAACGTGTAAACCAGGGTCTTGTGCGCGGTGCATTTATTGCATTTGTGTTCAGTGCATTGATGCTGCCGATAGTTTATATTTTTGGTCACGGCATTTGCAGCATTTTTGTTAAAGACGAAGATGTAATTACAATGGGAATGAAAGCGCTTAGAATAACATCTTTGTGCTACTTTCCGCTTGGCATGATTTATGTGCCAAGAGGACTTCTGAATGGAGCAGGGGACACAACGTTTTCAATGATTAACGGCATTACGGAAGTTATCTGCCGTGTTTCTTTTTCGTTTATTCTTACAAAAATTGCGGTTATTGGTGTCTGGGGCATCTGGGCAACAAATGGTGTTACATGGACTTTGACGGCAATTGTATGCTTAATCCGCTATTTTAGTGGCGTGTGGAAGACAAAGTCTATTACATGAGTTTTATGCAGAAATATAAGGCTGTGCGTTTTTATAAGCAAAAATACTGATATGTCAGTGAAATAATTTTTGCTATACTTTGAATATGAAAACATTTATGGATAGCAATTTTTTGCTGCAAACTGAAACTTCACAGGCGCTTTTTCACGATTGTGCTGAAAAACAGCCGATTTGGGATTATCACTGTCATTTAAATCCCAAGGACATTGCAGAAAACAGGCATTTTAATGATTTAGCAGAACTTTGGCTTGAAGGCGACCATTATAAATGGCGCCAGATGAGGGCAATGGGCTTTGATGAAGCTTTTATTACTGGAAATGCTGAGCCTTTTGATAAATTCCGTGCATGGACACAAACTATTGAAAATCTGATAGGAAACCCGCTTTATCATTGGACACACCTTGAATTGCAGCGTTATTTCAACATAAAAGAGCCGCTGACTTCGGCTTCTTGCGAACGCATCTGGAAAGCTGCAAATGAGCAGATTGCTTCGCCTGATTTTTGTGTAAAGCAGATTTTAAACAAAATGAATATTTTTGCTGTTGGAACAACAGACGATCCGGTTGATTCTCTGGAATTTCACACAGCAATAAAAAATGGTTCTGCAGAAATCGGTGCAATTGAAACAAAGGTTGCGCCGTCATTCAGACCGGACAATGCTTTGAATGCACTTGCACCGAATTTTAGCGAATATATAAAAAAACTTGAGAAAACAAGCGGTGTTTCTGTTTCTTCTGTAGAAGATGTGGTTGAAGCATTGGAAAACAGGCTGAAAGTTTTTGTGGAAGCCGGTTGCGTTGCTTCTGACCACGGAATTTCTGTTATGCCAGTTTGTGCAGCAGTTGAAGATGCTGAAGGACGAAAAGTTGAAAAAGCAGCAGCAGAACGCGCACTGAAAAATGGCCTTAAAGGCAAAAAAGTTTCTGCAGAAGATGCAATGGCTTATCAGGCATATATGCTTGCTGCTCTTGCACCGGTTTATTATAAATATGGCGTTGCAGTTCAGCTTCATGCACAGGCAATACGCGATAATAACCCTAAAGCTTTTGCACAGCTTGGTGCAAACACCGGTTTTGACGCAAGCCATGATGCAGATTTCAGCCTTGCACTTTCAAGACTGCTTGGCCGCATGAACGAGCAGAATATGCCAAAAACAATCGTATATTCACTTAACCCGAAAGATTATTATTCTTTGGGCACGTTAATCGGCTGTTTTCAAGGCGGCATAAAAGGCAGAATGCAGTTTGGTTCTGCATGGTGGTTCTGTGACCATCGCGACGGAATGACCGAACAGCTTAAAACCCTAGGCAACCTTGGAATGCTTTCGACATCTGTTGGAATGCTTACAGACAGCAGAAGTTTCTTGTCGTACCCACGGCACGAATATTACAGGCGCATTTTATGCAACCTTTTAGGCACCTGGGTTGAAAACGGCGAATATCCTTTTGACAAAAAACAGCTTGAATCAATTGTAAAAGCAATCTGTTTTGACAACGCAAAAACATATTTTTCAACCGACACAAAATAAGATATAGAAAATTGATTCAACATTATTAAAAAACATGCATTCTGTTCGCCAACACGCAAAACAGCAAAAAAATGAAAAAAAGCAATGGTTGCAAGAGCAAAAAATATATGGGAAAATAGACAAGGGCAAGTGATTAGTTTAAGAGTGAAAACATTCCATTGGAAAAATTACGGTTGAAATCCGTAATGCTTGCTCTTTTTTATATGGCATTTTGTAAAACTGTTGCTGCCGACGAACAGCTTAATTCTATCCTGACAAAAATCTCTGAAATCCTTTGAATTGAACTGTAGGAGAAAAGTAATGAATGATGAAGCAAAAAAATCCGCATACGAAATGGATTTTGAAGAATATATCCGGCATATCGATTCAAGTAAATCTGAAAAGGCTTCCAGCTGGCAGGCTGCTATTGGTTTGCAGCAGGTAGATGGACTTACTCCTTCTTCATATTTGTATGAAACGGCCAGAAAAAATATTGAAGGCGAAGTTACTTTTGAAGAAGTTGGAAAACTCATTGAATCCTATTACATCAATCGTTCAGACCGCAGCGAAACAGAAGCGCGCACAGAAGAAGCTGATAAAGTTTCTTACCGCATTGCACAGATTTTAAGTGAACCTTCTTTTAATTTCAGTCCAAGTCATTTAATTGCAATTCATAAAAGACTTTTTGAAGGCATTTTTAAGTTTGCCGGTAAAATTCGTGATTACGATATTTCAAAAAAAGAATGGGTTTTGAATGGTGATTCTGTAATGTACGGAGCTTCTTTTGAACTAAAGGCAGCTTTGGATTATGACTTTGAAATGGAAAGACAGTTTAATTACAAAAATCTTTCAAAAGACGAAATTGTAAAACACATTACTTTTTTTGTTTCAAGATTATGGCAGATTCATGCTTTTGGAGAAGGCAACACAAGAACAGCTGCAGTTTTTACTATTAAATATTTGCGCTCTCTTGGTTTTACTGCAGATAACACAATTTTTGAACAGAACAGCTGGTATTTTAGAAATGCACTTGTCAGGGCAAATTATAATAATCTTCAAAAAGGAATTTCTGAAAATCCTGAATATCTGGAAAGATTCTTTAGAAATCTTATTCTAGGCGAAAAGAATGAACTAAAAAACAGATTCATACATATTGATTATGAAAAGATTCAGAATGTCCCAAACTCAAGTATAAGTGAAAGACAAAACAGTATCCTTGAACAGATAAAAAAGAACAATTCAATTACAAGCAAAGAATTAGCAGAAAAATTAAATGTTTCAGAAAAGACAATAAAGCGCGATATTGCCGACTTAAAAACAAAAGGGATATTAACATCTTCTGGCAAAACAAATAGTGGAATCTGGATTATTAAGGATGATTTTCTTGCTCATCCAGAACATTCGGAGGAAAACTAATTGGCACAAATAAAAAAAAGATACAAGTTTAATAAAAGCCATTCTTCAGGCAGCCATTACAGGACAGTTGATTTCAAACTGTGGGGAAGAGATGCTGAAACAAGTTCAGCATGACGGAAGTTGTCATCACGAACAAGCAGATTGTCATCCCGAACTCCTATGATATTTGTCAATGCCATGGGAGCTCCTGACACCATTAATTTACGATGCCA
>JAZQNK010000072.1:0-9815 GCA_045627325.1 Treponemataceae bacterium | reverse complement strand
TCTATTGTTTATGGAATGCCAAAAGTAGCATTTGAAATGGGTGGTGTTCAAAAGCAGGTTGCCTTAAAAGATATGGCAGCTGCCATAAACAAAATTGCAAGAGAGCATGCATGATGTTTTGTGTTAGGCGCTGAATGTGCTGTCATTTTTAGCCTGATTCAGCTTTTAATATAAAACTTGGATAAAATTATTTTATAAAAAAAGAGAAGACTGCAATGTTAAAAACTTTTGCAAATCTTCTCTTTTTTTATTAGTGCAGTTATAAGTCCGTTACTCTGTGCCGGGCTTATAAAGCTTTAGTCTTTCCATGGAAAAATAAAACTTTTCAATGAACGCGGACCGAGTGTTTCTCTGTCATCTGCAATTAATTCGCCCCACGGAATCCGTGGTTTTTTCTTTCCCTGCTGTTTTAATTCTTCTTCGTGTTCTTCAAGCCAGTCATATTTGTACAGGCGAAGTCTGAATGCATTGTTGTAGCTTAAAAGAATGCCAGAAAAACCTGGAATTATTGTTAAGGGAGGAATGGAAAGAACTGCAAGAATTATCGTGTAAAAAAACATAAAAACTGAAAAACCTGCATTGTCAAAGAAGATTATGAAACATTTTTTGAATGCTTTTTTGAAGTTATTTCCAAGCTGTGCTTGAATTGGCAGAAACCATTGAAGCGACAGAACTGTAATGGCAATAAGCCAGAACATTACAGATGCAAGAAAAAGGCCGAGAAGGGAATTCATCTTGTAATAAAATGGAAGACAGTAAAATGCAATTAAAAAGAGCACAAAAATTACAACAGCAAAAAGCAATGCATCTTTTATTACATTTGGAATTTCAAGAAAAGTTTCTTTAAAAGAAACATACTTGAAATCTGCAAATTTGGCTGTTGTCTGATTTACTGCAAAAAGTTCAATTAAAAACAGAAACAGAAACACAAAAGCGATGCAAACACCGATTATGTTTGGAATTTTGACACTAAAGAAGAGTCCTGCTGAAAGTAAAGCAAGAGCAACACAATTATAAAATGCAAGAGACAGAAGATTGTCCCAGCCGTCACAGAAATTCTTTTTAATTAGGAATAAAATCATACAAAAAGTTTAAAAGATTCAATAAATATAGTCAAGGGAGAAAAAAATTTGTTGTTATTGAACAACTTTTTAAAAAATTGCTAGAGAAGCTATAAAAAGTGTGATATAGTATAAGGTATGAACAACGAACAACTTTCAGGAATTTTATCCTTGGTTTCAAAAATTCATGCTGAAACAGTAGCATATTTGAAAGAGGAGATGTCGGGAAACGGTATGCCGGATTTTTCGACTTCTCATGGAAACATTCTTTACAGATTGTCTCAGTCTGGAACACTTTCTATGACTGAAATTGCAAGAACAATTCACCGCGATAAGTCAACGGCAACTGTTCTTGTAAACAAGCTTGAACGGCTTGGATTTGTTAAAAGAACGCAGTGCAAAGATGATTATCGAAAAACATTGCTGACTTTGACAGAGAAAGGTGCAGAGTATAACAAAGCGACTGCTGCAATTTCTAAACGTTTGATTGAACGTTGTTATCAGGGATTTTCTCAGCAGGACAAAGAAAAAGTATTTGAACTTTTGACTAGGATTTCAGAAAACTTTGAAGATATTCCGTCAGAAGAATAAAATTTAAAGTTCAGGCTGGCTGCATTGCAGGTGGCTTAATCTGAATTTTTGTCTTTGTTTGGTTTTATGCACTTTATGCAGAAAATTTTAGAGGTGGCTGACTAATAAATAAGAAGAACTTGTTATCCTGAACAAAATTCAGCATGACGACTCTTTTTGGTCAGCCTTATGCACTTTTATGAAAGCACGGCGGGTTAGTTGTGCTTTTTTTTATTCGTACAGAAGGTTTGTACTGCTGCATTTGCATTGTTTTCTTTAAAAAAATGTCATGAACTGCTGTTTTTTTAAAAGATTTGATATCAAAGATATTGACTATATTTTTACTTAAAACTAAAATAAGTTTCATAAGCTGAGATTTATAAGTTTCAAACAGTGCAGATATTTGCATCTTAGAGAAGGGCTGAAAAGTGCACTTTTTAACCTGCTCTTTAATAAAAATAGCAGTCTGCGTTGAGGAGTTTACAATGAAGTTATTTTTGCTTAAGAAATGTGCAAAAAGTGGTTTGCTGATTTTATTCGCATGTGTTTTTTGTTTTGCCGGCTGCAGCAATCAGAAAGCAAAAACAAAAAGCATTGCAGTTTTTGTTCCTGGTGTAATGGCTGGAAGCCCTACATATGAAATGCTTGCAAAAGGTTCTGCTGAAGCTGTTGATGAATTTAATTCAAAGACAAATTCTGAAATAAAAATTGATATTATTGAGGCTGGAACAAATCAGGCTGAATGGGGCTCTAAATTGACAGCCCTCGCTTCAAGTGGAAAATACGATTTGATTGTTTCTTCTAATTCATCTTTGCCGGCAATTATTGAACCGCTGACAGAGCTTTTTACACAGCAGAAATTCCTTGTATTAGACGCATTCCTTGAAAACAACCCGAATGTTGCAACAGTGAACTATAATCAGCGTGAACAGGGTTATTTGACAGGTTATGCAGCAGGTCTTGCAACAACAGCAGATAATTCAATCTTTAAATATGCGAATCCTTCAAAAAAAATTGCACTTATTGCTGCACAGGAATATCCTGTAATGAATGAGGTTATTCTTCCTGCTTTTATCGAAGGTGCAAAAGCTGTTGATTCAGAGATAACCGTTGATTTTAGAATTGTAGGAAACTGGTATGATGCATCTAAAAGCGCAGAAATTGCACGGTCTTTATATGAAGAAGGTGTAGATGTAATTCTGCCGATTTCTGGTGGTGCAAATCAGGGTGTAATTTCAGCTGCACAAGCCTTGAACTTTTATGTTACATGGTTTGACGACAATGGTTATGCAAAAGCACCAGGACTGGTTATTTCAAGCATGGCGCTTGAACAGCAGAAACTTGCAAAAGAAATGGTATATTCATTTTTGGAAAACAAACTTGAATTTGGCAAGGCAAAAACTGTCGGCATAAAAGACGGATATATTTCTTACGTTTGTGATGATCCTGTCTGTCTTGAAAATGTTCCTGAAGTGCTCCGTAATCAGCTTTTGTTTGTTGAAAAAAGCATAAAAGCAGGCGAATTAATGCTGCCTGTTTCAAACTAAACAATTTTTGCAGTTTCAAAGCAGGTGCCTGTTGTTTGCATTCAACTGGCGCTTGCTTTTTTTTATAAAAACTGCATCTAAAAGCACGTTTTTAGGTGCAGCAAAGAAAATATGTTTTAGGATTTGCACTTTTAAGATTTAGATTTGATCGCAGTCTGTGCATATAGATTGATTTTCTCTAAAATATTGGTTTCTGGTTTCTTTTATCTGTGCATAAAGCAAAAAAAACATTAAAATATATATATGAGTTTTCATGAAGTTTATTGTTACGATATTTGCATGTATTTTGCGCATAAAAAAGCACTTGACGGTGCTACAATCCTATTTAAAACAGGTTCCATACATGCATTGCTTGGAGAAAATGGTGCTGGAAAATCAACATTAGCATATATAATTTCCGGGCTTGCAGAACAAACTTCTGGAAAATTGACATTTGATGGAGAATCGCTGTTTTCTGCTGCAGGGTGCAAAAACAATAACAAAGTCCGCATTGTTCAGCAGAGACCAAAACTTGCAGAAAATCTTGCAGTCTGGCAGAATGCGCTTATTGCCACTCAAAAAAAATCATTAAAACCTTTTTCAAAAAAAAGAATCTGCAGCGAGCTTAATGCAATTTGCAGCGAATGGAATTTTGATCTTGATATTTTGAAAAAAGTAAAAAATCTTAACGATGCAGAACGTCTTTTTGCTGCAATGATTTGTGTTCTTGCGGACAAACCTGCTTTTATTATTTTAGACGAGCCTACGGCTGTTCTTGATTCGAAACAGCGGCAGAATTTTTTTGTATCGCTGCAAAAAGCAAAGCAAAATGGTTTAGGCATTATTTATATAAGCCACAACATCGAAGAAACTGTGCAGCTATGTGATACAATAAGCGTATTGAAAAAAGGCAGGTGCACAAAAACATTTGATAATTCAAAATATGACACGGCAGCAGATGAAATATTAAAAGAAATGTTTTCTTCTGATTTTTCAAAAAATGAATTTGAAAAAAACACTGTAAAAGTGCAGCAGAATAAAAGTTTTAAAAATATGCAGAAAATAGTTTTTCGTGCAAAGAACATAAACGCTGTTTCTGACAACATAAAATTGAAAGATATTTCATTTGATTTATATGCCGGAACAATTACGGTAATAAAAGGTGAAAGAAAAGCTGGACTCGAAATTCTTGAAAATATTCTTACAGGCATAAATTCACCTTATTTTTCAGGTGAAATTGAACTTGATGGAAAAATTTTGAAAAAAATTACACCGTCTCTGTTGAGGTCGTGCAGGACCGGCATTGTTTCTTCAAATAAATATTTTATAAGTTCAAATCCAAATCTTTTAGTCAAAGAAATGCTGCTGCCTTTTATGCAAAACAAAGGAAAAGATGCAGTTAAGAAAAACCTGCAGCAGGTTGACGAATTGATAAAAAACGAGAAAGTTGACATTTCAAAAGATGAACCTGTTTCTAACCTTTCTGGCGGAATGCTGCAGCGATTGATTCTCGCAAGGGAAATTCTGACAAACCCGATTCTGTTGATTCTGGCAGAACCTGTGCATGGTTTAGATTTAAAGACAATTCTTTATTTTGAAGAGCAGCTTAAAAAAACAGCTGAAAAAGGTGCTGCAATTCTCCTGCTGACAAGTGATGTTGATGACGGTTTGTCTGATTATGATTTTTTATATGAGCTAAAAAATGGAACGCTTGAAAAGAGGCAGCCTTTATGAAAAATGAATTCTGGCACAAGGTGCTTTCAAACAAGACTTTGGCAAATGCATTGAAAACACCGTTTTACGCATTTCTGGCTGCAGTTTTGACTGTTGCTGTTTTGCTTTTTTTAAGCACAAAAAATCCGCTGCAGTCTTTGGCACTGTTTTTTTATTTGCCTTTTTCTTCGTCTTATTATGTGGGTTCAATGTTGAACCAGGCGTCGCTTTTGGCATTTGCAGCAATCGGCATGTGCATTTCTTTTAGAGCCGGTTCATTTAATCTTGGCGGAGAAGGGCAGGTTTGCATCGGCGGCTTTATAACGGCGGTTCTGCTTAATGCTTTAAAAGGCCAAAACCCTTTGTTTGCTTTGCCGCTTGCTTTTGCTGCGGCAGCTTTGGCTTCTGGGGTTTTGGGCTTTGTTTCAGGCATTTTAAAAGCTTATCGCAATGTAAACGAGCTTCTTACTTCGTTTTTAATTTCAAGTGCAATTCTGCCGCTTGTAGATTATGCTGTAAGTGTTCCGCTTAGAGATCCCGAAGGAATGCTGCTTGCAACGCCTTATATTGAAAAAGCGTTTCGTTTTAAGAGCCTTTTAAAACCTTCTGCATTTAATTTTTCATTTTTTATTGCCGTGCTGCTTTCGCTTGCTGCCGGTTTTTTCCTTTTTAGAACCAGAACTGGCTATCGCATAAGCTGCACGGGAATTGCTCCGGAATTTTCAAATTATTGTGGTTTTAAGACAAAAGATGTTTCAATTTGGTCTATGTGTTTTTCTGCCTTTGCACATGGCATGACAGGCTTTTTTGCTGTAACTGGAACTTATTATACGTGTCATGCGGGTTTTTATGGCGGAATGGGCTGGAATGCACTTTCTGTTGCATTGATTGCCAAAAACAACCCTTTTTTTGCGTTGCTTTCGGCTCTTTTGCTGTCTTATGTTTTTACGGCAACAGATTGTGCTGTTCTTGAAAACAATATGAATTTTAACAGTTCATATTTAATACAGGGAATTGTTTTGTTTGCTGTTTCCGTTCAGTTTATTGTCAGTTTGCGCAATTCTGTAAAAGGGGAGAATCGTTGATGATTTGGGATATTCTTGTAATTGCTGCGCCGGGCATAATTCTTGCACTTGGAGCTCTTGCTGCTGAATATGCCGGCGTTATGACGATTTTTCTTGAAGGCTTTATAAACATCGGTGCATTTTGCTGCTTTGCATTTGTCTCGCTTTTTGAAAATGTTTTTTTAGGAATTATATGTTCATGTGCTGTCTGTTTTATTCTGGTTTATTTTATCTGGCAGTTTGTTCAAAAAACAGCGGCGAATATCTTTCTGGTTGGCGCCGGCATTAATTTGTTTTCAGCTGGTTTAATTCCGCTTATTTCAAATTTGTGTTTCAAGACAAGTGGCGTTATTTCTGCAAATTTTATTGCACCAGATGCTTTTTTTGTAAGAAATGGTTCTACGGTTTTATGTTTCATTCTTTGTGCAGTTTTTATTTTTGCTGTTCAAAAAACATCTTGGGGACTTTCTTTAAGAATCTGCGGTGAACAAAAGGAAGTGCTTATTGCAAACAGTATAAAACCAGAAACTTTGCAGTGCCATTCGTGGCTTTTTGCTGCATGCTGTGCAGGTTTTGCCGGCTGCATAATGTGCATAAGGTTACAGTCTTTTGTGCCGAATATGAGCGCTGGCAGAGGATGGATTGCGCTGGCTGCTGTTTTTCTTGGCTGCAAAAAATCGTTTGGCGTAGTTGCTGCAGCATTGCTTTTTGCAGTTGCAGAATATGCTTCAAACAGACTGCAGGGTACATATGCCCTGCAGCCGTCTTTTATGCTGACAGTGCCATATATTGTTGCATTGCTTTTATTTCTTATAATGCCTTCAAAAAAAAGCAGATAAATCATTCGGATAAAAAAAGCGGCAGGTTTGTCTGCCGCTTGCTTTAATATCTTTTAGTCTTTTAATTGAACATTGTATCAAAATCATCAGGAGGCGAAACTTCTTCAGTTTCTTTTTCTTCCTGAATATATGCGCTGCCTGCATTTAAAAGTCCGTGCTTTTTAGGCTGAACTGCTTCTTCTTGTTCTAATTCAGTTTCCATCTGTTCGTCAGGGGATTGTGCTTCCTGTATAATTTCTTCACTTTCAGTGTCTTCTTTAGGAATGTTCAAAGATAAATCTTCATTTGAATCTTGCAATGTCGGTTCTTGATTATCTGCTTCTTCTGCAAACTGGTCTGTTTCTTCGCCCTGTTGAACAGTTTCTGCTTCTTGTGAAGTTGCAAGCTGTTCTGCATCGGTTGGTTCTTCAAGACTTTGCTTAGCTTTTTCTATGAGGCTTTCTTTTGATTCAATTTCATCATCACCAAATATTGCATCATGCAGCTCTTCTTTTGAAATTACCTCATTTTCAGGGTTTTCTTTTGTATGTGCCGGAGATGTAATAAAATCTCTCATGCTTGTTCTGAACTGGCTTAAGTCGTCACTCAAAGCTGTCATCTTTGTGCGGTTTTTTGCACTCATATCGTTTACAGAAAGCATTCTCTCAACAATGTCTTCTGCACCGATTTTAATTTCGTCAATTCCGTTACGTGAAATGGCAACAACATTTTCGAGTTTTTCCATTTCCTGAGAAACTGCTTCTCTTTGTGTATTCAGATTTTCATAAGCAATATCCATCTTTTCAGATGCAGTTGTAATGCGCTGAGAGAATGCGGCAACTTTTTCGGCTTCTCCTACAACTTCGCTGATGTTATCAAGAATCTGTGTAAGTGATCTGTGAATTGTAGCAGATTTGCCGTTTATGTCTGCAAAAGCCTGTGCTGCGCTTTCAGAATAATCAGTAACTTCGCGCATTCGGCTTATAATTGTAAAGAGGCTGTCTGAAATGCGTTTTGAATTTTCACCGGTACTTTCTGCAAGAATTCTGATTTCTTCTGCAACAACTGTAAATCCTTTTCCGCTTTCGCCTGCATGAGCAGATTCAATTGCCGCATTCATTGCAAGAATGTTTGTTTGTTCTGCAATTGAGTTAATCATATCAACAATTTCTGCAACACCTTTAATCTGGTTTGCAACTTCGCGAATCATTGTGTTAGATGCTTCAATTTTCTGGTCGCCGTATGCAACTGCTTCCTGCATTTCTTCTGCACTAGAACAGTTTTCTTCTGCCATGTTCCTGATTTTTTCAACAGATAAAGCCATTTTTGAAGATGCTTTGTCTGATTCCTGAATTGCCATTGTCTGCACGTTGTTGTCTTTTGAAAGACCCATAACGGCAGTTGACATGCGTGTAAGTGAATCAACTGAATTGACTACGGCCAGTTCAATATCATCAAATTGTTTGCGCAAAGATTCAATGTTAGAACGAATTTCATGAGTTGCACTTGCCGTATCGTGTGCGGCCATGCTGATGTTTTCGCCAAGACTTACGTTTTGATAAGAAGAATCTTTGACAACTTCAAGAAATGACCTTAAGTCTCTGATTGTGTCAGAAAGGGTTGTTGCAAGAGAAGAAATTTCATCTTTTCCTTTTGTTATGTCGCTGATGTCAACAGTAAAATCTTTTTGTGCAAGTTTTGTAGACGCATTCTGCAGGGCTTTTACTCTCCATGTAATTCTTCTGGTTACTGTGAGTGCAATGACAAAAACAATAATGGAAGCAATGAGAAGTATGATAATGTTCTGAATGACAAATGTTCTGAACATTTTGTTGTTTCTTTCTGTAAGTGTGACAGAAAGCTGTGCTAAAACTTTTGAAAATGTATCATTTGAATCCATCAAAACGCTTGTTGACTGCGTAATGCGGTTTATCATATAAGTCATGATTGTTTTGCGGCTGTCTTCATCATCAAGAGTCATGATTGTCTGCGTTATACCGTTTGACTCCATTGAAAGTGTTTCTAATTTTGAAAAAGAAAGGTCTGTAAATTCTTTTAAAGCAGCTTCAACTTTATCAAGCTGAGGAGCAATTACTTTCCAGACTTTTAGAAGTGTTTCAAGATATTCATTTTCTTCTTCGTTTAACATTGAACGATATTTTGGTGAAGAAATATTGTCCATTTGTGTTTTTGCTTTTGTGCTTAAATCCTGCCAGTCAGAAACAAGGGTACCCATGTTTGCTCTAATTGCAAGTACTGTCGGTGGATAAGCATAAATTTCTTCAATGAGCAGTTCCATTTTTGAGGTTTCCTGCTCAAATTTCTGCATCTGTCTGATGCTGCTGAATGATGCAAAAATGCCGACTGCAACGCCCATTGTTACGATGACAAAAGAAGAGATAAGGATGACAAACTTTGTGTTTAATTTCATACTAACACCTTGTTATTTAACGTTTTATAATAATTAAATTATAGCATGGAAATAAAAAAAATAGCGTAAAAAAATAATTTATTTTTTACATATTTGTAATGTGAAATCAAATGAAATGCATTCCAAATTCCACTTGATTTATAAGCAATAATCAGCATATTCCGTACTTTTGCGAAAGTTTGCTGAGTACTTTAATTCCGGAAAAAAATAAAAAAAAGATATTGTCTCAGACAAAAAATCTGATTCAATATCTTTTTCATAAAAATGCCGGTTTCGACAAGCTCAACCGACAAGTATAAAATTAATATACGCTTAAAATCTTTGTCAGTTCATCTTTACCAATAATTCTCATAAAGTTACCAAGACGTGGTCCCTGATCTTTATTGATAAGAGCATTGTACATTGCTGTAAACAAAGCTTTTGCATCCAAGCCCATTTCTGTTGCAATATCGTACATTGCCTGCTGACACTGTTTATCTTCTGTGAATGTGTCCATCTTTGGAAGAACTTCGTCACGAACGCGTTTTACTGCTGTGAGCATGTCGCCTTCCAAGTTTGCTTTAGAACCGTCTGTACGTAAAGCAAAACAGAATTCTGGAGCACAGTCTGGAGCTGAATGCTGAATCCAGAAC
>JAZQNK010000071.1:0-49109 GCA_045627325.1 Treponemataceae bacterium | reverse complement strand
CGATAACGAGATATATACAGAAACAGGGAAAAGACAAGTCGGAATATAAAAAGATTTATGAAAGCCAACCAGAGCTAGATTTTTGCTTGTAATAGGAAGCTTTCTTGATACCCCGACGCTCTGCGTCGGGGAGCTTCATTTCCCGCTGCCCTGCAGCGTGCCGCTGGCCAGCTTGCATTTAATCAGATTTTTTTCCGAATTTTCAATAAAGCATTTCTATTTCTTCTATTGATTATTTTCTTCGAACTTAATACTATATCGGTATCAATTTATCCATTTCTAAGGAGCTAAAATGACCAGCTATAAGGATCTAGGACTTGTAAACACAAAAGAAATGTTTGCAAAGGCCGTAAAAGGCGGATATGCAATTCCAGCTTTCAACTTTAACACTATGGAACAGATGCAGGCTATTGTACAAGCTGCAGTTGAAACAAAATCACCTGTAATCATGCAGGTTTCAAAAGGCGCACGCAATTATGCAAACGCTACAATTCTTCGCTATATGGCACAGGGTGCTGTAGAATATGCAAAAGAACTCGGCTGTGCAAAACCAGAAATCGTTCTTCACCTCGACCACGGTGATTCATTTGAACTTTGCAAAGACTGCATCGACATGGGCTTCAGCTCAGTTATGATCGACGGTTCTTCACTTCCATATGAAGAAAACATTGCTCTTACAAAGAAAGTTGTTGAATATGCACACGCACACGATGTTACTGTAGAAGCAGAACTTGGTGTTCTTGCTGGTGTTGAAGATGAAGTTGCTTCAGAAGTTTCTCACTATACAAAACCAGAAGAAGTTATCGATTTTGCAAACCGCTCTGGCTGTGACTCTCTTGCAATTTCTATCGGTACATCACATGGTGCTTACAAATTTAAGCCAGAACAGTGCACACGTGATCCAAAAACAGGAAAACTTGTTCCACCACCATTAGCATTTGATGTTCTTCATGCAATCGAAGAAAAACTTCCAGGATTCCCAATCGTTCTCCATGGCTCTTCTTCAGTTCCACAGGACGAAGTTGATACAATCAACGCATTCGGCGGAAAACTCCCAGATGCAGTTGGTATTCCAGAAGAACAGCTTCGCGAAGCTTCAAAGTCAGCTGTTTGCAAAATCAACATTGACTCAGACTCTCGCCTTGCTATGACAGCAGCTATCCGCAAATACATGGCAGAAAACCCAGGTCACTTTGACCCACGCCAGTATTTGAAACCAGCACGTGACAATATGAAAAAGATGTATATCCACAAGATTGTTAACGTTCTCGGTTCAAACGACAAGCTCTAATCTAAAGCTTAAGCTTTAAATGCAAAAAAGCCTGATTTGTATAAAATCAGGCTTTTTTTTACCCACTCAAGAGCAATACTGAAAATTCAAGCTGAAATCAATTCAATTAAAAATTACGGCAGCAAACCGACAAAAGGCACATTTGAAAGCGCGCACCAGTTTCTGTATTCAAATTCATCCTGCGGAGTTCGCAATGAAGTTACAAACACACCCATATCAGGAACAGAATCAAGAGAGCAAGATTCTCCACTTTTTTCAGGAACCTGCTTCAAAAGGCGCAAAGCCTGCTTTGCAACGCCCTCTCGGGAATCTATTATTTTTATGTTGTTTTCAGACAGTTCTTCAAATTCTTTAATTAAGTGAAGAAAATGCGTACAGGCAAGAACAATCGTATCAGCACCACATTTATTAAAAAATGAAACAGCAGGTTCGGCCGCCTTTAATCTTTCTTCATGCAAAGCCGTAAAAAGATGATGCTCAATAAACGAAATTAATTCACCGTCTCCCCTTTTAAAGACAGAACAATTTTTTGCAAATTGATTTATTAAATCTTCCGTATAAGGATCTTCTATCGTATGACGAGTTGCAAGAAGACCGATTTTTTTATTTTCAGTTGAAGCTGCCGCAAGTTTTATGGCAGGAACAGTGCCGACAAAAGGAACAGAAAAACATTCCCTTAGAGTTTTCAGAGCAGCAACAGACATTGTATTGCAGGCAACAACCACAATCTGTGGATTAAAGCACTTTAAAGCACGTTCAACAGTCTGCTTTGTCATGCTTTCTATCTGTTCCAATGTTTTTTCGCCATAAGGAAAATTTGCTGTATCACCGACATACACACAGCGAATTTCAGGAGCAAGCTCTTTCAGCTTAAGCATGTAAGGCAAGCCGCCTGTTCCAGAATCCAAAAAAAGAATTTGTATTCTGTTCATTTATTAATCCCCAAATAAACTGTTGAAAGCATTTCGGGCATCTTCAGCTTTTTTGTCAGCAGCATTTCTGGCTGCACCATTTTTTGATGAATAACGGAAAAAATCGCAGAAATTAGCCCTTTCTTTGTCTGCCACAAGCTCGTCAACGTTTTCGCGGCAATCATAATGAGAGCCGGGCGAATAAAACTCACAGTTTTTGCAGCAGCGCAAATCTGCACCGCAGCTTTCGCAGACTGCACTTCTTGAAACAGGATTTTCTATCTTATTAACAACACCGCATTTCCAGCACATGCGCACATTATAGGCGAAAAAAGGGAAAATGGCAAATGCGTTTTGCAGTAGATTTATCCTCGATTAGGGATTAATCTGGCAAAACGCCAAGTTTCCTTTCGGAAACTGGTAAATGTTGCACAACGATGCACTTTTGAGCTTGTGTACAACAGTGCGATAATGGAACAATGTACACAAGCTGCTGGTTTTGCGTTTCGCGTTTTGATTAATCAAAAAATTAAAGAAAACTGGCGAAACGCGCAGTTTCCGCTTTGCGAAAACTGCAGGCTGGAGCAAAAGCGGCGCTTTTCGCTGATTAATCTTTGATTATAGATTAAGCTGCTGCGAAAAGAACAAAACGGCGCAGTTTTCTTACGAAAACTGCAAGGCGGAATGCACAACGGCTTGCAGTAGATTTATTCTCGAAGATGCACAACGGTAGCTTTGTTTGCAAAGGCTTTTACAAATTCAGCTCGACTCTGACAGAGCGGTCTTTGATTTTTGATAGCCAGTACTTTGTTTCTCCGTATAAGTTATAACGGCGGTTGTATTTCCGTTTGCTCCAGTTTTCTTCCATTTTGTATTTATAAATGTTGGGCGCCCAAGTTTCAACTTCTATATACTGACCATCGTATCTTATGCCGACAAACAAATGATTCATCACACCATTCTGCTTGTTATGAATAAGAATGCAAGCATCCTTACAGTCACTATACAACCTATCCCAGCAGAGCTTAAAAGTGCAGGCATAATCATAGCAGTTCACTTCGCCGTCATAATTTAAGTCTTTCACTTTTTTGTTTGTCTCTATCATAGTCCTTATGATACGTGAATTTAAATGACCATAGGACTCCGGCATGTCAGAAGGAATTGCCTTTGAAACTAGAAACGGCCCTCCAATTATCAACAACAGTGCAATAAAAAAATAAAACAAAGTATGCCTGATAAGTCTTGAATGGCTCATCCAAGCCGACGGCGAATAACTGTCTTGCAAATAATATTCAGATACATAAGTAGACAGCCGCTGCTTGTCATAGTCATTCATCTGTTTGTAGCAATTATAATATTGCCTGCTTATCGCACAAGTTCTGCATTCATCTCTGGTGCATCTGCCGAACTGAAGACGGCAAATGCATGCTGAACGGCTTTTTGCAAGCTCGCGGACTGCCAAATCGTTGAAGGTTTCTTCTCTATGTACGAATCTGATTTCGTTGTCTGCCATAAACAGCCCCCTGCTACATGCGCTCCAAAAGTTTTGCTTCTATATCACGAAGTTCTTGCCGTGAAATGCCGAATTTACACTCAACTTCTTCCAAAGTCTTTGAAGCTTCGCCGTCAAGCCCGAATCTCATTTTGATTACATCCTGCTCAAACGGCGAAAGAATAGGCAAAAGCTCTTTCACTTTTTTTTGAAGCCGCTCAAAATTGGTCATAACAATCCTCCTTGCATTTGGTCAAAGAATTGAGATAAAGCCTGTACCGCACAAGCTTCGTTCATCACAGCCAATATAGAGCAAGCCAATTCCCAAGTCACGGGAACATTTGAGAAAAAATGTGTCATTGCCCAGCGTAGCGCTATGCCATTGCTGGCGTGCAATGTTTTATTGTTGGTTTGACGCTGTGTCATTGCTAGTTTGGCACTTTGTCATTGCCCGGCTCGACCGGGCAATCTTTCGGGACAGTGAAAACCGAAATGCACCAGAAAATTCGTTTTAAACGAATAATTTTGCGATAATCATTCTTGACAGACGAATTTTTTGACCATATTATGGGTTTATGAACATTTCAGATGTAATTGCTGACTTTAAAACCATAATGGAAAGAAAACTTTCTGCAATGCCCAAACGGATAAGGCTTTGGTCAACTGAATATGCAGCCAATAACCCCCTGCCCAAGAATATGATTCTAACAGGCCTGCGCGGCTGCGGAAAATCAACATTTATGCTCTATCACGCAATACAGAGCGGCAAAAAAATGCTCTACTTCTCAGCCGACAATCCGGTTCTTGCATCTGAAAATATATACAATGTCGTTTCCGCAATTTTTCTTCAAGGCTATGAAGGCGTAATAATTGACGAAGTTCATTTTTCGCGCAACTGGAGCGCAAGCTTAAAATCTTTGTACGATGATTTTCCTGACAGGATTGTCTGGGCAAGCGATTCATCATCATTGATTCTGCGCAAAGGCACGGCAGACTTATCAAGAAGATATGTCTTTGTGCAAATGCCGTTCATGTCATTCCGCGAATTTCTTTTTTTGGAAACAGGCAGCGTTTATGATGTATCAACCCCATTTGAGCACGACACAGATGCAGAACTTCCAGTAACGCCAGACGCAACAATCCTTTCACTTTTTGAAGAATACAAGAACCACGGCACACGGCCGTTCTATCAGGAAGGCAATTACGAAGAGCGCAGCCTTGCAGTATTAGAAAAAACGCTCAATTCCGACGTTCCTTTTTTCGTTCCGACGATAACACAGGATAATCTCCGCCTTATGACCGCCGTTGTCGGAACTTTGTCTTCGGCAAATATTCCGCGGTTACAGGTAAATTCACTGTGCGCCGACTGGGGAATAAGTGCCGACAAGCTTTATCAGCTTTTGGAAGTGATGGATGCCGTCGGCGCAATACGGATTATCAGGTTTCAGAACGACACAAAAGCCAAAAGCGCGGGAGCAAAGCTTTTTCTTGCAGACCCATGCTTGTATTCTGTCTTGCATGGGAAAACAGGCAATCAGAGAGAAGCATTTGTTTCAGGTATATTGAATCAGGCCGGTTTTTCAGTAAATGCTGTCAGAAACGAAACAGAGGGCGATTTTATCATCTCAAAAAAGACAGGCAACCTGCAACTGGAAATTAACCCTTCATTAAAAATTGAAGTCGGCGGACGCGACAAGATTCTAAAAAAGTCAGACTTTGTTATCCGCGACAATTTAGATTATCCTACCGAAAAAACAATTCCGCTGTGGCTTCTGGCTATGATGTGGTAGATTCTGCCGCAATTTTAGCTCGAAAGAAACAAGAATCTAGCCTATCGCCGCTATCTCGATGCCTAGCCATAAAAAAACAGGGCTGCCCGAATAGACAGCCCTGCTGTTAGCGTAAAAAGCGCAAGTTTATGCGCTTATTCTGAAACTTTGCCGCGCTTGGCGACAGATGCGTTCATTTTTTCGATTTCGGCTTCGGCTTTTGAAACAAAGTCACCGTAAACAGCGGCGTTCACAAGATTCATCGCCGTTAGGTATGCCACAAGCTTATCGTTAATGGCGGAAAGCAGCGGCTTCTTGAGAGCGGATGCACTTTCATTCTTGCTTACGTTAGAAGCTGTAAATTCATCGTTTGCCTTATTGAACTCATCCTGCGCGGTTCTTAAATTGCTGATGTACGAACCAACGCCGTCAAGAGCTTTGATTGAATCAGCAAGCTCCGAAGCTGCATAATCCTTAAGCATACTTTCAATAAAAGAAGATTCGTTCGCATAGCTTTCAGCTGTAATGCCCTTGTACTTGTCGAATACAGCAAGGAGCTTTTCAGCGGCGGCCTTTTTCTCTGCAATTGGAATAACTGCGTAACCGTTAAGCAAAGTGCCAAGCGAGCGGATAATCTCGTCACGTTTTACATCTGCTTCATCAAGCGTTGAAGCGATTTTGTCAGCTTTGATTGCTATTGTGATTCTTTCAGAAAGTGACTCAATTTCAGCCATTGTGCTTTTAAGGTAATCATCACTTGCAATGCTTGAATCAGCTTTGTAAAGGCGGAGCAGAACGTCAGATATGGTATCGAGTTCTGTAACACGGACGGTTGTCCTAATCTTTTTCATAAAATTTCCCTCCTTGTTTTGAATATTTATGAAGTTATCATAATTATAAAACAGGAATTTAAAATTATAAAATAAAAGTTAACGGAATGTTAAAATTTTAAGAGTTACGGCTATAAAACGTAATGATTACGATTTGCAAAATGAAAGTGAACAATCGTAATGATTACGATTTGAGAAAATGCCAAAGTGAGCAATCGTAATGATTACGATTCAAGAAAATGACCAAAGTGGGCAATCGTAATGATTACGATTTAAGAAAATGACCAAAGTGAGCAATCGTAATTATTACGATTTAAGAAAGTGACAAAAGCAGCAAACGTAATGATAAGTTTGCAGATTATCTGATTTTCAAAAATATAAATAACATCTCCTGGATTAGTCATTGCAATAATAGGAATCACAAATCGTTTTTTTAGTAAGTTTTCCTAATTTTACCAACAATGCCTTAATTTCTTTATGGATTCCTGTGTAACTAGAAATGGATTTGTTATTATATGAAAGCAGGTATCCAAAATGATATTGATTTAGGATGTCTGACACACAAACTTCTATACATCTTCCATATTTTTTGAATTCATTATGACTTGTTAAAAATGAATAAATTGTTTCCAAAACAACTTTTACAGAATTCAAATCCAATCTTGAATCTTGTTTTATACGAATATAATTATCTTGCGACCTGTCAGCTAATTCCTGACAATATATTTTACGCAAGAAACTCATTGCAGAATCAGATAACAATGAATTTTCTGCACCGATATATTCAATATCATTTTCATTTTTTCCTACTCTACAAACAAAATCAGCAAAATCATGCAATGCATTTTCCATCATAAATGTCTTTGGCATATTAGATCTCCTTATTTTTGGTTCTTATGAAATATTTTGAATAAACACATCCATAGTTGTCTTTGTTGAAGAATTTTTTAGTTTTTCCCCGCCAAGAGAATCCAAATTTCCGATTATGACATCTCCAATATTTATTTCATAGTCACCTAAAAGTTCAAAGACGGTATAGCCACAATTTGTTTCAACTGTTACAAACCCTCTCTGATAATCAATGTTTGATACTGTTCCTGTCATACTTATTTTTCTCCTTTCGCCAGTTTCTCGTAGAGCTTGAAAAGCTCGGCGACACATTCGCTTTCGGTCATTTTTAGACTGAAACCGTAAGCCTGCATGACGGCTTTGTCGTTTTCTTGATGAGCTTTGCGCAAGTCTGGCGGCATTAGCGTTTCGTCGTACAGGTCTGCAAGCGATGAATCAGGATATTTGGCACGCGCGTCAAGAATTGCCTGCGCGGTCTTTTCGATTTTGGCTTTCTGCTCGTCCGTGGGGTTGCACCATGGAAAGTTGTTGTAGACAATAGTATTTGAATAGCTATAGTCACTCTTTAAACGACCACAAACAGCACGCATCCAAGCCATGTGTACGTTTGATGTGAGTACACCAAAATGGTATGGAGTTGCATTTGGCATTTGGAAAAGCTTATCGCCAGCAAGAACTTCTACACTAAGATAATCGATAGGGATATATCTTCTGTTTTCAGACGAAACTTTTGGGATTGCAATATAGTCACTTTCGCATGGACGCATTTCGCCAAATAATGTTGGAGTTCCTGCAATTTGTACTGTTGCTCCTTTTGAACTTTTCAAACGAAAAGTACGTACAGCTTCAATTCTATTCAATAAAACAGGACATTTTTTCAAATCAGAAGGATTAGCACCGACAAGCCAGAAACACCACCGCGGTTTACGGTCAATAAAATCTTTACCCATCATAAATGGGCGTAAGAATTTTTCACCTTGAGGTTCTTTTTTGAGATATTCTTCTTTTTCTTCAATCGTTAGAAGAAGATTTCCATCATCAATTGGAGAACTACCACGAATCATAGGTGGAACATCACAAATTGGTTTAGTGTTCTTTTCAATAAATATAGTCGGGGCATCTATAAGATAGCCGTTTATGTTTTTTACTATTAAAGATTGAGATTCATTCAGATAAATTGTTTTAGTTTTTATAGTGTCAGAACAACTAAAACCAATGATAACGCAATGAACTTGAGCCTTTATATTTGCTTCGCTATCCCATCTGAATGTACGGTAAGCAAAATCAAAATGGATTCCAAACTGATTGAACAGCGGTTTCCAAATTGCGGCAACCTGTTCGCCCTGCGTAATGGAGTTTGTAGAAACCAATGCACATTTTATATTTGTATTCTGAATCAATTCAGCAGCTTTGTAATACCAGCCAGCAACAAAATCGATGTTCTTACCAAACCCTTTCATAAGGTTTTCTAAGTCTTCTTTCTGTTCTTTTGACTGATAGGCATATCCCACAAACGGCGGATTTCCCATTATGTAGTTAAGCTCGCTTTTCGGCACAACGCTTTCCCAGTCTACGCGCAGAGCGTTTCCCTGAATAATGTTTGCATAGCTTTTGAGCGGAAGAAAGTTAAGGTTTCGTCCGACGATTTTGCTTGTTTCATCAAGCATCTGGCTCTCGGCAATCCACAGGGCGGTTTTTGCAACAACTACAGCAAAGTCGTTTATTTCAATTCCGTAGAACTGGTGGATTTTTACTTTGACAAAATCATCGTCAAAAGCCATCTGGTTCTGGTCGCCTATTTCAAGGCGGATACATTCATTGCCAAGCTTGCGGAGGCTTATAAAGGTTTCGGTCAAAAAGTTGCCGCTTCCACAGGCTGGGTCTAAGAATTTCAATGTTCCAAGTTTGTTATGGAATGTCTTTACCTGTTCAAGGCGGGTCTTGGCGTTTTTAATCTGTTTTATTTCTTCAAGTTCAGCCTTTAAGTCATCCAAAAAGAGTGGGTCAATTACTTTGTGAATGTTTTCTATGCTCGTGTAGTGCATTCCACCTGAACGGCGGGTTTCCGGGTTCAAGGTAGATTCAAAGATTGCGCCAAAGATTGTCGGGCTTATCTCGCTCCAGTCAAATTCGCTTGAAGCATGTTTTACCAGAAGGTCTTTTATTTCTTGGGTAAGCGGCGGAATGGTTTTATCTTCTTCGGTAAAAAGTCCGCCGTTTACATACGGAAAAGCTGCGAGAGATTCTTCAAGGTATTCGTCGCGCTCTTCGTCTTTTTGGTCTAGTACCTGAAACAAGTCTAGCAGTGCACGGCGCAGGTCTTTTGCTTCAAACTGCTTTAAATAATCGCCGAACATTGACTTATGCCCGAAAATTCCGGCATCTTCGGCATAAAGGCAGAACACAATGCGCACGCAGAGCATGTTAAGGCTTTTGAGTGTTGCAGGGCTTGGGTTTGCGGCGTCTTTATATTGCTTCAGAATCGCGTCGTAGATTTCGCCGATTATGTCACCGGCTTTTTTTGAGATTTCAAGCTCTTTTTGCAGATGAACGCTTCCGGTTTCTGTAATGAACGAAAGGCGGTAATATTCCTTTTCAAGGTTTTCAAGCAATATTTCTTCAGGCTCGCCGTTCGGGTTTTCCATATCGTACACAAGAAAGCTTTTGAAGTTGCACGTTACAACCCAACGCGGGTGCTGACTGAGCGGCAGCCCGGAAATATATTTTCGTGCCTGCTGAAATGGGTTGAGCAATGTTCCGTCAGACTGCTTGATTGGCGCGCGCAGGTCTTTGTCTATGCTTTTTTGCTCTATCATTACTTTTGTAGACGGAATGTAGATGTCTATAAAGTTTGTTATGGATTGAGATGCAAGAGATTCCGAATCAAGTTCGGAATGACGGTCATGCTGAACTTGTTTCAGCATCTTTTCTTTTATCTGGTTTTCAAAATAAACGAAGTTTGCAAAATCCTGTATGCCAAAAACATTGCACAAGAGGTCAAGCCAAAACTTTTGGCTTTCGCCTTTTTCGTAGCCCTTGTCTTTCCATTCTTCCGCGAATTTCTTCGCTGCTTTCTGCTGTTCAATTTGTGTCATGCGGTTATTATAGCAGATTTTCTTAGAAATTTGGCAGAAAACCTTGAAATTAAAATAATCTTGAGCTTTAAGAGCAATCAGTTCATGTCAATCTGCCGCTGGGTGTGGCAATGGGCAGACGAAGCTTTGCCACTTGAACCACCCGAACTTGTGCAAGACTGGCAAGCCCGCCGTGAGCACATCAACAAGATTGAATGCCCCACAGCGCAGAGCGTCGGATTATGAAACCCGCCACATGAATCAACTTTTATAGTCGTATCATGAAAAGCTTCTTTTAGAAGTAAGGCGCAAAATGCTTTTCAAATGCGGTTCTATATGGTAACATTGATTCATGTTTTCACTTGGATTATGCCAATACCCTGGCTGCAGAAATTTAGCTGTAACACATTTTGACGAAAACGAGAATATACTCGATACAGACATTTTCTGTCTTGCACACGACTCAAATGCAGAGGAAACTACGCACAAAATATATAAATACATCGAAACACATGACAAAATTATTGGCATAAGCATGCCGGGAATTCATTTTGAAAACATCGATTTGAGCGGCAAAAAATTTTATGGGTGCGACATGAGAAACTGTACATTTTCTTCCATTCATTCAGAATATTGCCGCATGCGCATGACAATGCTCGATTTTTCATTATTCAGCGACTGCAATCTGCTCAATTCAAACATGCAGTTTACAAGCTTCAGCGGCAGTACTTTTTCACATGTTCTTTTTACAAATTCAGACTTAGTACACAACAATTTCAATGGAATTAATGCACAGCAATCATCATTTGATGATTCGGATTTATATAATTCCCGTTTTATAAGGGCAAAACTTATAAACACTTCAATAAGAAACTGCAATATAAAACAAAGCTCATTTGAAGAAGCAACTTTTGAAAATGTTTCTTTCAAACATTCAAACACAAGAGAAGCAAATTTTTCAGAAGGAGAAGAACCTCTAAATGATTAAAGTTTATTTTCACCTGTGTCTGGAAGGTTTTTCGAACTGTTACGTTGTAGGAAACGAAGAAACAAAACAGGCATTAATTATAGATCCAGGAACAGTCAATAAAGAAATGATTATGCAGATAGAAAACAATCATTTCTCCCTCGAAGCTGTCCTTATTACGCACAATCATATAAGCCACTACAAAGGGCTTCAGACACTAAGGAAAATTTACAGACCGAAAGTCTACACAGCAGATTATGAACTTGCCGCAGACGACACAAAAATCATCAAAGGCGACGGCATATTAAAAATAATCGGCACAAATGTCGGCTATCTTTCTGTACCTGGTCACACATCAGATTCAATGGTTTACAAAATCGGGCAGATTCTCTTTACAGGAGATGCACTCACGGCAGGTCTCATTGGCAACACAAACAATTTATATGCCGAAAAAATTTTAAAAACAAATATCAGAACCAAAATTTTAAGCCAGAACGATGAACTTGTAATAATGCCCGGACACGGACCGCCTTCTTCAATCAAGACTGAAAAACAATTTAACATTCAAGCCTGTTCGGTAAAACCTTCGTTCAAGAACAAACATTCAAAAAACGAAAAGTTTGTTACGATATAAAGCATTGTTAAAACTTTCAATTTATTAAACAGGCATATATAACTTTGAACTTTGTCAAATTTTGTCCATAAATTTCAAATTTTTAAGGCAAATATTGGTTCAAATATCTGCACAGCTAAAATTTGTGCATTGATTTTCAAGGAGGAACTTATGAAACGATTTTGTGCCATTTTTTTAGCACTGTTTCTCGTGCTGTCATTTGCAGCAGCAGAAGATCCGGCAGAAGGTTTCTGGATAAGCTTTGATGAAAAAACTGACAAACCGAATGGCGGATGGCGCCTTTATGTAGACGAAACTGACAACCGTCTTTATGGTGTTACAGTTTCGCTTGCAGACAAAACCGCAGACACGCGCGCATATGGCTGCAAAAAACGAATTTACAAAGGCTATCCTGTACAATCAGAACTTTCCAACATGCCGATTGTCGGTTCTATCTGGATTTTTAACCTTGAAAAACAGAACACAGGCGAATGGTCAAAAGGCAACATAATTGACCCAAGCACCGGTGCAATGTATAAATGCAAGGCAATTTTTCACCAGGCCGACAATCAAAAGTATAAAACAGACACACTTGAACTTAGAGGCGAAATCGGTCTTGGCATAGGCAAAAGCATTTACTGGGCAAGAGCAACAGAAGAAGAAGCTTTAGCAATTCAAAAACAATAGCCCGCTGACTGCTTTTAGAGCGATACAGTAAAAAAAAGCGCAGAACTTTTAAAATATTTTTAAAGTCTGCGCTTTTTATTTGATTTAATAAAGAGTTACATTTCAGAATACTACAAAGCTAAAAACGTCTGCTTTTTTTAACATTTGCAACTTATGCTAAATACAAACACATAAAATTATTGCCGCAAAAACTACATAAAATGCACAAGAAGATTTTAAGGAAGAAAAACCAGCAGATTTCGAACTATGTGCTGAAAACCTTCCTTTTAGCTAGATCAAAGCCCGCTTTAAAAATCAGCTATACATTGAATACATCGATACATTCAAGCATTTTCGAAACGGCACTGCTGTTGTTTATTACACAAGAATCAACGCCATCAATAGCACATTCAAGGTTGTGTGAATTTTCAGTATTCTTTTCAAGCGAAACAGATATTTCTTTTGATGCCGTAACGATTTTGTTAATTGAATTTTCTACATTATCAGCATATTCACGCTGCTGTTTTGTAAGATTTTGAATAAACTCAATCGATTCAACAACAGATTCCGTTGCTTTTATAGTTTCACTTGCACCGATACGCTGCTCTGCCATAGAACGTGCAATCGTCTGAACCAGTTCTGAGTTATTTGCAATTCCACCATTTATTTCTGCAAATGCATTTCCTGCAAGCTGAATTGATTCAACACCTTTCTGAATCTTTTCAACCATTTCTTTAATATGCACAGCAATGTTTTTTGCACTTACAGAACTCGAAGAAGCAAGAGAACGAACTTCATCTGCAACAACAGCAAAACCCTGGCCGACTGCACCAGCATGAGCCGCTTCAATTGCGGCATTCATTGAAAGCAAATTGGTTTGAGAAGCAATTTTCTGAATAACTTTTACAATATCCTGTACTTCATCAGAAGCAGTCTGAATTTCAAGAATATCATTAATAGCGCTTTTAATTGCAGCTTCACCCTTTTCGCTCGTTTCTTTAAGTCCAGCTGAAACGGCATCAGCTTTTTGTGCAAGATCAGCAACAGATTCAATGCTTTCTGCCATATCTGCAACAGAACGTGAACTTTGACGCACAGAAACTGCCTGCTGTTCAATTTGCTGCTGAACATTCTGTACGCTTTGAGTAACATTTAAAACATCAGATTTTGCATTTTCAACAAGATCTTTTTGCCATTCACCTTCTTCATGAATCTTGTCTACAGTCTGCTTCATATTTGAAAGTGCTTTATTTGAAATTTTTACAGATTCACTTAAATTTACAGCAGAATTTTCAACAACATAAGTTTCTATTTTAAGATTCTGCACCATATCAGAGAGGTCTTTAATAAAAAGGTTCAGTTCTGTTGAAAGTGCTCCAATATCATCTTTCATTGCAATATCAATGCGCGAAGCCAAATCGCCTTTGCTGCCAATATCTCTGACACGCTTTGCCGTATGCTGAATCCGCGCCTTTATATCAACAGCAAGAACAGAAATCAAAATCATACAAGGAATGAATGTTGCGAAAAAAACTTTTGGAAAAGCTTTTATATATTCACTCATTACATTTTGAACAGGCATTCCGCTATCCTGCAAAATCATCTGATAAGGCAAACAAAAACACTGCAACCCCATTAATGCAAGAATAACAACACAAGAAAGAATTATTTTTTTGCTAATTGAAAAATCTATATCATGTGTCAATTCGTCAACTGAATGAATCTTCAAAAGTCGTCTGTCATCGCGCATCATCACACCAAGAATGAAATTTTCCAAAATGGCAACCAGACAGCCGACAAGGAAAGATTCCATTAAAATAAATGTAATTCTGCTCGGTACAAAAATAATTACGTTGTTCTTTACATCCATAAAAATGGCAAAAGCCTGACCGATAACAAAACCAACCATATTTGTTGCAATGCACAATTTATTGATTATCGACTGAGCATCAATTGCCTGTCTTCTTTCTTCATCAGTTATTTTTTCTCCGCGTTTTTTCTTTTCAACAACACTTGTAAAACGGTTCAATACAACAAAAATCCACGAACCCATTATAACCAGAAGTCCGCCAATTGCCATTAACGTTGCACCTATGCCAGAAAAGTAAGTAGGCAGAATCCTATAAAAAAATTCCAGCTGATACCAGCGTAAATAAAAACCGGCAGAAAAAGTAAGCAAAAGAAAAATAATCAAATATTTTTTAGAAAGTTTCAATTTAATCCTCCAGTTTTAAGGAAGTTAAAATAACCTGACAAAGTTTAAATTAGCTTATTTCTAAAATCAGCAAAAATGCTTTTTAGAAATACAGCGACCTTGAACAGGCATAAAATGAAAAGCAGCAAAAATGCATTTCATCAAAAATCAGCAGAACATTACTATAAAAAATTCTGCTGCATACTGAAATTACAGGCGATTATATCCGTAATTTCAAACATATCATGTTTCTTTACTCAATATGTCAATAATAGCACATAATTGAGCAATAAAACTTTTTTTTCAAGCTGTCTACATAAACTTTTATTTTTCTAATTTCTAATACTTTTTAATTTTTTTTGAAGTTCCCTGTCAAGACTGTTTGCAAAAAGATTCAGTTCCTTTTTTCCAAATGTACCAGAACGTTTTACATCTGATACTACACCGTTTTCCAGAAGCATATAATTCAAGTTTCTTATGGCAAGTTTTTCTGCAATATTTACTTCTGTAAATACACAGCCTCTGTCATTCAAAACACAAATTTTTTTATCAACCAGTCTGGAAGCCAAAGGAATATCTCTTGTTATCACAAGGTCATTTTCATCTGCATGATCAACAATATAATCGTCTGCCGCATCTTTTTCTTTTTCGCAGACAACCATTGTCAACAAATTATTTTTTTGAAAAGGAATATCATGATTAGCTACAAATTTTACGGGAAGTTTTAAGCGCAATGCGAAACGCACTACTAAATCGCGCACCTGTACAGGACAAGAATCAGCATCAATCCAAATAATAAAAGGAAAATCTTCCGCAGTTGCCATTAATCAAAGAACCTGATCAATTTTCTTGGTTAATTGCAGGACAATCTTTTCAGCTTCGCTTAATTCAGCATTTACCATAAGAGTGTCTGTATCTGGTGCATTCCGTCTTTCTTTTGCAAGTTCATCTGAAATCATTATACCAGCAAGAATTGCAATTTTTAACGGGTCTTTTAAATCAGTTGTTCTAACAAGTTCATCAACAGTATCTTTATAATGCGACAGCAATTTATCAAGATACAAGGAATCTTCGTCAGCCTGAATAGAAAAAGATGTACCCAAAAGATTTATTTGAAGAGTTCCCTTTGCCATAATTAAACAGCCTTAAAAAATATCAAGTTGCTGTGTCTCTGCTGCACTTTTCTGTTGAGAAACAGCAGAACCAATAGAAGGGAAAGAATCGATTGAAGATACGGGAGGCTGAACATTTGTGTTATTCATTGCAAACTGTGAAGGTGTCTGCACTCCCATGCCTTCGTTTGAAGGAATAGATGTAAGATTCTGTTCCGGCATAGAAACAGGAGCTTCAATACTGCCCCCGCTTACACGCAAAACAGAATCTTCAATATTGTTTAAACGCTCGAGCGCTTTCATAATTCCACTTTCAATCGTAGGTTGATTCTGCTCATAAAGAGAAACTTTTGCCGAAAGCTCAACATTTGCTTTCTGCATTTCATCATACTGAACTTTAAGTTCAGAAAACTTATTGCGCAAAAAGTCGTTTTCTTTCTGCAAATCTGCGATTTTTGCTACAGCAGTTTCTACTTTATGTTCAAGAAGCTGAACCTGATCAAGTGAAATCATGTGTTATGCTCCTATTGCTTTTTTTGCAACAGCTACAACTTCTTTAAAAGCTGCAGGATCTTCAATAGCCATATTTGACAATGCCTTGCGGTTAATAATTACGTTAGCTTTTGTCAAACCATCAATGAAGCGTGAATAAGAGATGCCTTCAGCACGGCATGCAGCATTCAAACGTGCAATCCACAAAGAACGCATTGTGCCTTTTTTATCACGGCGTCCAACATAAGCGTCAGACAAAGCCTGTGTTACAGCATCTTTAGCAGCTTTATAGTTTGTTCCACGTCTTCCGCGGAAACCTTTAGCAAGTTTAAGAATCTTCTTACGGCGCTCTTTGCGCTTTGTTCCGTCTATAGCTCTAGACATATATAATCTCCTTGAAACAGCGGGGTAATTTTAAACCGCTTTTAATTTCTGCAAAACAGTTATCAGCTGTAAGGTATCAGCTGCTTGCGCATCTTTCTTGCTTCTGATTCACTAAGGATACCAGCAGCACGCAACTGTCTCTTGCGCTTCTTATCCTTTTTAGTAAGGATATGGCGGAGATTCATTTTCTTGTACTTAACTTTTCCAGTTCCAGTCAATGAAAAACGTTTAGCGGCAGAGCGCTTTGATTTCATCTTAGGCATAGATTTTACCTCATTTCTTCGCTTTCGGCGCAAGTGTCATTGACATAAAACGACCTTCCATAGCAGGCTGTTTTTCCATGGCATACTCACCCTCAATGCGTTGTAGTACTTGATTCAGAACGTCTAAGCCGAGATCGGTATGAGCAAGTTCGCGTCCCCGAAAACGCACCGTTACTTTTACCTTGTTTCCTTCAGCAAGAAATTCTTTTATGTGCTTTGATTTGAACTCAATATCTCCGTCTGCAATTTTAGGCTGCATACGAATTTCTTTAAGTTTTAGTACTTTCTGGTTTTTCTTGGAGTCACGGAGCTTTTTCTCCATTTCAAAACGATATTTACCGTAATCAAGAATTTTGCAAACTGGTGGATTTGCATTAGGCGCAACTTCCACAAGATCAAGCTCGTGTTCTCTAGCCATCTTTAGAGCCTCAATGGTGGGAACAATTCCTTTCTGCTCACCATCACTGTCAATGAGTCTGACCTCACGTACGCGGATCTGTTCATTTACCCGCAATCCTTTGTCCGCCAACTATCCTCCTACGCACGGTAAAAATTCCGTACCTATCAACAAAGCATATCAAGAATAATATCAGAAATTCACAAAAAATGTCTATAGGGTAGCGTTTTTTTTCTACTCTGCCGATAAATTTTCTTCACTTATTCATGTATTTTTTATAAAAAAAATCGTAAAGTCAGAATACATCATGTTTTGCAATTTAGCAAACTAAAAAGAAACACATTTTAAACATACTTCTTGTAAGCCATAAAACTTTATGATATTTTATAATCATGAAACTTTTTATGCTGATTTTGTTTCCGGTTACAGCATATCTGCTTGTAAACGGCTTTTCCCGCGACGTACTTTTTCCAAATAAACACGCCGCATGTTTTACAGGTTTTCTCGGGCTTGTTTTAGGTACAATATATTGCACCTGCGACTGGATTTTCTTTCTTCCGGTTCATTTTGCAATCTATAATTTTGCATCAGAATTTTTATATTTGATTATACAGGAAATTGTTATTCCAATCGTAATATGTTATTTTCTGTTGCTTTTTCTGTTCAAAGAGCCTGTTTCATACAAATTAAAAGTTTCTGCATACATGCTGTTCGGTTTTTATGCAGTACAGTCACCATATTTTACAATTACAAGATACGAAACTCTTTCACCATTTCTGCTTTTAATAAAACCGATTATGCAGCTTGGTCTCTGTACGGCTGTTTACTGCCTGTTTTCAATCATATGCACAAACGGCAAAAAAAATTTTGCAGCAGTCCTCGCCGTGCCATCACTGCTTGTAATGCTTGTTCTTCCTGCAGTCATTGAAACAATGTGGTTTTTAGGTGCAGACGCACAGCTTTGGGCAACAGGTTCAATTATTTACACAGTTCTCGCATACATAGTTTCACCAATTCTGGCACGTTCAAGCATGCACCAACCAGCAGAAGAAGATTTCTAAAACATAAAAATCTCTAAAAATTTGCAGAAAGCAGATTTTTAGAGATTTTATCCATAAACACATCCGGCAACATACAGACATGTTACCGGCGCAGCTTCAAATACAAAAAAAAGCATGAAAAAATCTTTTTTATTATTAATTGCACTGATTTCTTCAAATTATCTTTTTTCACAAGAATATATAAGGTCAAAATTCGAGTTTCTGCTGAACAAAACAGTTTGGCAGGAACCATTGGGTTTCATTATCAACAAAATGAAATAAAAATGCTGAAATGCTGTAAAAGAAATGCCTGAATATTCCAGTTATGCTTCTGGCCTTGTGATAAATCAAATTATAGTTGAGCTTCATAACCGACCACACGTTTTCAATTCTGTTTCTATTCAATAAAAGTTGATTTTGTTCTGCAGTTATCATACGCTTCATGTTTTTTCTGGCTGCGGTACAAGGTTTTCTTCCGCTTTCATACATTTTCATCAATTCTTTATCCTTTAATAAATAACCGGCATCTGTAACAAAAGTTCCAAAAAGCCCTTTTGTAGAATCATCGAAAGCCTGACTGTCATGTTCTTTGCCAGGACGGAAACAGAGTTTTACCAAAGTTCCGTCTTTTGTACATACACCCTGCAGCTTGAAACCATAGAACCATCCTTTCGTTGATTTTCCACGGCTCGCAATTCCCTTGGTTACTTTATGAGAGGCAATATACCGGTTTGGCGTTGAATCGAGATAAAAAGTGTCATCCTTACATTTTCTTCTGTTCAAATATAACTGATATTGAAGAAAAGCAAGAATAAAACCAGTTGCCTTGTTTGTTGCCTTCATGAAATTTTCATAGTTTGTAAGGTTCGGGAAATATTCAATATAGTTTACTGCTGCATTTTTATGAAATGTTTTAAGATCGGCTATTCTGTCCAGAATTCGCGCAATGTTCAATGTCATAATTTCAGGAACAGTCATTCTTCTTGAAGGGCCACGTTTGCCATAATATAATTCAAGATTCTTTTTTCCGGCTGTGGTCATAATAAACCGCTGGTAAAAATTATCAATAATGCAGTATAATTCAATAAGATCGTTTTCGGTCATGGCGTAACTCCTTTGTTTTTTGTGTGGTAACTAAATTCTAAAGAATTACGCCTTTTTTGTAAATTCTATTTATAACTCGAAATTCGACCTATTAAAAATTCCTAAGGAGAAAATTTTGAAAAAATTAAATGCAATTGTATTAATCGCTGCAATGATTTTGATGTTCATGAATGTGTCATGCAGCAAAAAAAATGTAGAAACACAAAAGGAAGAGCCAATAATTGAAGAAACTGCTGTGTTGACAGCAGCAGAACCTGAACTGCAGCAGGCAGAAGAATATGATGCTGAATCTTTAGAAGAACTTGATGATATATTTGAATTAGATAAAGATATAGTTTTTGATACTTCAGAGCCTTCAATAATTCCAACAGACGGAACTTATTTTGATGATGTCCGTCATTACAGTTATTTAAATGTTCACAATCTTTTTTTGTGGGGGGGAATTCCTGTTCCAGTTTTGATGTTAAACCCTAAATCTAATGTAAAATTCAGATATGTTTATTATTTTGATTACAAAAACAGACTTCAGGACGGCCGAAAAAATGTAGGTAACGATTCGGGTGATTTAGTAGATCCTGTCTACATTTGTTTTTTTGATGACAGAAAATATCAAGGCTACATTCAATATTTAGAAGAATCTCAAAAAAACGGGAAATTTATGGTTTATAATACTATGGGCTTATCTGACTATTATGATAAATCTATGGAGAAAGAAATTTTAAGGCAGGTAAGACTTGATACTCCTGTAGATATTGACGATCTTTCAAAATGGACAAAAACAGATGACGGTTATGAAATGATACTTCCTCCAGAAAAATATCATGAAGACAGAAAATTTTACAGACTAAATAAGCTGAAAATAACTTCTGATGAAATTACTATAACATATCAAAACATCAAAGATTTAGAAACAATGGAATTGGATGATGAAGAAAAATTATACAGTCAGTATATTTTTGACGGAGATACAATCATCTACAATAAGCATGATTACCTTGATTCTTTCCGTAAGACGTGGATAGATGAAAAGTGGGTATATAAAAAGGGTATTTTAACTGAAGTATCTGAAGTATATAGTGAGTTCTCTGATCCAGAAGGTTATTATGGAGTAAGACACCATTTATTTTCATGCATAGAGGGCGAGGGAACATACGAAGTGTATGTAGGTGAAAAACTTGAAGAAAAAGGCAGACTCATCCGCGAACTTGACGAAGAAGGCTTTTTGAAAAAGCAGGTAATCCTTTTTGATGACAAACATGCGCATGAAATCACATTTACTCCTACCAGCATACAAAAACCCGATAACTCTGATTCTGAATAGTTTCTAATTAGAGTAAAAAAAATGCAGACAAAACAGTTCAACAAACTTTGCTCATTTATATGAATAAAAGTTATTAAATGACCCAAATTTCGAGTTTTTATAAAAGAGATGTACAATTCATTTTGTCATGCTGAATTTATTTCAGCATCACCTTGCATTAAGAGATTCCATGCTGAAAGCCGCCGAAGGCTAATAAATTCGGGACAACAGATTGTTTTTATGGTCTTGTCAGTGAAGGAACAACTATGGATTTTATAACTCGACATTCAGACTAAATAATGTGCTTATAATTACGGTGTTTCAAAATGAATATGCAAAACAGAAATTTCCGTATCATTCAAAATGTGTTATAATTAGACAACTACAACAGATTAATACGGAGTGGTTATTGAACATAATACTTATCATCAGACCAGAACTGTTTTCAATATTTATAATGATTTTTTTAATTATTTATGATAGATACTGTGTACAGTTCAGGACACAGACTAATAAAAATGCTTTCTTTAAATTAGCCTTGGTTTGTCTTGGTCATTGCATCATGGCTTTAGTTACAGAAATCACTGTTAATATAGAAGGATTAAGTAAAATCATAAATGACGGCTGTCATATTTTATTCTTTCTGTTTTCACTTTTGTTTTGCCTTTACTACTTTGAATATGCTTTATCCTTGATTTTTCCAAGCAGTTCATATAAAAAAATTTTTAATATTGCTGCATATTCTGTAGGTATTTTCAGCGCAGTAATTATGCTTCTGTCGCCAATAAATTATTATCATGGAAAAGGAACATCTTACAGCGGCGGCATTGGCGTAACTTTGTGTTTTTCACTAGGATTTTTATTTTTAATCGCTGCAGACATTCTGATTATTGTTAACCATCAACGAATCAAAAAAACTGTAATAATTACTACAGTACCTTTGTCTTTAATCACATTAGCATTTCTGATTACACAGCTTCTTATTCCAGAATTTTTATTTACGGCACAGGCTCTTACTATAACTGCATTGGGTTTATTCTTTGCCATTGAAAATCCAATTGAAAAATTTGTTACAAAGTCTTTTATTGATGTAATTGCCAACACATGGAACAGAAATTGCTTTGAGTATGATCTTGAGCATTCCATTACAGAAAAAATCCGCAACGGTTCCAAGATGACTTACGTTATGGGAGACATCAACGGGTTAAAACAGGTTAATGATACACTCGGCCATTTTAATGGTGACCAGCTGATTAAAAATACAGCTGAATTTTTACGGCAGAATATGTCATCAGCATATAAGGTCTACAGAATTGGCGGAGATGAATTTGCAGTAATCTACTTTAATACAGAAATCAGCATTGTTGAAAAAGAAATTCGCGGTGTAGAAAAAGACTGTTCAGAAATAAAATTTGAAAAGAACATTCCTGTTGGCATTTCCATTGGATATGCAGAATTTACTGACGAAAAATCAATTTCTGATGTTGCCGTAAAAGCAGAAAAAATGCTGTATGAAAACAAACGCAAGTATTATGCTGAATCAGGCAGAAGCCGCAGAATGAATTAATTCTCATTAAAATCTATTACAAGACAAACAACATATCTTTTGCTGTTAAGATTTAATTTTTTTCACCACAAAATACAAAAATGCCTTAGCGCAGCTTTACAAACTTCACCAGGTTTTCAGCAAGAAAATTTATTGAATGTGTGTACTCAACACATACAGAAAATCAAAGCCAGCAGCAGAACAAACCTGCTGCATAAAAAAAATATTGCTTGATGTGTACCGCACATCAAGCAAAGCGCCACACTTTTCAGCTTTTTCAAAACAAATCTTCAAAAAAATATTTTCCACGCAATTCAAATTCTTGTGTAATATTAATATTGAACGGGGCTTTAAAAAGTATTTTTAGAGTTGTCCTTGTGTTTTTTTTATTAAAACAGGAGGCTAAAGATGAAGATGGCTAAAAAGTACTGCCATGCCGAATTCACTTCGCATCTACACTGAGTACAGAATGTAGATTCTGTACCAAGTTCAGAGTGGCACCTTGAATTAAACTTTTTAGTCAGTTTCATTACATTAAAATGAGTTCAATTACAGATTATCTTGAATGGCGCGGCGACCTTTCATTTGAAACAGTTCCACTAAATGAAGTTGACAGTCTTATTTTTTGCCAGCTTTCTTACCTTGATTTTTCAAACATTGTCAGTGAATCTTTTGCAAAGCAAATTACGCTTGCAGAAGCCGCAAAAAACTTTGCCGATTCAAAAGATTTTGAGCAACGCAAAAAACGAAGCGAAACAATGGGCAATGACAATGCTGCTTTTCTTGCAGAAGCCGCAAAAACACAGAGATTCGGCTGTGTCAAAGTTTCCGGTTTTTCTGTAAAAACAGACAAAACCACAGAAAAACAATTTGCCGCAATTACATTTGAATACAAAAAAAATCATTCATTCATAGCCTTCAGAGGAACAGACAGCACAATTATTGGCTGGAAAGAAGATTTTAACATGGCTTTTATGTCGCCTGTGCCTGCACAAAAAGATGCAGTATCTTACATAGAAGCCTGTGCGGCAGCAAACAGCAAACACAACCTGATTACCGGCGGTCATTCAAAAGGCGGAAACCTTGCTATTTATTCATCTGTGTTCTGCGATTCAAAAATTCACAGGCAAATTTCAGCAGTTTACAATTTCGACGGTCCAGGTTTTGAGCAGCACATTCTTCAATCAGCTGAATTTGAAAAAATGGAGCAAAAAATTACGACATATCTTCCACAATCTTCTGTTGTTGGAATTCTGTTTAACCACAAGGGCAAACGTATTGAAGTAAAAAGTTCTGAATCAATGGGCATTCTGCAGCACAACCCTTTTACATGGGTTACCGCAGCTAAAAGCTTTATAAAAGTTGAAAGTTTGACAGCAGACAGCAAATTTTTTGACAACACAATAAATACATGGCTTGAACAGCTTGATTATAAACAGAGGGAATGTTTCATTGACACGCTTTTCGAAGTTTTGTCTGCAACAGAAGCAGTTTCATTATCAGATTTATCAGATAACTGGCTGAAAAAATCTGGTGCAGTTATAAAAGCCCTTGCAAAGATTGACCCTGAAACAAGAACCGTTATTCTTCATATCTTTAAATTGCTTCTGTCTTCAGCCAGACAAAACTTTTCAAGTTTGAGCGATTTTAACGATTTTTTTAACAGAAATGCCTGAAAACTAAAATTTTCAAACTGAAAAAAAATGCACAGACGCAGATTTTTCTGCATTTGTGCATGAAAATTCAATCGGGTTAAAAACCTGTAATTAAAATCATCAGTCAGGCCATGCTATTTGAATCTGGCGTATATTTGGAAGCACTTCAAAGAAACTCATAACAAGGTCAGGATCAAACTGTTTTCCGGCCTGTGTCTGAATTTCGCTCAAAACAGCAGTTTCAGACCAAGACTCTTTGTATACGCGTTTTGAAGACAAAGCATCAAAAACATCTGCAAGAGAAACAATCCGTGCAGCAAGAGGAATTTCTTCACCAGCAAGTCCCAACGGCTTGCCCGTAGCTGGATCTGACTCAAGCGGCGCACCAGTCTGAATGTCAACTTTTCCAGGGTAACCTAAACCATCCCAGCGTTCATGATGACGAAGAGCTACATCACGGGACATTGCATCAATCGGAGACTGAATATCATCAAAAAGACGGGAACCAATCAGCGTATGATTCTGGATTGTTTTATATTCTTCATCAGTAAGTCTTGAAGGTTTGCGCAAAATCATATCTGAAACAGCAACTTTGCCAACATCATGGAGCATTGCTGCAATTTTCAAATTATCACGATATTTTTCAGATTCAACGACAGAAACATTATGCTTAAAAGCCCAGTGGTCATAAATTTCAACTGCATAGTTCGAAACACGGTTTACATGTGCACCTGTTTCTTTCGGGTCTCTAAACTCGGCCATCTGAACCATACGGAGAATCATCGCACGTGTAAGGTGTGCACGTTCAAGTGCCTGTGTTGCACTTGTTGCAAAATGTTCAATATATAAAACAGAATCAGCATCAAAATCTGACAGTTCATCATTTTCATTCTGAGGATTAATAATCTGAAGAACACCCAATATTTTGTTTGATGCAGTTTTTAACGGAACAGTCAGAACAGCTTTTGTTCGATAACCTGTCAAATCATCAGGCTGTTTATTGAAAACAAAAGGCATTCCATTAATATTATAAACATCCGGCACATTTAAAATAGAGTCTGTTAAAACAGCGTAACCACACATTGACTTTTCATCAATTTTAAATGAAAAGAAATTAAAAGGAAGCTTCTGCCCCGGAGCAAGACGTTTCTGCTGGGTTTCATTTTGGGCATAACGAATTTTCAGCATTCCATGTTCATACACATAAATAGAACCTGCATCTGCATGAACAATATTACGAGCTTCAGTCAAAATGCGTTCAAGAAGAACGTCAATATCCTGAATTTCGTTCAATACCTTTTCGAGCTCAATAATCCGTTTTAATTTTTCTTCTCTATTAGTTTTAGAATCTGCCATAGAAGTCCCGATAAGAGATTTTACACCATAAATGGTTTTTCGTCCATATTTAAGCTTTATATATTAGAGAAAAATATAAGGGTCCTGCTCCACCCTGTCTGTCAGGCAGCACATGAATTCCATATTCAGTTTTTTCGCCGTCACACAAACCATATTCGTCTTCTTCTTTAAGCGGAACAATCTGTGCTTCTGGATATTTTTTTAATAAACGTGCTACAACACAGTCATTTTCTGCAGGTGCAAGCGCACAAGTTGAATAAACCATGTAGCCGCCTTTTTTCAGCACAAGAAATGCAGAAGACAACAAAGACCATTGTGCAACAGCAAGATTACGGATTCTCGCCTTTGACCATTGAGCAAGATATTTTTCATCTGCCAGAACATGACGTTCAGAAGAACATGGGGCATCAAGCAAAATTCTATCGTATGCTTCCCTTTCATAGTTGCACCAGCAGCTCGCATCAAAACCAGAAACAGAAACACGGCTTCTTACGCTTTCTTCAAGATGTTCATCAAGCACCTTCTGCAATCTGTTTTTTCGTTCCCGCGAACGTTCATTTGAAACAAGCGTTGCAGTCTGACTCATTGTCGAAGCAAGAATCAAAGATTTGCCGCCAGGTGCTGCACAAAAATCTGCAATTTTTTCAGCATTTTCTAATGGCAATGTTCTTGCAGCACGCACACTTCCTTTATCAAGATAATACGGCTTTAAAAGTCCAGTTTCGTAGCCGCATTGAGAAGCTGCACCAAGGAGTGCTTCTTTAAGAGAAGCCCAGCGTCCGTCAAAAAGTTCTGAATAAAAAGCATCAAAAGCTTCGCTGCCACTGATTATTTTTTTATCTTTTTTGCCCATAAAGTTTTCCGTTTTTGCCAAGTTCACTTTACTGTACACTTTAAGTAAAGTTCATCTGCTTTTGCTTTTGCTTCATTAAAGTTTCTCAAATTTTCTTCAACAAGATTAAGTCTGACAGGCTGCAGCGACAAGCTTCCGTCATCAAGCGTTACAACTTCAAGAAGTCCACGTTTTATCTTGAATTGCAAAATATGTTCTACAGCTTCATTAATCTGTTTTTCAAACAGCGGATCTGTTTCTGCTTCTTTTTTTATGGCGCCGGCAGCTTTTGCAAATCTTTTTTCAGAAATCATCAGTACATCAATTCCTGCTTTCAATGCTTTTACAACAGCCATTTCAGGCGGATAACCGTTTTTGCTTAAAGCACCCATGTAAAGATCATCAGAAATTACAAGTTTTTCGCCCCAGAATTTATTCCGAAGCTCTTCCTTTATAATTTTTTGAGAAAAACACGAAGGGACACCTTCATCAATAGAATCCACAATAATATGCGAAATTAAAACTGCATCTGCGCCAGAAGCAAGCCGCTTAAAAGGTTCAACATAAACTGATTCAACTTCAGATTTTTCTACAGACAAACGAGGCAAACCGACATGCGGGTCAACGTCTGTATTTCCTGGAAAATGCTTTAATGTTGAACCGACACCGGCAGCGTCATAGCCATTTATGCAGGCGGCGCCGTAAGCCGTTACATTTTCAAGATTTCCATAAGAACGGCGGCCTAAAAACTTTGCATTTTTTTCTGTTTTTACTTCTACAAGCGGCGCAAGGTTCAGCTGAACATTAAGCGCTTTCATCTGTTTTCCAATAAGCTCGTAATACTGCTGTGCTTCAGCTGCAGAAAAAATTTCTGTCATGCGCATAGGAGAAAGCAGTTTTGAACCGATTTCATCAAACCTGTAAACATCGCCGCCTTCGTTATCAATCATAAAACATGGCGGAACCAGATTTTGCTCAATAAACCAGCTTAAAACAGAGTCTGTAAAAGCGGCTGTTTTTTCTGCTGTATCCGCAATGTTTGAACTGAAAAGCAAAAAAGCACCAGGCGCACCTTCTGCAAATTCCTCTTTTGCATAAGAATGCAAGATATCATTTCCATCAATTCCAACAGCAAAAAGCTGCGCAATGCGCTCGTCTAAAGAACGATTCAAAATGTAGCTATCTACGGCTTCTTTTGTTTCTGCTTTTTTTAATGCTTCTTTTTCAGCTTCTGTCAGTTCTTTAACTTCTGGTTCTTTCTCAATTGAATTTTCAGAAATATTTTGGGGTTCTGCTTTTTTACACGAAACAAAACCAAAGCATGCAATAAAAATCAAAAAAAGACAAAACGTAAATATTTTTTTCATAAAACAAACACTCTGAAAAGTTTAAAAATTATGGCGCATACAGCTTCTAAAATCTAACATAAACAGAAATGTCAAACAAGATATTACACAGACAGAAATATAAAAGCAAACTACAAAGGAAGATTCAACGAAGACAAAACATGCAGAAATTTTAAATTATTAACTCATAAAAAGAAGCTCTAAAAACTGCATTTTTTAGAACTTCTCCAAAACTAAACACCCAAAGAAGCTTTTTCAGCTTCAGAAAGTTCCCTTGCTTTTCCCAAAGGCAAAGACGGGTCTAAAAGAATCGAACCTTCGCTCAAACGTTTAAGATAAACAACCTCATTTCCAAGAACAGCAAACATTCGTTTTACCTGGTGATATTTGCCTTCGAAAATTGTAAGTTCACATTCGTTATTAGATTTCCAGACAAGACGTGCACTTTTTGCAATAAAAGCTTCTTCGTTATGTTCGCGCGGCACTTCAAGACATTCAGCAAAACATTTTGCATAATTCTGCTGTTCTGCTTCTTCTAAAGAATCTCTAAGACGCACAAAATATGTTTTTTGAATGTTCTGTTTAGGAGATGTAAGCCGGTGTGTCAATGTTCCGTCTGTTGTAAGCAAAAGAAGACCTTCTGTGTCTATATCAAGCCGTCCTATAAGGTGGAGTTCTCCACCTAAAGAGCGGTGCTTTAATTCATCATCAAGAAGATCAAGAACAGTCTGGTGTTCGCCGTCTTTTGTGGAACTTACAACACCAGCCGGTTTATTCAGCATAAGATAAACATGTTGATGGAAAACAAGCTGTTCTCCATCAACAGCAACAGTAGATTTTTCTGTATCTACATGAAAATCTGCTGCAGTTACAACAGCACCGTCAATAGTGACGGCACCAGAATGTAAAAGCTTTTTAGCGTCTTTTCTTGAACCGAAACCTGCAATTGAAAGAAGCTTGTCGAGCCGTTCAACAGACATTACTTGCGGTCTTCCATTGGAATATATTTTTTTGGTTCAAGAATATTCTTGTATGCAGGACGGTAAATTCTGTTGCCTGCAACAACCTCTTCGATGCGGTGTGCCGACCAGCCCGCAATGCGCGAAATGGCAAAAATCGGTGTAAACAGCGAACGTGGAATGTTAAGCATTGAATAAACAAAACCAGAGAACAAGTCAACATTTGCACAGATTCTCTTGTCGCTGTCTTTTTCTTCGTGAAAAACAGCTGGTGAAAGTTTTTCTATAAGGCAGTAAAGATTAAATTCTTCAAGACAGCCTTTTTCTTTTGCAAGCTGTTCTGCCTTGCGTTTAAGCTGACATGCACGTGGATCGCTGATTGTATAAACAGCATGTCCCATTCCATAAATCAAACCGGAACCATTGCCAGCTTCTTTGCGCAAAATCTTTCTTAAATAGTCAGAAACCTGCTTTTCACTTGACCAGTCTTTTACGTTAGATTTTATTTCGTCCATCATGTCCATAACCTGAAGGTTTGCACCACCATGACGGCGACCTTTAAGAGAACCTACACCGGCTGCAATTGCAGAATATGTATCTGTATCAGCAGAAGAAACTACATGAACAGTAAAACTTGAGTTGTTACCGCCACCATGTTCTGCATGCAGAATAAGTGCAAGGTCTAAAAGCTCAGCTTCAAGACGTGTATATTGAGAATCAAAACGGATAAGCCGCAAGAAATTTTCAGCTGTTGAAATCGACGGATCTGAAAAATGAATGTACATACTCTGTCCGTCATAATAGCGGCGCTTTGCCTGATATGCATTTGAAACCAAAGCTGGAAAACGCGCAACAAGCTCAATGCACTGGCGGATAACATTGGCAACGCTTACGTCTTCTGGAGAACTGTCATAAGAATAGCTTGCAAGGACGCCGCGTGCAAGTTTATTCATAATGTCTGGAGAAGGTGCTTTAAGAATCATGTCTTCTGTAAAGAATGAAGGCAACTCGCGGCGGCTGCCCAAAAACTGACAGAATTCTTCAAGCTGGTCTTTTGTAGGCAATTCACCAAAAATCAACAGATAAATTGTCTGTTCAAAGCCAAACTGATTATGAGCTTCTGCATCTGCTATAAGCTGTTCTACATCGTAACCGCGATAATAAAGTTTGCCAGGCACGGCTACTTTTTTATTATCCTGCATTTCATATCCGACAACATCACCGATTTTGGTTAAACCCACAAGTACACCACGGCCATCTCTGTTACGAAGGCCACGTTTTACATCATAAGTCTGATAAAGAGATTGATCGATTGGGTCATTATGACATGCTAAATCTGACAACTTATCAATAAATGCTTTTTCGCTATAATCAGCCACTTTCTACACCTCTTTTAGTAATTTTTGTATTATTATGCGTATTTTTCGCAATTTCAAGCATAATTATACATTTTTTTGTTATTATACGCAATACTTCAAAAATGCAAATCATTTATAATTCGCTAAAGTGCTGCTTTGAAAACGCTTTTATACGCAATTGAATCTAAATAAATGACATTTTTAAAGATGCAAACAAACTGCAACTATAAAAAAGAACAGCTGTTTTTAACCATCTTTAAAAATATCGACACTCTTTAAATTTGACATGAACTTGTTTTGAATGCTCTTTTTATGCTAGAATGCGCACATGATTGAACTGACAAGCAAACAAAGAAGAAATCTTGAAAAAATTGCACACGACATTGAGCCGGTTGTAATTGTGGGCGGCGCTGGCGTAACAGACGGCGTTATTAAAATGGTGCAGGAAACACTTGCCGCACACGAACTGATAAAAATTAAATTTAATGAATATAAAGACGAAAAAGTCGAATTGACAGACAAAATCTGTCAGGCAGCAGATGCAACACTTGTCCGCATAATCGGCAACAGAGCCATTTTATATAAGCAGGCAGAAAAACCAGAAGACAGAAAAATTACATTTTAGTTCCGCAAGAAAAAACAGGCTGCAAAACTGAAACACGGACACATGTTTCATCAAAGCAGCATGTTTTCAGCCTGTCTTACATTTGAAAGACTCTGAATATAAATCAAATTCAGCCTGCAAAAACTTAAAGCCATGCAGTTTTATTCAGTATTCTGTCAGCACGCAGCACTTCTTAAAAAATTTCTTTATTACAAATAAAATTATAAACAAAAAATTATTCCACAAAAAGAGTTTTTTTAGATATAATCTTTGTATATGAAAGCAAAGACTAATTTTTTTGCCGATATTGTACGTTTTTTTACACTTGTAAGCACACTTTTTGTTCAAAATGATTTATTAACATATGCTGCCGCCGGTTCATACGGTTTTTTGTGTTCACTCATTCCAATCATCATGCTGATTGCCGGCATTCTCATCCGTTTTTTTAAAACAACACCAGACTTTCTTATCGAAATGCTGAAAAAAACTTCAATAATGAAAACCTTTGACCTTCAGAATATAATCAAGCCACTTTTTTCAGTAAAAAAATTTGGTCTTTTTGAAATCATCATTACAATTTTCATTTTATGGATGGCACGCCGTTTCTTTAATTATCTCACACGAGGCTTCCGGCAGATTTTCCGTGACGGTGTAGAACAAAAGCCAATGTTCATCAGCATCATTACCATATCTTCTGAAATTCTGCTTGTTCTTGGCGTTGCACTGCTCATTTTCGTATTGAACATTTTTCAGTCTTTTATAAACATAACAGGTCTTATTTCTTATGTGCCATGGTTTTTAAAAAAATCAGGTGAACTGTTTCTCTATCTGCTTCCGCACGTCATAATGTTTTTAGTAATTACAGTCTTTTACTGTTTTGTACCAGGAAGCAAACCAAAATTCCGCTATTGCGCAATAAGTTCTGCATGCTGCACTCTTTCATTCTGGGTGTTTGACATGTTTTTTTATTTTTTCTTAAACATGGGACGCTACAACATTGTTTACGGCGTTTTAAGCAACCTGATTATCATGCTTCTTGAAGTCTATGTTTTCTTTATTCTGCTGCTGTTTTTTGCAGAATGCATCTTTGTAAAGCAGTTTTATGAAATTCTGCTTTTTGAACAGCTTTATCTTTTGCCGCCGCAAAATACAAAAAAACCACTGGATGCATTTACAAGAATTGTTTTTCAAGATCCCAAGACTATCCTTGAATCAGATGCAGTCTTTTTCAAAAAAGGTGAATCAATATTTAAACCGGACGAAAAAAGTGAATGGATTTATTATGTTGCAAGCGGCACTGTTTCATATTTTGAGAACAATCACATTGAATATTATTCAGCAGGCAGTTTTTTTGGCGAAAGCGACTGCCTTGCAAAACACAAGCGGACAGGTTCCGCCACGGCAGAAACAGACCTGAAACTTTTCTGCATTTCCTATACCAAATTCAGGGAACTTCTGGAATTCAGCCCGGAAACAAACAAAAGAATGGTTGAAGCATTAAACACCGATTACAGCCGGGCAAACATCCAGTAACAATTTGCGCACGAACAAAACAGCACCAAACTTGACACAGTCACTTCATCTCACTAAAATGCAAATGATTTGCAAATTAACATTCAAGCAAACAGACATAACAGAAAATGCAGAAAAATTATCACACAAAATGCAAAGACTCGATAATAAGCTTTATTGAACAGCGCAAAGACACAACATTTACAGCAGCAGATGTACTCAATTTTTTAAATAAGCAGAATCTGACTGTCAATGTAACGACAGTCTACCGCAATATAGAAAAATTAACAGAAACCGGAGTTCTAATAAAACGAAAATCGGCAGACAGCGAAAGCTGCGAATATCAGACGGCAACAGTAAACAGCTGCCACAATCACATTCACATGCAGTGCAGCAGCTGCGGCAAACTTTTTCATCTTGAATGCGACTTTATGCACGATATTGCAAAGCACTTGAACGAACACCACCATTTTGCACTGGACTGCACGGATTCTATGTTAAAAGGTCTTTGCGAACAGTGCCGGAAAGGCAAATATGATTCAATCTGAATTTTCTAAAAGTAACATGGGAGCAATTATTAAATTGAAAAAACATCATCTTTCTGCATTATTTATGATTTTTTGTTTTTTATTTTCTTTTTCAGGCTGTACAAAAGCAAATTCTAAACAGACAGAAAAAATCAACATTGTCTGCACGACTTTTCCTCAATACGACTGGACAAATAATATCATAAAAGGATTTGAAGATAATTTTTCAGTATTTCTGCTCATGGACAAAGGTTCAGACCTGCATAATTATCAGCCGACAGCACAGGACATGATAAAAATTGCTTCAAGCGATTTATTCATTCATGTCGGCGGTGAATCTGACATATGGATCAAAGATTTTTTAAGTGAATCGACAGACAAAAACAGGACAGTGCTCAATCTTGTAAACATGCTTGGTGACAGAGCAAAAATTACAGAAACTGTTGAAGGCATGCAGGAAACGCACCACCACGACGATGACGAAGACTGCGACGAATGTGAACACGAACACCATCACGATGAAGCACATGAACACAACCACAACGATGAACATGTCTGGCTTTCGCTTAAAAATGCAGAATTTTTTGTAAACCAGATTGCAAATGCAATTGCAGAAACCGACACAAAAAATGCTCAGGCATACAAAGAAAATGCAGCAAAATATTCAGCTGAACTTGCAGCAATTGATGAACAGTTCAGCGAAATGGTTGATAATTCAAAACGCAAGACAGTTCTCTTTGGAGACAGATTTCCATTCAGATATTTAGTTGATGATTACGGTCTAGACTACTTTGCAGCTTTTTCGGGCTGCAGCGCAGAATCAGAAGCAAGTTTTGAAACAATTGCATTTTTATCAAACAAAGTTTCAGAATTAAAGCTGCCGGTTGTTTTTGCAATTGAAGATTCTGACAAAAAAATTGCACAAAGCATTATTTCAAATGCACAAAACATAAAAGCAGAAGTGCTTGTGCTCGATTCAATGCAATCTGTAACTTCAAAAGACATTGAAAACGGTGCAAATTACCTGAACGCAATGAAAAAGAATTTTGAAGTGCTTAAAACTGCACTTAACTAGAAAGGAAAATTTTGATGGCATATATTACAGCTGAAAATCTGCAGTTAGGCTATGACAGCACGCCAGTTGCTTCTCCGCTTTCATTTTCTGTCAACAAAGGTGATTATCTATGCATCATTGGCGAAAATGGTTCAGGCAAAAGCACGCTTGTAAAGACAATATTAAAGCTCATAAAACCGCTTTCCGGTACTCTTGAAACAGGCGACGGCCTCATGCCAAACGAGATCGGTTATCTGCCGCAGCAAAATGCCATTCAAAAAGATTTTCCGGCTTCTGTTTTTGAAATTGTGCTTTCCGGCACTTTGCCAAAATGCGGTTTCCGCCCGTTTTATGGCAAAGCTGAAAAGCAGCTTGCTTTAGACTGCATTGAAAAAATGGGCATAACAAACCTTAAAGATACATGTTACAGGAATCTTTCCGGCGGTCAGCAGCAGCGGGTGCTTCTGGCAAGGGCTTTATGTGCAACTTCAAAAATCATCCTGCTTGACGAACCAGTAACAGGACTTGACCCAAAAGCAACAAATGAACTTTACAGGCTTATAAAAACGCTCAATACAGAAGGCATAACTGTAATAATGATTTCACATGACATTACAGGAGCCCTGCCCTATGCAAGCCATGTACTCTGCATTCAGCAGGGCAAAAGTTATTTCTGCACTTCAGCAGAATATGCACACATTCACAAGGAGATGTTCAGTAAATGACAGATACATCCATTTTTGCAACACTTCAATTTTACTTAGGCTTTCCTTTTGTGCGCTATGCACTGATTGTCGGTGTTTTAATAGCACTCTGCTCTTCTCTCTTTGGCGTTACACTTGTTTTAAAACGATATTCATTTATTGGTGACGGACTTTCGCATGTTGCTTTTGGCGCAATGGCTGTTGCAACAATTTTCAATTTTGTCAGCAACACTGTCATTATCATGCCAGTCACAATTCTTGCAGCAATTCTTTTACTGCGCACAGGCCAGAACACCAAAATAAAAGGAGACGCCGCCATTGCAATGCTGTCAGTCGGTTCGCTTGCAATCGGCTATCTTATTCTCAATATTTTTTCAACTTCAGCAAATATTACAGGAGATGTATGCAGCACGCTGTTCGGTTCAACTTCAATCTTGACATTAACCAAGAGCGAAGTAATTCTCTGCGCTGCACTTTCTGTTTTTGTTGTTGTTTTTTTTGTACTGTTTTACAACCGCATTTTTTCAGTAACTTTTGATGAAACTTTTGCAAAAGCAACAGGAACAAATGCAGATTTATATAATCTTATGATTGCGGTTATTACAGCAATCATAATTGTTCTTGCAATGAACCTTGTCGGCTCTCTTTTAATTTCTGCGCTCATCATTTTTCCGGCACTTTCTGCAATGCGGCTTTTCAACAATTTTAAAAATGCAGTAATCTGTTCTGCAGTCATTTCTGTTTTCTGTGCAATAATAGGAATTATTCTTTCTATACTTTTATCTACTCCGGTCGGTTCAACAATTGTAGCTGCAAATATTGTTGTCTTTGTTATCTGCACTTTAATAGAAAAGATTTGTCATTAAATAGCCTGAATGTCGAGTTATGAAATCCATAGTTGTTTCTGCACTAACAAGACCATAAAAACAATCTGTCATCCCGAATTTATTGATCTTCGGCGCCTTTCAGCGCGGAATCCCTTAATACAATGGGATGCTGAAACAAATTCAGCATGACAGACAAGGAAAAGTGTCATCCCGAACTAGTTTCGGGATCTGGTCAAACCGTCACCTTGAATTTATTTCAGAGTCTATTATGTAATGGATGCTGAAACGAGTTCAGCATGACAGAAAGAACGAGTTCAGCATGACGAGAGGGCAAATTCAGCATGACATAATGAAGTTTACATATCTTTTATAAAAACTCGACATTTGGGCTAAATAGTGTTTTGCCATTTTAGGCGGTACATTTTAATTTGACTTATTTACCTCTTCATTATAGACTATCAAATGCATCTACAAAAAGAATAATCTTTTATAGATGCAATATAATTTGATTTCATCCATGTATTGGCTTTTCAAAAAACATCCGAAAATCAAATTATAAATGTCCAAAATTTCACTGGATATTTCTTAAATCTTAGGAATACCCGCACAAACCTGCGTTGCAGATTTCATCATTTACAGCTTCGCCAGAAAAATTCATTATGAACCCGAAGTTTTTATCTTAATGGAGTTTGAAATGACAGCACAAAAAAGTACTTACATCTTTTCATTAATCTTAATGGGAGCAATTCTGCTTTTATGCGGCACCGCTTATTTTGCCATTACACATCAAATGAATTCACAAGCCTGGGAACAGGAACTTGATAAAGTTACAGCAACAAAAACTCTGTCACTGCAAACATCTGTAGAACGTGATATTGCACTTGTACGCAAATGGGCAGATTCAACAGTAACCAGACAGTTTTTTCTTGATCCGAAAGACGAATACTTGAAAAAACTTGCTTTTGATGAATTTTCAGGATACAGAAGAGCATTTTCTTCAAACCAGAATTTCTGGGTCAACAACATAGATTTGCTTTTTTATTCAAATGATGCTTATTCATACAAGGTCAACCCAAATGATCCAAACGATTACTGGTATAACATGACAATGTATGAAACAGACGACTATAATTTTAATATTAACTACAATGCAAATTTGAATCAAACATGTCTTTGGATAAATGCACCTGTTTTTGAAGGAACTGAATCAATCGGAATAATTGGAACAGGAATTATTCTTGACTCATTTCTTGATTCACTTTACAACGGCATAAACGAAAACATTGACATTCTGTTTTTTAATAAAAAATTTGAAATTACAGGTGCAAAAGATGCAAGCATTCTTGCAGAAAAACTGAACATTCTTGAATACAAAAGCATTTTTAAAGAAGATATAGAATCAAAACTTGCAAATACAACAGCTACACCAAAACTTTTTAAAGTCGGCGAATATCAATGTGCTCTAGTTTATGTTCCGGCTCTTGACTGGTACATGCTTACATATGCAAACAGAAAAGTTCCATTATCACAAAATCATGTCATCTTTTTAACAATCTGCGCAATTATTATTGCAATCATAATTGTTATTTTCAGCTATTTAATGTTCATACGGCAGCTTACAGGTCCGCTTTCCGGCATTTCTTCAACAATGAAAAATGTTGCATCAGGCGATTTTACTGCATCATTTGATTATTCTAAACATAACGAAATCGGCAGCCTTACAAACGGATTAAACCAGATTAACAATTCTGTTTCAAAAATTATTAACGGAGTTCATGATCAGACAATACTTGTAAACACCGTCAATAAAAACGTAAAAGAATATCTTGATTCATGCACTGCTCTTTCAGATACAATCGTTGAAGAATTGACATCTGCAACTTTTGCACTTGATAATCAGCAGGACATCATTCAGCACACAGCAATGGTTACAAGCCACAACAAAGAAGACATCTGTAAATTCGAAGAAATGCTTGACCGCCAGGCAGCACTTCTTGACGATTCTTCTAAAAAAATTGGCGAAATGCTTAATTGTGTAAGCCAGCTTGGAAACCTGCGCGAACTTGCAACGCAGACAATGACAGACCTTTCTTCAAAATCTGAAGAAGGAAGCACACATCTTAAGCAGGTAGTAAATCAGATTACAGAAATTTCAAGCGGTTCTGCAAAACTGCTCGAAACGAACCATCTTATTTCTTCAATTTCAAGTCAGACAAACCTGCTTGCAATGAACGCTTCAATTGAAGCAGCACATGCAGGAAACGCAGGAAAAGGTTTTGCCGTTGTTGCAGGCGAAATCAGAACACTTGCAGAAAAAACACGTATTCAATCTGAAGAAGTTGAACACGTAATAAAAGACATTATCAAATCTGTAGACGGCGTTGTTCAATTTTCTGAAACAACAGAACAGGTTTTCAACAATATTGTAAGCCTTGTTATGCAGGTCAGCGAAAACTTTACAAGCATGTCGCAAATTATCAGCAAACAGAACGAAATCAGCATCGGCGTTTCTTCTCAGTTAACTGAACTTCAGCAAAGTTCATCAGATGTTTCTGATGACTTTACACGAATGAAGGAAGATACTGTTTCTGTAGCAGAAAGTATGCAGGAAGCCGAAGAACACACACAGAAAATGGTAAACGACATTACAGTAATTTCAAACCATGCAAAAGATATCAATGTAAGTGTTGGTGCTGTTGCAGAACGTGTTTCTAACACAGAAGAACAGCTTGTTGCACTTGATGAAAGCTTAAAAGTTTATAAAATCAGCTGATTAATCTTTTACAGCTAAAAACTTTACATAAAGTCCTTTTGTTTTTGTTCATTTCAAAATCAAAAGGACTTTTTTATGCTATTTTAAAATACAGAAATAAATAAGAACGAATTCTGACGAAGAGCATCGAAGTATTCAATCTTTGCATAAATAAAAACCAAAGACAAAACCGCATATTTTCATACATTGCAACATTACTCAATTCGTGGTAACATTTGCCAATTATATCTAGATACCACTACAAGCCAGTTGTGGAAAAAGGAGAATAAAATGGCAAACGAAAAAGATGCGCACGCATGTACGCTCGACAAAATTATCAGTCTTTGTAAAAGACGTGGTTTTGTCTATCAGGCATCAGAAATTTACGGCGGTATGGCTGGCGCATGGGACTATGGTCCTCTCGGCGTAGAGTTTAAACGCAATATTCAAAATGAATGGTGGCATTACATGACACAGCTTCATGATGATGTTGTTGGTCTTGATTCCGCAATTTTCCAACATCATACTACATGGGAAGCATCTGGACATGTCGGACACTTTTCAGATCCAATGGTTGACTGCTGCGAATGCAAAGCCAGATTCCGTGCAGACACAATTATTGAAGAATACTGTGAAAATCATAATGCAAAAACAGAAAAACCTGTAGATACAATGAGTCATGAAGAAATGAAAGCCTTCATTGACGCAAATATAAACTGCCCTACTTGCGGCAAACATTCATGGACAGATGTCCGCGAATTCAACCTTATGTTCAAAACACATCAGGGACCAGTTGCAACAGAAGCTTCTCTTGTTTATCTTCGTCCTGAAACATGTCAGGGAATTTTTACAGATTTCAAGAGCATCGTGCAGTCAAACCGCATGAAAGTTCCATTTGGTGTTGCACAGGTAGGAAAATCATTCCGCAACGAAATCATTTTCAAAAACTTCATTTTCCGCACATGTGAATTTGAACAGATGGAAATGGAATATTTCTGCAAACCAGGCACAGAAGACGAAACATTTGACAGATGGCGCAAAGACCGCTGGCAGTTCTATTTGAAATATGGCATCAAAGAAGAAAATCTCAAATGGCACCACCACGACAAACTTGCACATTATGCAAAAGATGCTTACGATATTACATATAATTTCCCAATCGGTTTTGAAGAAATTGAAGGAATCCACAGCCGCACAGACTTCGATCTTTCTCAGCATATGAAATATTCAAAGAAAGACATGAGCTATATCGATCAGGATGACGGCAACAAGAAATATGTTCCATATGTAATCGAAACATCTGCAGGTCTTAACCGCAACTTCCTTATGTTCCTCTGCGAAGCATATGAAGAACAGAATGTAGGAACAGACGGTGCAGAAGATTACCGCACAGTTCTTCATCTTGACCCGCGTCTTGCACCAATTACAGTTGCTGTTCTTCCATTGATGAAAAAAGACGGAATGGCAGAAAAAGCAAAAGAAATTCAGCAGGAACTCAAAGAGGACTTTGTTACAGACTATGACCAGAGCGGCACAGTCGGCAAACGTTACCGCCGCCAGGATGAAGTTGGAACACCTTTCTGTGTAACAATTGACCCGGGCACACTTGATTCAAGCAGTCCAGAATACAACACTGTAACCCTCCGTTTCAGAGATTCAATGGAACAGGTTCGCGTACCAGTTTCTGAACTTACAGCACGTATTCATCAGGAAATTAAAAACTACACACGCAAATAATTTTCACAAGCTGTCATAAAAGATATTATAAATCTTTTATGACAGGCTTATAAAATCTGCGGTTTTAAGATATTAATTAAAGCTGCAGATTTTTATTTAAGGCTTTTATTATGGAATATGTCCCGTTAGGAAAAACAAAACTTCTTGTAAGTCGCACAGCTTTTGGTGCATTGCCAATTCAACGCGTAAAAGATACATCTGAAGCAACAAAAATTATACGCAAAGCATATGATTCTGGTATAAATTTTTTTGATACAGCCCGCGCCTACAGCGACAGCGAAAAGAAACTTGCTTCTGCATTGTGCGACGTGCGCAATGATATAGTTTTTGCAACAAAAAGTGCTGCAAAAACAGCCGAAGCCATTCTTGAAGACCTTCATACAAGCCTTGAAAACCTTCATACTGAATATATCGATATTTATCAGCTTCATAATCCTTCTTTTGTGCCAAAGCCAGGAGACGGAACAAATATTTATGAAACACTAAAAAAAGCACAGCAACAGGGAAAAATCCGCTTTATCGGCATTACAAATCATTCGCGGATACTTGCGTTAGACGCTGCCCTTTCCGGTCTTTATGACACAGTTCAATATCCTTTCAGCCTGCTTTCTTCTCAAGAGGAAATTGACTTAGTAAAAATGTGCGGTCAACTTGACATCGGCTTTATTGCAATGAAAGCACTTTGCGGCGGACTTTTGACAAACGTTCCGCTTGCTTTTGGTTTTATAAGACAATTTGAAAATGTAATTCCAATCTGGGGCATCCAAAAACAGGAAGAACTTGAACAGATTTTGTCATTAGAAAATGAACCGCCTGTAATTGATGACGACTTTAATGCACAAATTGAAAACGAACGAAAAGAACTTGCAATTAATTTTTGCAGAAGCTGCGGCTATTGTCAGCCATGTCCTGTAAATATTCCAATAGAAAATGCAAACAGAATGAGCCAGCTTTTAAAGCGCGCACCAAAAGAAGTCTGGCTTACACCAGAATGGAACGAAAAAATGAGCCGCATTGAAAACTGCACAAAATGCGGTGCATGTGCAGAGCGCTGTCCGTATCATTTAAAACCATACGAAACACTGCCGGCGCATTTAGAAGATTTTCGAAAACAGTACAAAGAATTTCATGCAGAAACGCATGAATAACGCAAATTTTCAACTGCTGCAAATCTAAAAATTTATTGAAAAACTCTAAAAAATGCGTTTTTAACATAACGGCACACTTTTTAGTTTTATCTTTTTTAGTGACAAAATGAAAATCTGAGTGTAAGCTTAGTCTATGAGCAGCATTTTCATCAATCAGATTGGCTTTCTGCCAGATGCAAAAAAAACAGCAGTAATGCCTGCAAAAGATAAAACTCCAAGACAGTTTTCAATAATTGATTCAAACCAAAACAAAATATTTGAAGGTTCAGGCGTTTTTTTTGAAAACGACACACTTTCGGGCGGAAACTTTTTTCTGTTTGATTTTTCAAGTTTTTCTTCGCCGGGCACCTTTTCAGTAATCTCTGAAAATGAAAAAAGCCCGTCATTTGAAATAAAAGCTGATATATACAAAAATGTTACTCATTCAGTTTTAAGATATTTTTCTCTTTCACACTGCGGAGAGCAAATCGTTGACACAAACTGGGGACATCCAAAATGCCACACAGGCAAAACAAGAATTTATGGTACGACTCAATATATAGAAGCATCAGGCGGCTGGCACGATGCAGGCGACTACGGCCGTTATGTTGTAGCAGGCAGCAAAACAATAATGGATTTGCTGCTCGCATATGAACTTTTTGAAAAGAAAAACCCTGACATTTCCGGTTTTGATTTACTTGCAGAAATTCGTTTTGAACTTGAATGGTTTTTAAAACTTCAGCGTGCAGACGGCGCCGTTTATCATAAAGTATCTTGTGCAAACTTCTGCGGTTTTATTCCACCAGAAGAAGAAACAGATGAATTGATTGCTTCGCCAGTTTCAACAGCCGCAACAGCCGATTTTGCAGGCAGTCTTGCATATGCCTATAATTTTTTCAAAAATAAAGACAATGATTTTGCACAGAAACTTCTGGAAGCAGCAAAAAAAGCTCAAAACTTTCTTGATATAAACTGCGATATTGTTTTTGACAATCCACCGGGAATCACAACAGGAAGTTACAGAGACATAAACCTTCAGGACGAACGTTATTTTGCTTTATGCTCACTTTTTGGTGCAACAAAAGACGAAACATATATCGAAAAAGCACTGTACATCCGTCAGAAAGCAAAAGACATTCATTCAGCACAGAAATGGTCAGAAGATTTTAACTGGGGAAGCGTTGCAGGTTATGGCAGTGAAATTCTTCTAAAAAATAAAGCATTTATAAAAAACAAGGCTCTGATTGAAGAAATTGCGCAGAGTTTTATAAACCGTTCCAAAATGCTTCTTGCAAAAATTGAAACAAATGCTTTTAGTGTTGCAATTACAGACATCCGCTGGGGAAGCAACGGTCAGCTTATGGATGAAGTGCACGCTTTAAAAGTTGCATATGACATTACAAAAAATGAAGATTTGAAAAAAGCTGCACAGCTTCAGTTAAACTATCTTTTTGGCAACAATCCGGCTAATTATTGCTATGTTACAGGCTTCGGTTCAAACCCTGTAAAAAACCCGCACCACAGACAGTCTGCATTTTATAAAAAACCAATGCCAGGCATGCTTTCAGGCGGTCCATGTTCTGCACTTATAGATGAAGAAGCAAAGAAAAACCTGCAGAACAAAGCCCCTCTTCAATGTTTTATTGATGACAACAAAAGCTACAGCACAAACGAAATTGCAATATACTGGAATTCTCCACTTGTTCTGGCGCTTGCATGGCTTTCAGACTGATTCAAACAGGTTCAAGATTGACTGCACAACTTAAAACACATGTACAGACGCACATTTTTTCATGTCAAAACACACAAATAGACTAAAAACGCGGTTTATGTTATGCTTTGCACAAATTGAAAAGCAACAGAATCTGCCATTTTATTTTATGTCATTCTGCGCATAATTCAGCATGACAAGACCAGCAGTTTCTGAAATAAGGATTCACCATGACAAAAGAAAAAATCGTTGTGCTTGATTTTGGCAGCCAGTACGCACACTTAATTGCAAAACGCTTTCGTATGCTTGGCTATTATTCTGAAATTGCCCAACCACAGGCAGACCTTTCAACTTTTGAAGGTGCAAAAGGCGTTGTTTTTTCCGGCGGTCCTGCTTCAATTTATGATGCAAACGCCCCAAAATTTAACAGCGATATTCTTTCTCTTAATATTCCAATTTTGGGCTTATGCTACGGCCACTACGTCGTTCAGCAGGGCTATAACGGCAAAGTTGAAAAAGCAGCCGTTGGCGAATTTGGTTTTGCAAAACTGAACTTTAATAAAAGCGTAAAATCGCCGCTTTTTGAAGGAATTGAAGATAACCAGCAGGTTTGGATGAGCCATCAGGACGGCGTAACGAAACTTGGCGATGGTTTTGAAGTTGTAGGCGCAACAAAAGACTGCCCTTTTGCCGCAACCCAGAACCTTGATAAAAAACGTTTTTCATTGCAGTTCCATTGCGAAGTAAAAGACACCCCTTGCGGCAACAAGATTTTTGAAAACTTTGCAAAGATTTGCGGAATGAGCCAGAACTGGGATCAAGATACGGTGCTTGCAACCATTCTTGAAAACATTAAAATTAACGCCGGCGACAAAAACGTGCTTTTGTTTTTAAGCGGCGGCGTTGACAGCACCATTACTTTTGCCCTTTTGAACAAAGCTCTGGGGCAGGAACGGGTTTTGGGCCTGCACATTGATAACGGCTTTATGCGCAAAAACGAAAGTGCTTCCGTTGCAGACCTTTACCACAAATTCGGTTTTAACAATTTTATTGTTGAAGACGCAAGCAAAAGCTTTTTGGCCGCAATTGCCGGTTTAACTGACCCGCAGAAAAAACGCATGGCAGTTGGCGAAAACTTTATTACCGTGCGCAACGAAGTTGTTGCAAAACAGAATCTTGACGAAAGTCAGTGGCTTTTGGCACAGGGCACTTTGTACCCGGACATTATTGAAAGCGGCGGAACTGCCAACAGCCACACAATCAAAACTCACCACAACCGCGTTCAGGGCATTCAGGACCTTATTGCAAAAGGCCTTATCATTGAACCAATCCGCGACCTTTACAAAGACGAAGTGCGCGCAATCGGTAAAAAACTTGGGCTTAGTGACGAACTTGTTATGCGTCATCCGTTCCCAGGACCGGGGCTTTCTATTAATGTTCTGTGTACCGAAGGCAAACAGAGCGAAAAAGATTTGAGCGAACTTGAACTGGCAAAAACAGAAATTGCAGCAATGAACTTTGGGCTTGATAAGCTTGCCGTTGCTGATGTTCTGCCAGTACGTTCAGTTGGCGTTCAGGGCGACTTCCGAACTTACCGTTTCCCGGCAGCCCTCAGCTTTGAAGAAACACAGAACGGTTTTTACGCCCTTCCCTGCCCTTACTGGGAAGAAATTGAAAAAGTTTCCAGCAGCGTATGCAATGCGGCAAAATATATTAACCGCACAGTTTTGCGCCTGTACCAGAAACCGGGTGCACAGCTGAAACTGCAGGAAGGCTATTGCATAAAAGACCGTTTAGACCAGCTGCGTGAAGCCGACAACATTGTATTAACCGAACTTAAAAAAGCCGGCTGGTACAATAAAATCTTTCAGCACCTAACAATTATTCTTCCTTATGCTTCAAGCAGCAGCCGCTGTTCGTTTGTTTTGCGCCCTGTTTGCAGCGAAGACGTTATGACCGCCCGGTTTGCACAACTGCCCAAAGAACTGCTTTCAACAATTGTTGAACAGACAGCAGCCCTGCCGTTTGTAGACGCAATTTATTTTGATGCAACAAACAAGCCGCCAGCAACATTCGGCTGGGAATAAAAACAAAAAAAACAGTATATCTTGCCGCAAAAAGCATGATGTGCTGTTTTTTTTAGAAATATCCGACGCAGGTTCAATGCACTTTTTAGCAATGCAAGCATTTGCAAAAATTACCGCATAAAACTAGCCGTACAAACCAACAACCTCGCCGCAAGCAGAGAGGTTGTTGGTCTTAATAAGTGATTGCAGTCGGGGTTAATGCCCCTTGTTACGACGCAAACGTCGGGGTATTAAACCCTCCGCACGAATAAAAATTCAAAATCAGACGGGACTATTTATACAAACCAGGTCCAAAGAATACATCGTTAAAGAAAGACTTTGTCTTTTCCGGTCCCATTACAGCCTTAAATACATCAGTAGAAACTCCACCGGCATCAACAAGCTTGTCTGAATAATCCTGTGTAAGCTGCCATTTTTTCTTTAAATCTTCTCCAGTAAGAGGCTTTAATTCTTTTTCCATCTGAATAAAAGTCAGAAGATTTTTTTCAAAAAGTTCAATTATGCGGTCATCTGTATCTGGCGCAGTATTTTTTGCAGTACAAACAGGACGAATTGGATCATACCAGCACGGCTGAACAGGCATATCAGGCAAATCATCAAGTTCAGCTTTATTTTTTTTGAACAATTCCATATATTTGTTATATGTTTCATCTTCGTGCGGAACCAATGAATAGATTTCGTTGAGGAACATTCGTTTTTCTTTCATGTACATATAATCTGTAGACATAAGTGGGAGGTTTTTAAAAAATGGAGTTATTACAAAACTATCCATCTGCATTGCTTCAGATTCAGGACATGTCATAACAAGAAGATTTCCTACACCTTTTACCTCAAACTGACGGACAGTATAGTCCATTTTCTGAATGCTCAAGAATTTAAAATCTTTTGTATCAAGTTCTTTAAGCTCGTAATTATCGTTCATAATCTTTAAGCCGAGCTCCATGCGCTTTTCGATAGCTTTTTTGTTTACATCAAAAATTGAATTATCTGCCATTTGGGCCTCCAAAATTTTTTTTAAGATACCATAAAGGTATCCTTGAAATTAAAAATTTTAGTGAACTCACTAAAAAACCGACCCGTTATTCTATAAAAGAAAAAAAGAAGTTTCAAGTAGTTGATTTAATCAACTATATATTACTAAAAAATCACTGAAGAACCTCGACGTAGAGCGTTCGAGGTATCGTCGTTCTAAAAGGAAATTGCACTCCAAAACAGCATAGACTTGCAAATAAAAAAGCCCGACTAATAAGAAGTTCTTACAAGTCAGGCTTTATGTCTAATCAATAATAATGATTATGCTTTCTTGCGTTTAGAAACCATATCAAAAATTACAGCTCCAAGAAGAACTGCACCTTTTGCAACTTTCTGAATATCTGTTGACCAGCCGATCAAAGACATGCCGTTGTTCAAAACGCCCATTACAAACGCACCGACTACGGCACCCATAATTGTACCAATACCACCGGCAGCAGCTGCACCACCAATGTAACAAGAAGCTATGGCATCAAGCTCAAAACCGTCGCCGGCTTTTGGTGTTGCGGAACCGTTTCGTGCAGAAAGCACAATGCCAGCCACAGCAGACAAAAAGCCCATGTTTGTATAAACCCAGAAGAATACGCGCTTTGTATTAATGCCAGAAAGACGTGCTGCTTTTTCGTTGCCACCAAGCGCATAAACCTGACGACCTGCAACAGTCTTGCTTGTAATAAAGTGATAAATTCCAACGATAATAGCAACAAGAATTAAAACCATAGGAAGTCCGTTATTTCTTGCAAGTTTGTACAGAATAAACCACATAATCAACAAAATTACAGCAAGCTTTACGATTCGCTGCCACAATGGATTTGTCGGAAAATCGTATTTCTGTTTGGTTTTATGGCTTTTAATTTCTGCAAGAATAATTAAAACAGTTGCAATTACAGCTACAAAAATTGTTACCAAATCAATATGCGGAGTTTTTGCCATAACCTGTTCAAAAAGGTCAGTTCCACGCGCTTCATTCAGTCTTGCAATCTGTTCAGCTGATGCAAAGAAAGGAACTTTAATTGTCTTGAAAAAGCCAGTACCAATAAAGTTATACAACGCAGGTGTAGGACCTTTTGTCTGAGCTTTCAGCATTGTATAAGTCAAACCACGCCCCATAAGCACAGTGGCAAGCGTTACAACAAACGGTGGAATATGAAGTTCAGAAATAAAGAAACCAACAAATGCACCAGAAGCCGTGCCGACAAGCAAAGCAACAAGAAAAGCCAGAGGAACCGGCCAGCCTAAATCAACAACAAGAATGGCAGAACAGGCACCAGTCAAAGCAACGATTGAACCGACACCCAAATCTACGTTTCCAGTAAGTACACAAAGAAGCATACCTACGGCAAGAATAACAACATAACCATTCTGCATGATAATATTGTTGATGTTTACTGGAGAAGCATTTTTTCCACCAGTAAAGACATAGAAAATGAAGAAGATAGCTACTAAGGCAATAACCATACCAAACTGTTTGATATCAATATTGACTACTTTTTTCTTTTCTAAAGATTTATATTCCATCTTTAAGCTCCTCTATTTGCATTATGGTCAACAATACACTTCATGATGTTAACCTGATTCATATTTGTTTTATCAAGCTCACCTGCAATTTCACCTTCGTTAATAACATAAACTCTGTCACAAGTTCCAATTATTTCCGGCATTTCAGATGAAATTACAATTACAGCCTTACCGGCTTTTGCAAGTTCATTAATAACACAGTAGATTTCATATTTTGCACCAACATCAATACCGCGTGTCGGTTCATCAAGAATCAACACATCTGGCTGCGTCATCATCCATTTTGCAAGAACAACTTTCTGCTGGTTTCCACCTGAAAGGTTTCCTACAGTCTGATTGATTGACGGTGTTTTAATGTCAATTCTCTTGCGATAATCTTCTGCATCAAGAATTTCTTTATTGCTGTCAACAACGCCGTTTTTGCTGAAGAAATTTCTTAAAGCAGCCATTGTCATGTTTTGTTTAATATCTTCAATTAAAACAAGCCCATAATTCTTTCTGTCTTCAGATGTATATGCAATTTTATTGTCAGTTGCATCTCTTACAGAATTAATTTTAACCTGTTTGCCATGCATATAAATTTCACCGGAAATTTTCTGTCCCCAGGATTTTCCGAAAATGCTCATCGCAAGTTCTGTACGACCAGCACCCATAAGACCTGCAAGACCTACTACTTCGCCAGAACGGACATTAAAATTAACATTTTTAATAAAATGTCTGTCCGGATCTTCCGGATGATATACATTCCAGTTCTTTACTTCAAGAATTACATCACCAATTTTTACATTTTCTCTAAGCGGATAGCGGTTTGTTAATTCACGTCCAACCATTCCCTTGATGATTCTTTCTTCGCTGATATCATCAACACCTTTTTTAAGTGTTTCAATTGATTTGCCGTCACGAATAACTGTAATCGAATCAGCGATTGCATTAATTTCATTCAATTTATGCGAAATCATAATACAGGTAATTCCCTGTTTTTTTAGATCCCTCAAAATATCAAGAAGATGAGCTGATTCTTCATCATTTAACGATGCAGTCGGTTCGTCAAGAATCAGCAGTTCAACTTTTTTTGCCAGAGCCTTTGCAATTTCAATTAACTGCTGTTTTCCAACACCAAGGCTCATTACAGGTGCATTTATATTTTCATGTTCAAGGCCAACTTTTTTAAGCATTTCCATAGCCTTTACACGAGTTTTATCCCAGTCAATTACGCCTTTGCATATCTTCTGTTCATTTCCCATAAAAATATTTTCAGCAACAGAAAGATAAGGGCTTAAAGCAAGTTCCTGATGTATAATAACAATGCCTTTTTCTTCACTTACTTTATTATTATGAAATTTACATTCTTCGCCGTTATAAATAATTTCCCCGGAATATGTTCCATAAGGATAAATACCGGAAAGAAGGTTCATCAACGTTGATTTTCCGGCACCATTTTCGCCAACAAGAGCATGAATCTCGCCTCTGTTAACAACAAGATTTACATTATCCAATGCCCTTACGCCAGGAAATTCTTTCGTGATGTTTTTCATTCTTAAAATTACATCATCAGACATATTTTAATTTCCCCTTTTATATTTTTACAAAAAAAGCAGTGATTGCATAAATCTGAACAATCACTGCTTATGTGCATTTCTTAAAATTGCAGTTTTAAGAAATGCACTTTCAACAAACTAAACAGCAGATTAAAGACCTAACTGTTCCGGTGTATAATATCCCCCATCAATAATGACAGACTTATAGTTTGACTGATCAACTGCAACTGGTGTACAGAGGTATGAAGGAACAACCTTCTTTCCGTTGTTGTACTGAGTTGTATCATTGATTTCTGGCTGTGTTCCTTTAAGAACTGCTTCAACCATTGTTACACATTTTGAAGCCAAAAGACGTGTATCTTTATAGATTGAAGAAGTCTGAGAACCGGCAATAATGTTTTTTGTTGCCATAAGTTCAGCATCCTGACCTGTAATCAATGGCCAGTCTACACCAACTTTGTAGCCAGCACCTTCACATGCAGCTTTAATTCCGTATGCAAAACCATCAAATGCAGAACATGCAATGTCGAGTTTTTCATCAGCATAGAAACCTGCAAGATAGTTTTCACACCACTGCTG
>JAZQNK010000070.1:0-41281 GCA_045627325.1 Treponemataceae bacterium | reverse complement strand
GGCAAGAAACAAATGGCACACAATGCCGCTTCTTTCTGGTTCCCTTCATAGAGATAAAGCAAGGCATTTATTCCGTCTGGAATATCACTAAAACATCCAAGTATATCAAGGATATTATGTGCTTTCTCTAACAGCGTCGGTTCTGCAGCTGCATTGTGAATTTCGGGAGAAGCCTGCGCAGTAACTGTAGCACTTGCTGCATTATTCATGCTTGCTGCTGCATACATACTGCTTGCAATGTTACTTAAACCCGTACCGCCGCCCATTGAAGCATTTCCTGCACCGCTACCGTTAGAGCTGTTGCCACTCGAAACACTGTTTGACGGCGTTGCTACAGAAATTGTTGAACCTGTGTCGGTTGCTGTGGCTGGCCATTATCAGTTTCCGTCAATAGCCGTTTATTATCTTAGATCTCTGTTACTTCAAAGCAACAATTCAGTTTAATTTGGTTTTGATTGGTTAGTCAATTATTTGTTTTTATGGAGCAACTAGAAAAAAACAGCGCCGCATGGTATATTCCTTGAATATGGAAGAAAAACCACAGAAAACCGCGATGGTTGCCATTGTCGGAAGACCTTCAAGCGGAAAATCTACTTTTTTGAACACAGCATCAGGCGAAAAAGTTTCTATCGTTTCGCCGATTCCACAGACAACACGGAATGCCGTCCGCGGAATTGTTAATACTTCGTATGGACAGCTTGTTTTTGTCGATACACCGGGCTACCACAATTCAGACAAAAAGCTGAATTTAAAGCTGCGCGCAATTGCAGAAGAACAGCTTGGAGACGCAGATTTAATTCTTTATCTTGTTGATTCAACAAGAACACCCGGCGAAGAAGAAGCATTAATTGCAGATCTTGTTTCGCCATTTAAAGACAAAACGGTAATTGGCATTAATAAAATTGACCTTCCAGAAGCAAAACCAAAAGCAGTTCGCAGTTTTCTAGAAAGATTTTTCTCAGCAATGCCAAAAGAACGCATAATCGAAATTTCTGCCGAAAAAGACCAGAACATAAACGACGTGCTCCTTCAGCTTTATAATCTTGCACCAGAAGCAGAGCCGCTTTATCCAGAAGAATATTACACAGATCAGGAAGTTGATTTCCGCATTGCCGAAATCATCCGCGAAAAAGCAATGAATTCATTGTTTGACGAAATTCCTCATGCAATTTATGTTGAAATTTCAGACATGGAATGGCGCAAAAACGGCAAGGAACTTTGGGTAAGGGCTTTTCTTGTTGTTGAAAGAGAAAGCCAGAAAGGCATGGTCATCGGCAAAGGCGCTTCAATGATAAAACACATAAGAATTGAATCAATAAAGCAGCTAAGGCGCATTTTTGACTATCGCGTTGACCTAGACCTTCAGGTTAAAGTCAATAAAAACTGGCGACAGAAAGATTTAGTTCTTCAAAAGTTGATTAAATAGCTTTTTGTCATTGGGGTATCTAAAAAGAATTGTCATGCCGAATTTAGTTCGGCAGCTATGCTATATATAGCGTATAGATCCTGAACTGAATTCAGGATGACACTATGTATTAAACTATTTGGTCAGCCCCATCTCTTCTGCACAGAAACTCAAACTTTCAGTGTTCCATATTTTGAAGATAATAACGGCAAAAAAGGCAGTTGTCTTTTGTATGCCCTTTGCCTGGAAATTTATGACCTTTTTTTTCAAGTTTTTCTGCTTCTTTTAAAAGACCAGTTTTATAAACGGTGCGCAAAAAGCCTTTTTTGCATGATTTTTTTGCAGCTGCAGCAATTTCCTTGTAGCTCATTGTGTTTATGTTGCCTAAAATCAAATCGCTGCATTCGTTTGCATAACCGCAGCATGCCGCCACATCTCCGTTTGCATGCACATAATATACATGACCTGGTCCTGCACAAAAATCTTCTGCAAACCATTCTGAAGACTGCCATGCATTTTCATCTAAAGCGTTTTCTTCAATAAAACTGATTGTTTCAACAGGAATATAATCATATTCAAGCCCGTCGTTTATAAATGTTTCAAGCTTGTCTTTATAAATCAAAGCGCCTGGAAAATATATCTGTTTATCTTGAAGTGCATTTTGCGTTTCGTTTTCAAATGACAAATCTAATTTTTCAGCAAGCTCTTTTAGCATCAAAAGCGTTTTTTCGTCTGCTGTGTCTTTTTTTGTGCAGACAATTGAAACATGATTGCGCTCTTTATAGACAGCTTCAACAGTTTTTATAAAAAGCGCAATTTCATCTGCTTTCTGCGCATGAAAAGCATCATAGCTTATGCCAAAAACACCGTCAAAACCTGCTTCAAAAATTTTTTCAATTTTTTGCTGCATGTCATCTGCATCTTTAAATGCCACTGCATTTGTCATAAGCCGGTCAAAATAAAGACCTTTTTCAACAGCACTAGAAATTATTCTGCACAAAAAATCAACAGCAAGAAACGGTTCTCCGCCAGAAAAACCAACCTGCATTATGCCGTCATTTGCTGCATCTTTTAAAAAGCCAAGAGCTTTTTCTTCATCAAGCTTTCCGCTTGTTTTTGGCACAAAGCAATGTGCACAGCGCAGATTACATTCTTGTGTAGGCACAAATATAATTTCTTCTGGTGCAAAGATTTTCTTCAATTTTTTCACTTTGGTTCCTGCTGAAAATTCAGATATTCACAATATTCTGCACAAAGGCAATGCATTATTCCTGCAAAACAGCTTCATCATCTTCAGGATGATTAAGCTGCAAATCGCCGACACTAAAAACTACCTTGCCACGGCGGATTGTCTGCATGATTTTGCCCTGCAAAGTAAGACCGTTAAAAGGCGAATGTTTTCCTTTAGAATAGAAATTTTCTGAATCGACTTTCCATTTTTTATTAAGGTCGATAAGAACAAAATCTGCCTGACGGCCTGGACGCAGGATTCCGCAGTTTGTACCCAGCCGTTTTGCAGGGTTTGCAGACATCAATGCTGACAATTTGTTCAAACTTATATGCTTTTTTAAAACAAGCTCGTCATAGCAGACGGCAAATGCAGTTTCAAGACCAGAAAAACCGCATGCTCCGCGTTTTTTCTCGTCTTTGCTGTGCGGTGCATGGTCTGTTGCAATGCAATCTACAACGCCACATTTTATTCCTTCTATAAGGGCAAGCCTGTCTTTTTCGGGGCGAATCGGTGGATTTACAAATTCAACCATTGAACCTGAAAGTGCAATATGATGCGGGGTTACTTCGCAGGAAACAGCAGAACCACGTTTTTGTTTTGCCTGTTCAACTGCTTCAAGAGAAGCTGCTGTACTTACATGTGCAATATGAATGTTGCAGCCTGCAATTTCAGAAAGATACAAATTCCTTATCGTTGCGATGTCTTCAGCAGCAGCAAGAAGCTGTTCTGCTTTTTTCATATATGCATCAATTTTTGCAAAACGTTCTGCATGACCTGCTTCGTCAGCTCCATTTTGCAAGGCAACTTCATCCTGCTTTAAAAGCGTAACAACATCTCCACGCGGTACTCTTGCTGCTTCTGCAAAAGAAAAATCTTCGCAATGACACGAAACAAGCAGATTATTCTTTGCACATTTTTTCATTGCAGCAAGCATAACAGAAGCTGCATTAACATCGTGGCCGTCTTCGCTTATAACAGGGTGCAGACTTGAATCCAGCCTGTTTAAATGTTCGGTGTTTGTGCCGTCAAAACCACGGGTAATGCTGATTGACTGAACTACATCTGCAAGTTTTAATTGTGCAGCCTGAAGCTGAACAAATCTTGCTTCTTCTGCACTTGAAACGACAGGATTTGTGTTCGGCATAAGCATAAGCGTGCCAAAACCACCGGCAACAGCTGCTTTTAATGCAGTTTCAAGCTCTTCTTTCTGCGGCTGGCCTGGATAGCGGAAATGTGCATGCATATCAACAAACGAAGGCATAAGCACAAGTCCTTTGCAGTCTACCATTTCAACTTCAGATTTTTCCTTAAGCAAAGTGTTAAAAACAGAAGGCAGCAGAAAACCCATAAACACATTCTTGATAAAGCCATCTTCTACAAGAATTGCACCGTCATTATCGCAGAATGCATCTACAAGACGTGCATTATAAAACAAAGTCGTCATTTTTTACCCCTGTTAAGAAAAAATCTGCACTATTATAAACTGCTAGAAACCAATAGAGTTTGTAGCAGACGCAAAAATATCACCTGCATGAAAAATTTCATCACAATATTCACAATGATATTCTGCCCTTTTGCAGTCAGAAAGCAAAAATACATGCGGAATATATTGTTCTGTGCTTGTTATGCAGCGTGGGTTTTTGCATTTTATCACGTTTTCAACGCGTTCCGGCAATGTTAATCTGATTTTCCGTTCGATTTTTTCGTTTCTAATGATATTTACTGTAATATTTGGATCAATTACACCAAGAACAGAATAATCAAAGTTGATGATATTATCTATTTTGATTATGTCTTTGCGCCCCATGTCTTTTGACGGAACATTCATTATAAGTGCAACACAATAATTTGCCTTGTCTAAACCAAGCCAGTTGAAAATGCGGGCGCCTGCACCTGCTTTTATGTGGTCAATTACAAGACCATTTTTAATTGTATCTACGTTAAGCATAAAACTCTCCTTAAACCGAACCAGTAAGTTTTGCCATAAGTGCCATACGCACATACATTCCGTATTTAACCTGCTTAAAATAAACAGCACGCGGATCATCATCAATTTCCGGTGAAATTTCATTTACACGTGGAAGAGGGTGAAGTACAATCATTGACTGTTTTGCATTGCGCATTTTCTGCTTATCCAGAATATAGCTGTCTTTTAATCTTATATAATCCTGTTCATTAAAGAACCTTTCTTTTTGAACACGTGTCATGTACAGAATGTCCAGATCGCCAATGACATTTTCAAGACGCTCTTCTTCAACAAAAGAAACACCTGCATCATGGAAAACCTGTTTTGTAATATATTCTGGAATCTGAAGTTCTTTTGGACTTATCAATACAAATTTGTTATCTGGGTAACGGCTCATTGCTTTTGCAAGGCTATGAACGGTGCGGCCAAATTTCAAATCGCCGCAAAGTCCGATCGTAAGACCCGAAAAGCCGCCTTTGTGGGCTCTTATTGTAAGCAGGTCTGTTAATGTCTGTGTCGGATGATGATGACCACCGTCACCGGCATTAATAACAGGAACTGTTGAATATTTTGATGCAAGAACTGCAGCTCCCTCTTTTGGGTTTCTCATTGCAATTATATCTGCATAAGAAGAAACAACACGAATTGTATCTGCAAGACTTTCGCCTTTTGTTGCAGAACTGCTTGAAGCTTCGGCAAAACCAAGCGTTTTTCCACCAAGGCGAAGCATGGCCGCCTCAAAAGAAAGCCGAGTACGTGTACTCGGCTCAAAAAACAGTGTCGCTAAAATTTTCCCATGACAAACTTCAGAAAAGGCACTTGGATCAACAATAATTTCTTCTGCTAAAGAAAAAATTTCTTCCATTTCATCAACTGACAAATCTGCTGGCTCAAGCAGATGGCGTCCTGCAAGCATGAATCCTCCAAAGACTTCTTTTCAATTTTATAATTTTCAATAATTTCTACATATTTGTTTTGCAGCAAATATATAACAAATCCAAGTTTGAAAAATTCGAACAAATTTTTTAATGAAGCTTCCAGAAATTTCAATTTATGAACAATCTGAAAGCATATTTTTAAATTGTTATGATTCAACAATTTAAAAATCACCGGCATTTATCAAAAAAATTCTGTAAACACCTTTAATTTGCCTAAATGCTCAAACTTTCAGAATTATACACTACTTGTATTTTTATGGAAAGAGATTTTATTCTTGATAATACTAAAAATTTTCAATTTTTAGCCTGCTGCCTTAAGCCTGAATAAAATGCTTTAACCTGAAACCTTGTTTTACAAGCTAACATAATTGTGCTAAACTAAGCTTGTCTTTTATCTTATCTTTTTTGGCAGAATCTTTAAATTTTTAAAAGTTTTGCCCTCTTTACAGGAGGATGCAGCAAATTGATGAAAAAACTTTTTCTTGTTTTTTCTATGTTTACTGTCTCATTTTATATTTTTGCTGCAGGTTACTGGGGCGAAGGTCTTTCTTTCTCCGGCGGTTACCAGAAAACTACAACAATAAAAACACCTTTAGAAGGCACTTTTACATTAAGAAAAACTTTAGATGAAGACTTTATTTCCGATTCCGGTTTAAGCATAAACGATTCTTTTTTTAATGCAGCAACAAGTGTTTTGCTTTCGCCTTATACAAGCAGAAGATTCGATTTTTCAATAAAAAACACTTTTCATTATTCAAAACTGTTTAAATATAAAGCTTCAGAGCAAAATTATCTTTGCATGGGTTTGTTTTCATTGAAAAGTTCCAATTATGAAAATCCGCTTGTCTTTTCAATTGGATACGGATTTGACTATAAAAATTCATCTGTCGTTTCAAGACGAAACAACAACATAAACATACAGAAAATTGATCATGCATTTATTTTAGACATCCGCAAACGATTTCTCAATGTTCATGAAATTTATGCACGGCTTTCGTCTTTTGATGAATATTATTATCCGGAATTCTGCACACCTTATTATATGCTTGGTTATTCATTTGACGTTTCAAAGAAATTTTCGGTTGGTGCAATTGGCGTTGTGCGATACACAGACCAATTTACATTAAATGGTGCTATGGAAGGTTTTCAGGCAAGACTTTTTGCTTCTTATAAATGGTAACAATATGAAATATTTTTGCAAATTCATATTTATTTCTATATTTTCAATGCTTTTCTTTGCCTGCGGAGGCGGTGGCGGTTCAACCCCATATTCCGGCTTGTTTTACAGCGACAACCAGCCGGACGAAAGAATTGACGCCAATCTGGCACATTATGCCGCTCCTTCACTAAATTCAACATATACATTTCTGATTTTTTCAGATTTACATCTCGGGTATGAATCCGAAACTCTTCTGCCTTATACACAGATTTCTGCTTCAATTTCTCAGGAAGCAAGTGCAGGACATTCCGTAAGTTTTGTTGCAACTTTAGGTGACCAGACAGAAGCAGGCAAACTAAATCAATATCAACTTTACCAGACATTTATAACTTTTATAAAATCGCAGACAAATAACGCGCCAGTTTACGGCGTTATCGGCAACCATGATCTGTGGAACGGCGGAAAAACAAGATGGCCTGTCTATGTAACGCCCGGCACTTCGTTTTATAATTTTTCAGATAATTCAATAAACCGAAGCTTTTATTTTCTTGACTCTGCTTCTGGAACACTTGGAACAAAACAGCTTAACAACTTTGAACAGGCTCTGTCTTCCGATTCAAAGCGCAAATTCGTTTTCATTCATTATCCGATTATATTTACAGACGGAAACACTTACTTTATGCTTGCCGATCCGGCAGAAAAGCTTAAACTGCTGTATTTAACAGATGAATACACAATTGATATGTTTTTTACCGGACATAATCATGAACCGTCTTTTGATACAAACGGAACTTTTGCACAATATGTTGCAGGTTCTCTTAGACCAGACAAAGATGACATCCGCTATTGGACTTTTGTAACTGTTGACGAAGCTGCACAAACCCTGGTTTTTAAACGTTATTCATTGCGGACAGGAGAAACAACGCCGTCAACCTGGATACGGACATATAATTTTATTCCATAATCCAAAGAACTGTGCATATAATCTGTAAATTATGAAAATCAAAAATATATTAAAAGGTCAAAAATGAAAACAAACGCCATCCGGATTCTTGAACAGAAAAACATTCCTTTTGAAACAAAATCTTATGACTTTGATGAAAATTTCTCTGACGCTGTAACTGCAGCCGAAAAAGTCGGTCTGCCGCCAGAACAAGTTTTTAAAACAATCGTCATGCGGAATGAACACAAGCAGATTTTTGTTTTTTGTGTGCCGGCAAACAGCGAAGTCAATTTAAAAAAGGTACGTGCAATTACAAATTCAAAAGACATTGCGCCAGTAAAACAGAATGAACTTTTAGGTTTAACAGGCTATATACGCGGCGGCTGTTCACCTTTAGGAATGAAGAAAAAATACAGGACTTTTTTTGATGAAACAGCAGTTCTCTTTGATGCCGTCGCCATAAGCGCAGGTCAGCGCGGCATGCAGATTTTTGCAAATGCAGAAAAACTTGCAGAAGCAGCAGAAGCCGAATTTGCAGAACTCACTTTATAAATAAACCAAATCTAAAAATCTGCAAAAAAATGCGCCGGCAGAAAAACTAAACCGGCGCAAAATCAACTGCCCCGCTGCAGGGCAGAAAATCATTAAACCTGCGAATCAGATTAAGCTTTTGCTTTTTTATCGCAGGAATTTCTAATGAACTGATAAATAATCAGACCTGCCATAAGGCACAGACCGACAATATCACTTTTTGTTTCAGGCACAACACATAAGAAGCCAGCCAGGGCAAATAAAACACGCTGCACAACAGAAGTATCTCTAAATGCATAGCCTTCAAGTGCAACACTTATGCCGAACATTCCAATCAATGCAGTAATGCAAATAAACAAAACAGACATTGCAGAAGCATCAATCATCAGCATCTGCGGGTTGTATACGAACATATATGGAATAATGAATGCACCGATTGCAAGTTTTGTTGCATTTAATGCGGTTTTCATCGGCTTGCCTTTTGCTATTGCCGCTCCGGCAATGGCGGCAAGCGCAACCGGCGGAGTAACATCGGCGATAATGCCAAAATAAAATGCAAACATATGTGCCGGCAGCATCATAATCGGCTGAATATCAGCATTGCCATAAAGACATGTAATGATTGCACCGGCTGTAATTGTTGATGTAATAAGATAATTTGCTGTTGTCGGCGCACCCATTCCAAGAATAATTGAAGCAATCATTGTAAAGATGAGTGTAAGCAGCAGTTTGCCATGCGCAAGAGAAACAAGACCTGCACCAAGTTTCAAACCAATGCCAGTAAGCGTTACGATTCCAATGATAATTCCAGCCATTGCACATGCAATTGCAACACTGATGATATTTCTTGCTGCAGCACACATAACATCAATTATGTCGCTTGAACCAAAAGTCGGTTTTCTGCCCTGAGCAAGGTCTGCAATTGAAACACCAATTCCAATTACAAGACAAGCAACAATGCCCATCAATGCAGCAAAAACAGCTGTTTTTCCAACACAAAGGAAGTAAATGATTACAAACAGCGGAAGAATCATATAGCCGCGTTTTAAGAAAAGAGGCAGGAATTTCGGCAGTTCTTCGCGTGGAAGACCTTTAAGGCCAAGCTTTTTTGCTTCAAGATGAACAGTTATAAAAATGCCTGAAAAATACAGAATTGCAGGAACAATTGCTGCTTTTACAATCGTAACATAAGGAACACCAATGCTTTCTGCCATCAAAAATGCAGCTGCACCCATAATTGGCGGCATAAGCTGACCACCGGTAGAAGCAGAAGCCTCAACAGCACCGGCGAATTCAGACTTATAGCCAAGTTTTTTCATCATTGGAATTGTAAAAGAACCAGAACCAACCGTATTTGAAACAGAAGAACCAGAAACAGTTCCAAGCAGGGCAGAAGAAAGAACGGCTACTTTTGCAGGTCCACCAGATGCACCGCCTGCAATTGCATTGCACACATCAATAAAGAAATGACCTATACCAGTTTTTTCAAGCAATGCACCAAACAGAATGAACAAGAAAATAAATGTTGAACATGCACCAATCGGAGTGCCCATAATTCCTTCTGTGTTATAGAACAAATGGCATACAACACGCTGAAGGGAATAACCTCTATGATGCAAAAATCCCGGAAGAATTTTTCCACAGAATGCATAAAGAACAAAACAACCGGCAATTATCATTATAGGAAGCCCGACAATACGGCGGCAGCTTTCAAAAAGTATCAGTATTCCAATTATGGCAACAACTATATCAAGAACAGTATTATTGCCGGAACGACGGACAAGACTTTCGAAATTGACAACAATATAAAGCCAGCAGCTGGCACCAATTACACCCAGAACAATGTCATACCATGGCAATGTGTTTCTTGGCATTTTTTTTGTTGCAGGAAAAAGCAAAAAAGCAAGAAGCTGAACAAATGCAAGATGAGTTGCACGCAAAAGCTGTGCAGTAATTTTTCCAGATAAAGTTGCATATAATTGAAAACATACAAAAATAACAGAAACTACAACAGTAATATACTGCCGCCAGCATTTGTGCTCGCGGTAAGCCTGTTCACGGTCTAAATCTTTCATAAGATTTTTCATTTCTTCTTCGTTTGTTGTAGGAAGAATATCTTCTACAACACCAGAAGACGGCTGAACTTCATTTTCTAAATCGTCCATGTGTTCTCCTTTTTAATTGAAATATCAACAATGGGCATCTCTAAAAATGCAATTTTACTAATTTTTAGAATCTTCCATATGTTTTTGTATATATTCAGCGAGATTTACCCGCTTTATTTCCAAAATAATGCTTGTTTGCGGTGCAAAATAATCCGTAAAAGGATATTCAAAAGCCTCACCATGCTGAAAAAGCGTAAGCCCGTGATCAGCAACAATTCCAACAGCCATCATAAGCCTTGGAACAATTCTGTTCAGATTGCTGATTTCATAACCATTTTCTAAAACCATAAACTTTGCACCCGGCGTTTCTTCTGGTTCTGGAATGCCTGCGCCGTAAGAAACAAAAATGGTTCTGTCTAGAAGTAGTTTATTATTTTCGGTAACTGCATAAAAATCGTGTACACGCCCTTTATTTACCGAATGTGTATAACTGATAACAAAACCTGTCTTGTAACCGGCATAAGAATAAAAGCTTTGTTTTGGATTTTTTCTATTGCTGACTGCAAGAACAGGAATGGCAGGTGTAAAAAATATTACACCTGCAAAAAGAATTATTAAAATAAGAATTGAAAATTTTCTTTTCAATTAGTTCATTAAACCAATTTCTTTGAAATATTTTGCTGCACCTGGATGGAAAGGAACAGAAACACCTGTAACTGCAGCTTCTTTTGAAACTTCCTTGCCTTTGGCATGTGCATTGCCAAGTTCTGTAAGGTTTTCAAACAAAGCTTTTGTCATTTCATAAACTGTTGCTTCGTCCAATTTTGCATTTACAGCCAAAGTTGCTTTTATAGCAAGAGCGGCTGTATCTGTGTCTGTACCTTTATATGTACCGGCAGGAATTGTTGTCTGTGTGTAATAGCCATATTTTGCACAAATTGCATCTGCTGCTGCACCGTCAACTGGAATAAGAATAAGACCAGCAGTAAATGCAAGTTCCTGCAAAGCTGAGTTTGGAACACCAGCTGTAATAAAACAGCCGTCCAATGTGCCGTTCTGAATTGCTTCAGCAGATTCTTTGAATGAGAGATTTGATTTTTTAATATCATCAAATGTGAGTCCGTAACCTTCAAGAATCTGTTTTGCATTGAATTCTACACCAGAACCAGCATCACCAACAGAAATGCGTTTGCCTTTAAAATCTGCAATTGATTTAATTCCACTGTCTTTTGAAACAGCAATCTGAACAACTTCAGGGTACAAAGTACCGATTGTCATAATATTTGCAAGTTTTTCGCCGGCAAACAAGTCTGTTCCATTATATGCATAATCCATTACATCGTTCTGAACGATTGCATATTCTGCATCGCCTTTATTGATAAGGCGAAGATTTTCAGCAGAAGCACCTGTTGCCTGTGCTGTTACATTCATGTTTTCAACTTTTGTGTTCCAGATGTTGGCAATGGCACCACCAAAAGGATAATAAGTACCACTTGTACCGCCTGTTGCCAAAATGTAGTCTGCTTTAGTATTTGACTTTGAACAGCTGCTAACCAGCGCAAAAACCAATGTCAAAACAGCAGCGAGAGAAATTACTCTTTTCATATATCCTCCATATTATTTGGTAATTTTACTATAGAGCCGGCATTCTTTTCAACCACCGGACCTTTTATAACGGCAAAAGAAACTTTTAAAAAGCATTCTGCGCAGTTTTTCAATTTTCTTTCAGGCTGCCGGACATTCTGCACGAATAAACGCAGCCGCAATAATCCTGCCTGTAAAGACCATACTGTTCCGAAAGTTCAAGCGAACGTTTAAAACCGTTTTTCTTTTTGAAATCTGCATACAGATATTCAGGCGTTTTTTTTCTGCATTTTTCAAGATTTTTCAAAAAAATTTCGGCATTTTTGCCTTCTTCATTGATTTTTGCAGCGTCCTTGTGCGGGCTTATTGACAATGTAGTCGTAAAATAATCAAAATTGCGCATCAAGGCTTCTTTTGCACAGCACATTAAACGCAGCCTGTAACACATGCGGCATCTTTCATCTTTTTCGCACATGTTTTCAAAACCTTCCACAACTTTTACCGCATCATAAAATTCCTGCGGCTTATACGCAATTTCTATAACTTCCGGTGCTTTTTCAGTTAAAAATTCAACAACAAAACGTTCAAGTTCTTCTTTTCGCCGCAGATATTCACTTTGAGGATAAATATTCGGATTATAAAACAGAATCGTAATATTAAAAATGTCTGCAAGTTTTTCCAAAACTGCACTTGAGCACGGTCCGCAGCATGCGTGCAAAAGCAGCGAAGGTTTTTCTGCTCCATTTTGCATACTTTGAGTTATTTTTTCTATTTGTGTTTCAAATGCTTTATAAAAAACCGAAAGTCCTTTGCTCAAAACAAACCTGTATATGCTTTTAATGCTTTAAAAAGCTCTGAATTTGCAATTTTCAAAGCTTTTTTATGCATCATTAATATTGAATCCGCTCAATTTTAACGGCTTTGTTCGTGCTTAAATCAACCGTAATAAGCGCACCCTGAATTACACTTTCACCAACCGCATTTTCCATTTTATAGAGAACCTGTGTTAAATTACGCTTTATTACAATTTCTGCATCGCTTCCAATAACAGAATCTGCCACACCGCTCATGCCTAAATCTGTAATATAAGCTGTTCCTTTTGACAAAATTCTTTCATCGGCTGTCTGCACATGCGTATGTGTGCCGCACAATGCAGCCGCTTTTCCGTCTAAAAACAGCGCAAGAGCTTCTTTTTCGTCGTTTGCTTCTGCATGAAAATCTATAAAAAGCGGCGCATTTTGTTCTGCAGCCTGTTTTGCACATTCTGCAGCTGCCCTAAAAGGGCAGTCCAATGCCGTCATTGATTCGCGGCCCTGCAGGTTAAGAACTGCAATTTTTTTATCTGCACAGTCAAAAAAAGCAAAACCGCGTCCGGGCGTTTCTTCTGCACCTTCAATAAGGCAGCCTAAACCTTTAGGATAATTCTCGGGGCGCAGTACATGCTTTTCCGAAGCAAGAAACGGATAATTATCTCTTTTTTCAAAAATATGATTCCCGCCTGTTATTACATCAACACCGGCTGCAAATATACGTCTTGCATCAGGTTCAAGCAGACCGTTTCCACCGGAAGCATTTTCACCGTTGTAAATTACAAAATCAATGGAAAATTCTTCCCGGAGTTTTTTTAATTTCCGTTCAACAACATCAATTCCAGCATCAGAAAAAATGTCTCCACCCATAAAGACTTTTAAAAAACCGGAATTCATTGTTAATCCTTTTTTTGAACAACAGAATCTATAATTTTTTTGAAATATTTTTCATTTTTCATAAAAATCTGCTCGTCTGCAGAAACAACAAATGCAAAATATTCATTTTCGCTTATCTTATAAAATGTGCTGATACTTCTGACTGTTTTATCTTCCTGTGCAACATTTGCATCAATGCGGATATATTCATCATTTTGAGAAATTGCAACTGATTCCATATCTACGCATGAACCAGGCTGAGAAAGCAAAGAAATAAGTTCAATCTGCATGGCTGCATATTTTTCATCTGGAGCAAAATTTACAAAATATGGCGAAGCTACAGCAAGTGTTTCATTGTTTTTATCATTCAGCCACCATGTCTGAACAGCTGCCTGACTTTCGTCTTTTGTCCACTGTTCATCAAGTGTAAACTCAAATTCTTCAAGAGAAGCTTTTTTTGCTTTTTTATTTTTTTTGATTGAAACAGCTTTTTTCTTCTGCTCTTCTGGTTTTATAAGTCCGGCAAAATCTGTAAATTCACTTCCGCTGTTAAGAATACCGATATAAACAAGCTTAAAAAGAGATTTATCAGCAGAAACTATTGAGCGGACACCAAACATAGGAATATATGGTTCAAAAGTCATAAGAACTTCGCCACCAAACTGTGCATACTGTTCAGTTGAACGGACTGTTTTATTGAAATTCTTTAAAGCCTTGCGTCTTGCTGCAAATTCATAAAACAAATCATGCAGATAATTCAATGTTTCAACATCAATCTGATTAACTTCTCCAACAATTTTTTCGCCTGTCATTTCAACAGTGTCTTTTGTTGTATCACATGTAATATAAAGCTCAATTGATTTTGCACCTTTTTGTGCCTGTGGAGAAAAATATCGAAGAGCATAAGTTCCAGCATCATACTGAAGAAATCCAATGTATGTTTCATCTTCATAAGTATAATCGCGGTAATAAACAAATGTGCCGGGAAAATCAACCATGGACTCAACACCTGGAACTGCAAAAACAGACATGCTGCACACAGACAAAGCAATCAAACAGATAAAAAAACGTTTAACAAAAGACATAATTTCCTCTTTTAAAAAGAAAGCCGCCATCCTGAAAGTTTTAAATAACTTATTTACAAGTTTTCTGACAAACTTTCAGAACAGCAGCTTTTAATATGAACTGCAGCCAATGCAAATATGTCTGCAGCATTAAGAGCGCCGTGTAAACAAAGCAAACACTTAAGCGTTTAAGCTTGAAAGTTCGGCTCTTACTATATCGGCAGCTTTGGCTGCAGCTTCAACAGCAGGCACTAACATTACATCTGCACTATTCCGGCATTTAATTTCAACATTCGGCAGATTTTTATCACCGACAACAATGCGAACTGGAATTCCAAGCAGATCAATGTCCTTGAATTTAACGCCAGGTCTTTCATTGCGGTCATCAAGCAAAACTTCAATGCCTGATTTCATAAGCTGATCATAAATTTCAAGGGCTTTTTCTTTCATTGCGCCGTCAAATTTTACAGGCACAACAGCAACCTGATAAGGTGCAACAGACATTGGCCAGATAATTCCATTGTCATCATGATGTTCTTCAATAATTGAAGCTAACGCACGGTCAACACCAATGCCGTAACAGCCCATTGTCGGAATCTGCTGTTTGCCGTTTTCGTCAAGATAAGTTACGTTCATTGTTTTTGTATATTTGTAACCAAGCTTGAAAATATGACCAAGTTCGTTTCCTTTTTTGCTGTAGAATGTATCACCGCAATTTGGGCATTTATCGCCGGCAACAACTGTGCGTACATCTGCTGTCATATAAGGTGTAAAATCTCTGCCTGGTTCAACATGTTCAAAGTGAACGTCTTTCTTTAAGCCACCTGTAACACAGTCATGCATCATCATGACGGTTTCATCTGCAATAACCGGCACAGTACTTAACGTTACAGGACCTGCAAAACCAACAACTGCACCTGTAATTCGTTCAACATCTACGTCTGATGCAAGCTCAACTTCACTTGCTTTAAGAAGAGCTGCAAGTTTTGCTTCGTTTACATCAAGATCACCACGGATACAAACAGCAAAGAAGCTGTCTGGATAATATGGATTTGCACCGCCGTTTTCTGTAACACGCTTTAAATCTGCACAGCCAGGAGCTTTTGAAAGGTCAAGCTCACTGTTAACAACATGATAAATCAATGTTTTGATGAAAGACTGCGGTGTTGTTTTTAAGAAATCTGAAAGCTGTTCAATTGTCTTTACATTCGGTGTATCAATTGAGCCATAAGGCTTGTCTGTCTTCTCCTGCGGTTTTCCGTCAATTGTCATCGGTGTGTCTTTTGCACAGGCAGCTTTTTCTGTATTTGCAGCATATCCGCATTTTGGACAGAGAATAAGAGTATCATCACCAATTACACTTTCAACCATGAATTCTTCTGAACCGTTACCGCCCATTGCACCAGAGTCAGCACGGACAGGAATTACGCTCAAGCCTAAGCGCTTAAAAATACGGCGGTAAGCTTTTGCAAATTTTTCATAAGTTTCATCAAGGCTTTCCTGTGTTGCATGGAAAGAATATGCATCTTTCATTGTGAATTCTCTTCCACGCATTACACCGTAACGCGGACGGATTTCATCACGATATTTTGTATTAATTTGATAAGTTACAAGAGGAAGCTGTTTATAAGAAGAAAGTTCTTCGCGGATAACAGCAGTAAATGCTTCTTCTGCAGTAGGGCTTACAACAAGTTCCTGGTTAACACGGTTTACAGCTTTAAGCATACCTGCACCCATTGTTTCCCAACGTCCAGATTCTTTCCAAATATCACCTGGAACAACTACAGGCTGCTTAAATTCCATTGCACCAATATTATCCATTTCTTCGCGAATAATATTTTCGACTTTGCGGAAAGCCCGCAAACCAAAAGGCAAATATACAAAAAGACCATTTCCAAGTTTACGCATTATTCCTGCGCGCAACATGAGCTGATGGCTGGCAATTACCGCTTCGGCCGGAACCTCGCGGAGTGTGGAAATCATTGTTTCTGAAATTTTCATGATACGCTATTTTATAGTAGAAAGAAATACGTTTCAAGTCATATCATTCTATGGACATATTTAAATTTATCTGTTACTTTCGTGGCGAATTTAAACATTGAATGTTCAATTAATATAAAAGAAGAACCTGAAGATTTGTCCATTTAGCAATGTCTTTAATTTTGCAAGATATACAGAAGAAATTGACTAGCGCATGTTTAAATAAAGCGGTTCGTGTTTTGAGATATGCTTAGAATCTTTTTAGTTTTTATAGCAGAAACTAAAAAGATTCTATTATTTTTACAACAGTAATTTTTACTTGCAAATTGAAAAATTACTGCTATAAAATACTTAAACTTGAACTATTTTCAGTTCAATGCTACAAAATTCAATTTTTATTAAAATGCGTAAGTCTGCTGCAGTAAAAACAGACTTAAGCATTTTTCTTTCTGGCAAAATTTTCAGCTGTAAGTATGAGTTATGGCACAGCTTGCAAACATCGTCATAAACATCAAAGCAAATGCCAGATAAACAGCAAATCTTTTCATCCATTGGCCTCCATAAAAGAATTCTCTATAAGAAACACTAAGCCAGATATTCCATTTTGTAAAGCATTTCTGTTTGTTTTCTTCCTAGAAACATTTTAATATATATTCAATAAATAATAGAAACATTTGTAATTTTAGATATTGAAAAAGCTTAATCTGTTACCTGAATCAGTTAAATTTTATGCAGCAAAAACCAGCAGCCCCGTTTTTTAATTAAGTTCGCATAAAACAAAGGAATACACAGAAGCATAAAAAAACACAGCTGTACACTTTTGAACATCTGCTTTATAAGCAAAACAACCATTTTATATCCTTAAATTCAGGTCAATTCTCTATTAACTACAAAAACAGCCTGCAGTTAATAATGTTTATTTTCATCACAAGAAATATTTTCTGTTTTTTGTTTTTATTATAAAAACATTTAACGCTTATTTAATTTTATTTTGTTCGCACAATCAACTAAACATGCATCAGGGCATTTCTTCACATAAAAAAAACATTGCAATATATTCATAAATGTTGCAAAGAACATAAAAAAGGCTTCGGGAAATGCCCGAAGCCCTGTTGAAAATATTTAAATGAAATAAAAATACACAAACTAAAAACAGTTTTGCAGGTTTTAATATTCCTGCAGTTTTATAGTTCAATCTGCTATTTTAAGCCCCAGAAAGCCGCATTATATTGAGATTCCAGAACTGCTTCAGCTTCATCATCGAGAGGAGCAAAAAAGTCAATATTGCAGCGTTCTTCAACTTCATCAACAGAAACTGCAAAATCAATAAATGATTTTTTGGAATCTTCATTCGGCAAGATAAAGCCTATTGCTTCCCATTTATCATCATCTGTATGAGCAAGCAGAACTTTATAATAATATTCTGGAACAGCAACTTTATTTTCACCAATAGTTTTATATTTTTTCTTTTCCAGAATTGGTCCTGAAACAGTATATACTGTTCCATATTTTTTTGCCCATTCCCGAACCTGTTCTTCAAGTTCTTTCCAGATGCCGCGGTTAAATTTTGCTGCCTGCGGGCTCATATTGCTCATATAAAAAGAATCTTCCATAGATTCAGCGCTCCACGCCAAATCTGCTGCAGGAACAAGATGTCCTCTGTCATAACCTGTACTCTTATAATCATCAGGCGAAGCAGAACCTGTTGCAATCTGAGGATCAGAACGGAAATTATCAGTGCGGCTTGAAGCTTTTTTGCTTACTTTTTCACGTGTAAGACAAGTTGCAGCCCATTCAGCCTGTTCATAAGATTCGCGGTAACAGACACTATAACCTGAAAAATCACGATGCTGGTGATCTTTTCCACCAGGACAGACAGGCAGTAAATATTCGTCCGACAGATCAACAGAACCAATCGATACACCGCCTTGAACAGGCACAGATTCTTCTACAAATATTTCTGCAATAACATAATCGACAACAGAACGAACTGCAGGCGAATATTGATATGCAATAAACAAGGCAATAAAAGCAACAGCAATTATTATCAGTTCCTTAAAAGTTAAAGTTATCTTTTTCTTGCCTTTTTTTGTTCCAGACGTTTTTTTTGCAGACGAACCGGAACTTTTCTTTGTAGTCGTTGATTTTGTTTTCTTTTCTGGCATAATTCCTCCAAAATAAATATTTAAAGCAAAAAGTTTTTATAACAGAAATATTTAAAACTGATTTTAGATTTCACTTTTAATTGACCCGCTCTGCGCCTTTATAATAAGGAGCAGTGTCTTTTTCTATTATTCTTATAACAGATTCCGTCCTTTCAAAGGTAAGTGGAAAATTCTCTTTACATACAAGATGAACTTCGCCATCCATTTGAACAAGAATCGGCTGGTCATATTCAACTTCAAGCTTTTCAGCAGAACACAAAAATGCAAGCTTATGATTTATATGTTTTCCTGATTTGAATTTTTCCTTCAGCAGCATTTTTGTCATTAATGACATTTTTTTTGCAATGCAGACATTTCTGTCATCCGGCAATATTTTCTGATGACTGCCATAAGTTCTGTGTCCAGACACGCCAAGCAGGCAAAAAACAATTCCTGTTTTCAGTGTTTCTATAACAGCACCGTTTTTGTCATATGCCCTAATTTCTGCCATTCCAGATTTATATTTCAAACCATAAAACAAACACGCTAAATCAATCCAATATTTATAAAAATTTCCTGGCAGATGGCTTTTAGTTCTGTTCGTCATATGCGTAATAAAAGCATCAATTCCGATGCTTGCAATATTAAATGCATACCACGGAGGATTTGCAGAAAGACTTTCATCATTATGTGAATATTCAAAATCAGGAATTTCGCTTCCCTGACGGCAATCAACTTTTACGGCACGCTGACACGAAAAATGCGTATTTTCTTCAAGCAGCTCCAAAGATTCTTCCAAAGACCAGCCGTCAGAACCATCATTTCCGGTTCCAAAAGGAAGCCGGAGCATTGTTATGCGGTTTTTTATTATATTTTCATATTCTCCGCCCAAATCGAATGCAATACGTACTAAAGCAGTCTGAACTTCAAGCGAAGTGCCGTCGCCGCCAGCAGTAACAATAAGATATTTTGTGTCTAAATTTTCCGGCATTGAAGCTTCTTTTACGAATTTCTGAATAAAAGAAGCAGTCGCACCAGCCCGTTCTGTTTCATAAACATTTATGGAAAAAGCTTTACAAGACTGTTCCTTTTTTGCAGCAGCTTCGCTTTTTGCTTTAAGAACAGATTCATGCTCTAAAGCAATTTTTTTTCGGGTAAAACCGCCGGCAGCAGGGTTTGCAATAACTGTAGCATGCAGAATTTCATTTTTCCAAAGAGGACAAACCTTGATAATTGGAGCCAAATATTCAGATAAATCTATTGCATTCATTCTTTTAGTATACACTGATTATTCTGATTTTTTAAGCAGAAAAATTAAATTATATTTCGGATTACCTTTGCATCCTGAATCAACAACGCCGACAGAACAATTCCATTTTCTTTGAAAGCAGATGCTAAGCTTTCGGCACGAATAAAAAAAGGTGCTTTGACAAATGCCAAAACACCTTTTCTATAAAATAACAGCCTTTAATTAAAGTTCACCAGATTCTGCAGCACCAGGAAGTCCGATGTCTTTTCTGTAAAACATTCCGTCAAAAGATACATCGTTCATTGCACTGTATGCTGTTTTAAATGCTTCTTCAAAAGTGCTTCCAAAAGCAGAAACTGCAAGAACACGACCGCCAGAAGTTACAAGCTTGCCGCCTTTCTGCTGTCCACCGGCAATAAACACTTTTGTTGTATCATTGCCGTTTTTAAGCGTAATTTCTTTGCCTTTTTCATAAGCATTCGGATAACCGCCTGAAACTGCCACAGGAGCACATACAAAGCCTTTTTTCCACTTTAATTTTGATTCAAAGTCTTTAAGTGCACCTGTCTGTTCTTCGTCTATAATTGCCTTGCACAGCTCTGCAAAATCAAAGTCCATAAGAGGCAGAACAGCCTGAGTTTCAGGATCACCAAGACGAACATTATATTCAAGAAGTTTCGGGCCATCTTTGCAAAGCATTACGCCAAAAAAGATAAAACCACGGTAATCAAAACCTTCTGCTTCAAGACCTTTAAGTGTCGGTTCAAGAATGTCTTTATTGAATTGAGCCATTGTCTGTTCAGAAACATCAGAAAGAGGAGAAACAGCGCCCATTCCGCCTGTATTCGGACCTTTTGCACCATCATTCAATCTTTTGTGGTCGCGTGCAGGAAGAAACGGCAGAATGCATGATTTGCCTTTCTGGGTTAATTCTTTTGTTACAGAAACAGCTGCAAGAACAGAAATTTCAACACCCTGAAGATAATCTTCAATTACGAGTTTCGTACCGGCATTGCCAAGCTTTCCGTCCTGCATAAAATCTTTTACAGCTTTCAATGCAACTTCTACAGAAGGTGCAACAACAACACCTTTGCCGGCAGCAAGACCGTCTGCTTTTATAACGATTGGTGCACCATGTTTTTTAACATATTCTTCAGCAAGAGCCTGATCTGTAAAAGATTCGCTTTTTGCAGCTGCAACACCATATTTTTTCATAAAGGCTTTTGCAGTGTCTTTGCTTCCTTCTAGAGCAGCTCCGGCTGCCTTTGGACCAACTGTAGGAATTCCAACACTCCACAACTGATCCGCAAGACCTGCACAAAGGGGGTCTTCAGGACCAACAACTGCAAAATCAACCTGCTCAAACGATGCAATCTGTGCAATTGCGTCATTTCCAGAAAGCCCTTCTGCATAATCACAATTCTGTGGATCTATATTTCTGCATTTTGTTTCATGTATTGTTCCGCCGTTTCCTGGAACACATACAACTTCATCAACCTGACCGCTTTTTGCAAGTCTCCAACTTATGGCGTGCTCACGGCCGCCTGAACCAACTACCAGAATTTTCATAGGCACATAATAAATGAAATTGCTAAAAATTGCAATTTTACACAAAGCACAAAACAGACGAAGAAATGAAATTTCTAAGAAACGAGGCAACCTTCAAAAAGTTTTTTAAATTATTATGTTAAAAGAGCTTAAAAATTAATTTATAAAATTGGAACTGACCAAAAAGAATCATGTTGAATTTGTTTCAGCATCTGCACTATATGCAGAAAGCCAGCACTTTTCATATTTTGAAATTATTCCGCAAAACGGGTTGCTTTAAAGACTTGCAGCCACCCGTCTTGCATTCTGCTGTTTTATTTTCTGCTTAATTCAACCGATTTGTCAAAAGCAGCTGCAGCAGCATCTATTACAGCTGCACGGAAACCTTTTTCTTCAAGAACACGAACAGCTTCAATTGTTGTGCCGGCCGGAGAACAAACCTCGTCTTTAAGCTGACCTGGATGTTTGCCGGTTTCAAGAACCATTGCAGCAGCACCTTTTAAGGTCTGGGCTGCAAAAACAACAGCCTGTTTTCTTGGAATTCCAAATTTTACAGCAGCATCGGCCAAAGCTTCAACAAATAAATAACCGTAAGCAGGTCCAGAACCAGAAACAGCGGTAATGCCGTCCATTAAATGCTCCGGAACGACCTGAACAGAACCAGCTTTTACAAGCAAATCTTCAACCATACTGATTTCGTCACCGGCAACGCTTTCATTTGGAGCAAGGGCAATCATGCCTTCGCTTACAATTGCAGGTGTATTCGGCATAACCCTGATGATTTTTGCATTTGCGCCAAGTTTTTCTGCGATTGTACTGATGCGGACACCAGCTGCAATTGAAACAAATACTTTCTTGTTTATTTCATCTTTTGAAAGAACTGCGCAAATTTCATCAAGAACAGAAGCTAAATAATTTGGTTTTACAGCAAGAAACACAAAATCTGAATTCTGAAGAACTTCCTTGTTAGTTTTTTCTGGATTTGCCTTGTTCTCAGCTGCAAATTTTTCAGCTTTTGAAAAATCGACATCACTTATATGTACTTCTGTATTTTCAACTTTACATACAGCACTCATAAGAGCACCACCCATAACACCACAACCAATGCAGCCAACTCTTTTTTCCATAAGTTTTACCCCCAGACAGAGAATTTCTCAAATATTTGCTGAACATTCTAAAAATATTTTACATGATTTTTAGAAAATTTCTAAGTTATTCATGAAAAACTCTGAAAATGCAGAGTTTCTGATTTTTAGAAACATCAGCATGTAATAAAAACATTCAGACTGAAATTCTAAATGCAGCTGAATATTTTCAAACAGATTTTTTATTTAGCAAGAAACAATGTGCCTTTTGCACTGCCATCAGCCAGATTTTCAAGAATGTTTTTTCTTCCGCCATGTGCAAGCACCATTGGAATGCCATAATCAGTAACTTTTTCTGCAGCTTCAAGCTTTGTTGTCATTCCGCCTGTGCCAAAATCGTTTGTAGCACCAATCGAAATGCTAGAACGAAGCTCGTCAATGTTTTTTACTGTTTCAATCAGTACGGCGTCTTTAAACTCTTTAGGATTGCAGGTATAAACACCGTCGATGTCGCTGAACAGAATGAGCAGGTCTGCACTCCATGCAATTGCAGTTAATGCACTCAGATTGTCATTGTCGCCGATGCGGCCTTCTGCAAACGAAACAGAATCGTTTTCGTTGATAATCGGAACAACACCTTCGTCAACAAGCGTAAAAAGTGTATTGCGCATGTTAAGGGTACGCTGGTCATCTGTAAAGTCAATGTTTGTAAGCAGCAGCTGACCAATATGAATGTCATGGGCTGCAAATGCACATCTCCATTTGTCCATAAGCTCAACCTGACCGATTGCACACAATGCCTGACGGTAATGCGTATCTTTGCGGCGGGCCCAGCGGTCTAAAGTTGAAACACCGGCAACCTGTGCACCAGATGAAACAATTACAATCTGTTTGCCTTCATTCATCAAAGATGCGCATTGATTTGCAAATTCCTGCATGAATTCAAAATTTATTGTGCCGTCTTTTTTTGCAAGAGTGTTCGAACCGATTTTCAAAACAATCTTTTTAGCATTTTTTATACATTCAGCCGGATTTGTTCCGTTTTTTGTTTTCATCTTGTCTGTCCTTCGCCGTCAATAAGATATTTTGTAGTTGTCAAAGCCTTAATTCCCATTGGTCCGCGCACATGAAGTTTCTGCGTGCTGATTCCAAGTTCTGCACCAAACCCAAATTCGCCGCCGTCTGTAAAACGTGTTGAAGCATTTACATAAACACAGCTTGCATCAACTCTTGACTGAAACAGTTTTGCGTTGGCACGGCTTTCTGTAACTATGCTTTCGCTGTGCTTTGTATTGTGTGCATTGATAAAACTTATTGCTTCATCAATGTTTTCAACAACTTTTACGCAGCATTCATAATCAAGATATTCTGTATCAAAATCTTCGTCAGTTGCAGGAAGAACTGTCGTTTTTTCTGCTCCAGACAAAATCTTATATGAAGCTTCATCTGCATGGAGCTTTACGCGGCCGTCAAAAGTCTTTGCGAGCATCGGCAGAAATTCCGCAGCAACAGCTTTGTGAACCACAATGCCTTCTATTGCATTGCAGACACTTGGACGCTGAATCTTGGCGTTTTCGGCAATCTTGCATGCCATATCTAAATCTGCAGAATCGTCTATATAAAGATGACAGACACCGCTTCCAGTTTCAATTACGGGAACACGTGCATTCATTACAACATTCTGAATAAGTTTTTTACCGCCGCGTGGCAGACAGACGTCAATCATGCCGACGGCATTCAAAATCTGGTCAACATCGCTGTGGTCGTGGTCGCGCACTTCTACAAGTTCAATTGCTTCTGGAACACCACCTTTTACACCGGCAAGAGCTTCTTTAATTACACGTACAATTTCCACATTTGAAATATACGAAGAAGAAGAACCGCGGAGCAATATTGAATTGCCGCTTTTATATGCAAGACTGAACGCATCAATTGTTACGTTTGGTCTGTTTTCGTAAATGATTGCTACAACTCCAAGAGGAACACGCACCTGACGGATTTGAAGACCGTTCGGAGTTTTCCAGCCGCCGGTTTCTTCACCAATCGGATCTGTCTGCGAAATTACAGAATGCAAAGCATCGATAATGCCGTCAATTCTTTTGTCGTTTAATAAAAGACGGTCAATAATTGATTCTGACACACCGTTTTTGCGGGCAGCTTCAATGTCTTTTGCATTTGCAGAAATTATGCTTTTGCGGTTTTTATCAAGTGCTTCGGCAACAGCAAGCAATGCAGCATTTTTCTGTGCTGCAGTCTGAAGTGCAAGCTTGCCAGAACCTTCACGAAGCGAATCTGTAATCTTTTTAATATCCATAAAAACTCTCCTGAATCCAAAAGAACACGGCTTTCGGCATAACCTGCAGCCTGCTGTTCCTGCTTATTTCCGGGTCTAAAAAAAAACCGGAACGCTTTGTTCCGGCTGTAAATTAATCTTAATTAATAATTTGCAAGGAAATACATTCCAAGCAACATTACAACACGGCATTTATTATCAGAGCATTCCGCTTTGGGAGGAAGATTCGAAATATACCACCAGAAAATGCCGAAACCAGGATCAATGCGAAAAGCATATTCCAAAAAGTCATCTTTCTTTGACTGAGCACCAAACATCAAATAAACAACATCCTGCAGGATTGAAAGGAAATTGTCATAATTTTGAACATATGATTTTTGTGCACATGCATCACAAATTTCTGTAATGCGGAATAAAGCCTGATCTTTTAAAGTTTCATCTGATTTTTCAACCCAAGTTTTTTGAACAAGAAGATTCAGATTATTATGAAAACTTGAAATCAGCTTTGACTCTTTTACATTGCGGTTTTCTGATTCTTCAGAAGCAAGTTCTTTAAAAGAACCGTTGTCTCCAAAGGTGCTGGCTATAACACAAGCAGAACTATTGATTTCAGCATCAGACATTCCTTTTGACAGTGTCTCTAAAGCCGAAATTGCATCCTGTGAAATGAACTGTTTGATACTGCTTAAAGCAGTAGATTCCGAAATTTGCATATCTATACATCGTATTTTCTTTTAATTTTGTCAAGTGCTGAATCAACATAAAAAATGAAGCCAAAAAGGTTTAACCTTAAAACCAACGCTGAAAATGCACCATATTAAACATTTGTATTTTAAAGAATTACAATATAAAACTATTTTAAAAATCTTCAAAAAAGTGCTTTTTAAAAGATATTTTTCAGCTTTTATATCTAACATATTTTTCCATGTTAAAACTAAATTTCATGCAGATTATGACATGAAATCTGCTTTTTCTCTTTAAAAACCAGCTTCGAATTTATAAACCAGACAGAAAAATTCCTGCAAAAAATTACTGTTTTTCATTCTTTTTGCTTCAAGACAGAGCCTGAAACTGCAAAATCATAATTTTCAAAACAAGCTTTATTTTGAATTTTATCCAGAAATATATTTTGGTTTACCACTATTCAGAAACGGCAAAAATCTTTATGCTTCAATATATGAGCGTAAATTACATTTCAGAATCAAAAGATTACGGTTACCAGTTTATAACAGAAAAATACATTCCTCATGGCAAAGATGAATATTATCTTCGAAACGAACAGACAAAAAATGTTTTGGGCTGTTCAATTGACAAATATCATCCGCTTTCAAAAGAACAGATAAAACTTCTTGAAGCAAACGGCAATACTTCTTCTGACTGGAGCAAAGTGCTTGTTACAGACATTTTTGAACCTGCTTCCATAAAAAACAATTCATTTTTCGGGCTTGTCCGCATCGGTGACACAGATTCTGGTCTTTTACGCTACCATGACTTTACTGTACACGAAGGAATCAGTAACAGCTGCATAATTTCGTGCGACATTGGAAACCACTGTGCAGTACACAACTGCAGCTATGTTTCTCATTATGTAATCGGAAACAATGTCATTCTTCACCGTATTGACGAAATGGATACGACAAACCATTCAAAATTCGGAAACGGAATCATAAAACAAGACGAAGATGAATCTGTCCGTGTCTGGATTCAGCCTTTGAACGAAGCAGGCGGAAGGGAAGTGCTGCCGTTCAGCGACATGATTTGTGCAGATGCATATATCTGGACAATCTATCGTGATGACAAAGCATTAATGCAGGCTCTTTTTGACCTGACAAACAAAACTTATGACCTGCGGAGAGGTTTTTACAGCACAGTCGGCAGCAACACTGTAATAAAAAGCTGCCACATCATAAAAGATGTCTGCATTGGAGAAAGCGCATACATAAAAGGCGCAAACAAGTTAAAAAATCTTACGATAAAATCTGACGAAAAAAGCGATACACAGATTGGCGAAGGCGTTGAACTTGTAAACGGAATAATCGGCTATGGCTGCCGGATTTTCTATGGCTGCAAAGCCGTGCGTTTTGTAATGTGCAACAATTCAAACTTAAAATACGGTGCACGACTCATACATTCAATTCTTGGCGACAATTCAACAATTTCATGCTGCGAAGTTTTAAACAATCTTGTTTTCCCTGGACATGAACAGCACCACAACAACTCATTTTTGATTGCGTCGTTAATTATGGGTCAATCAAACATGGCGGCAGGTGCAACAGTCGGTTCAAACCATAACAGCCGTGGCAACGACGGCGAAATTATTGCTGGCCGCGGTTTCTGGCCTGGTCTTTCGAGCACATTAAAACATAACAGCCGTTTTGCAAGCTACACGCTTATTACAAAAGGCAATTATCCTAACGAGCTGAACATTCCGCTGCCTTTTTCAATGGTAATTGAAAATCCACAGGCAAATCATATTGAAGTTATGCCGGCTTATTACTGGATGTATAACATGTATGCGCTTGAACGCAACAGCTGGAAATACAAGACAAGAGATAAACGCGTATACAAAGTTCAGCACATTGTGTCTGATTATCTTGCACCAGACACAACACAGGAAATCATAAAAGCAATGCAGCTTCTTGAAGAATGGACAGGTAAAGCCGTTTACCGGAATCTTGGAGAAAATATGCCTGAAGATGTGGAAAAGATTGCGGCACGAGGCAGAAGCTATCTTAAGAATAAACAGGAAGTCGTACAGAAACTTACGATAACGGGCGAAAATATGGAACGCTCTAAACGTGCGGTCCATATCATAAAAACAGCCGAGGCCTATAACGCATACAGACAAATGCTTATTATGTTTGCAGTAAAAACACTGACAGCATATTTTGAAGAAACCGAAACAGATTTTGAAACCATATGCAAAACAAAAACGACACGCAAAGATTTAAACTGGATAAACCTTGGCGGCCAGCTTATTCCAGAAAAACGCTTTGAACAAATCAGGCAGGAACTGGTTCTCGGCACATTTAAAAACTGGACGGAACTGCATGATGCATATGATGAAGCATGGAAAAGCTATAAAGAAGATGCATCCCTTGCAGCACTTGAAATCTTAAAATTTGTTTACAGCGATTTAAATGCAAACGTCTGGAACCTTGCATGCAGCGAAGCACGGACAATAAGTGCATATATTGAAGAACAGGTATACAAAACCAAGCTTAAAGATTATACAAATGTTTTCAGAGCATGCACTTACAGAAACCAGAAAGAACGTTTTGCAGTTCTTGGCAAAGTTGAAGACAACAGCTTTATCAAAACAGCAAAACAAGATGCAGCAGATTTTCTTGCACTGATTGACAAACACAACGGCAGTTCTAAAAATTGAAATTTTCAGGAACTTTTCCGAAACTAACTGCAGCGGTTTAATTTATTGCGGCACAACGAATTAAACCGCTATTTTTTTATTCACACAGAAAATTCAGCGCCTGCTTTCAAAAAACATAACGCACTGCATTAAAATGAAAGATACAGACCTGACTGCAATGCTTTTTAACTCGAATTTCAGGCTTTTAAAGAACAAACACCCCGGGCACATTGCACCAGGGTGTTAATTAATCATTGAAAATGAATTTTCACAAATGAATGCAGGTCATTAGCTCCAGAAATAAGCACAGACAGCAACAATTGCGCAAAAAACTACAAAACTGATTACTAAAGGTAAACTCATTTATTTCTCCATAAAAAATTTTAAAAACTGACTTTTGCAAGACAGAACACATTCTCAAAAAACAAGATTTTGAACACGCCAAAAGACACAGACAAACACGCTGCGTAAAAGCTTTTGAAAAATCGAGAATGCAAAATATGATTTAAAGTTGATTCGGCTGCCGGCGGCAGATTACAGAAAACCGGCAGCAGGTTTGATAAATGAAAATATCTAAATGAAAGTTTGAAGTTTTATTACAGCCTTTTTAAATTTTGAAAGACATTTTAGTCGCATAAAATGTGCATTTTCATATGAACTGTAAACAAATGTAAGGAGCCTTGATTTTGTGCAGCTTAAAAACTGCCTTGAAATGCTATTTTCAAAGTTTTTGTTTTTACTTTCAATATTTACGCTTTTTATCAAATTTGAATATTCAGTCTGCTTTTGAACATAAAAATCCTGAACATGGCTGTTTGCCTGAATTACAGAGCGGATTTCACCGTTAAGATAAAAGTCTTTCTGACAATTTTTTATGCCGGCTGAAAACTGACTGAAAACAAAGAGAAAAAGTAAAAATACAAAAATATTTGAAAATCTGCTTTTCATAAAAACGTTTCGGAACATTTTACTAAAAACAGCTGAATATTTCTAGAGAAGCAGCTTTGCCGCAAATGACAGCCTTTAAAGATTCTGGCTGCTTATAAATTCTGTTTTTATTTCTATTAGAAAAGTTTGTAAGATTGACGCAAGTCAAAGCTTTGTATACTATAAAACACATGGAAGTAGTTCAGTTGGGCGACCCGGTTCTTCGCCAGAAAGCAGAACCAGTAACAGAATTTACAGATGATTTGCGCACTCTTGTCAGCGAAATGTTTGAAACGATGATTGCAGCCGATGGTGTCGGACTTGCAGGTCCTCAAGTCGGCAGATCAATACGGCTTTTTGTTTTAATTGCAGATGATGATGTCCGCCGTGTTTTTATAAATCCTCAGATTATTGCAACGTCTCCTGAGCTTGTTCCTTACGAAGAAGGATGCTTGAGTATTCCAAAAACTTATGAAAAAATCATGCGCCCTGAAAAAGTTACTGTTCAAGCACAGAATGAATTCGGCAAGAAATTTGTTCTTGAAGCAGAAGGCCTTCTGGCACGCATTATTCAGCATGAAAATGATCACCTTGACGGCATTCTTTATATAGACAAAGGCGATGCCGACTTTAAAAAGAAAGTTGAAGAACAGTTTGCAAAGCGCGCTCAGCGCCGCGAAGCAAAACTTGCACAAAAAAAAGCAAAACAGGCAAAGCTTCAGGCAAAACTTGCAAAAAAAGGCGGAGCATCGCCGAATGCTTAAGATTATTTATGCAGGCAGCCCTGCAATTGCAGCAACTCCATTAATTGAACTTGCTCACAGCCAGAAACATCAGGTTGTCGGTGTTATAACAAACCCGCCTGCTGCTCAAAAACGCGGCAAAGAACTTGTAAGCACACCTGTTGCACAGGCATTAAATTCAATCAACCAGGAACGGATTCAGAACGGACAGACTGCAATTCCATTGTTTGAGCCTCAAAAACTTTCTGAAATCATTTCAGCCGTTCAGGAACTAAAACCAGATATTCTTGTCTGTTTTGCTTACGGCAAGATTTTCAAACCCGAATTTATGGCTCTGTTTCCAATGGGTGGAATTAACCTTCATCCGTCTTTGCTGCCTCTTTACAGGGGCTGTGCACCTGTACCTGCCGCAATTCTGAATAAAGACAAAGAAACAGGCTTTACGGTGCAGCGGCTTGCACCGCAAATGGACAGCGGAAATATTCTCGTGCAGACACGTTTTGCTTTGAACGGCACGGAATATGCAGATGATATTTTGGAAAAAGCTTCTAAAGAAGGCGGCAGTCTTTTTTTAAGCGTCCTTGATAAACTTGAAAACGGCACAGCAGAAGAAACAGTGCAGAAAGAAGAGAATGCAACATATTTCGGCATGCTCAAAAAAGAAGATTCTGCCATAAACTGGAATGACTCAGCTGAAGATATATGTGCAAAAATCAGGGCTTTTGAACCATGGCCCGGTGCATGCACAACAGCAAACGGAACTCCGCTTATAATTCACAGAGCTTCGGTTTATAATGGAGACCTGATTTTTGAAGACAAAGCACCGGGAACAGTCCTGGACTCAAATAAAAAAGACGGAATCTTTTTTAAAACAGGAAACGGTGTACTTGTGGTGCAGAATCTGCAGTGGCAGGCCAAAAAAGCAATGAACTGGAAAGATTTCATGAACGGCGCTCGCAATTTTATTGGTTCGGTCTGCGGTCAAAACCAAAATTGAACATAAAAATCTGTCTCTAAAATATGCTTGGAGATAATGAAACCACAAATTAGAATAACACAGCAGAATGCGGTTATTCATTTTATAAAGCTTGCGTTGCAAAGAACAAAAAGCATTTGCAGAACAGTTTTAAGCAACGTTTTATAAGGATAAATATGAAAAACAAAAAATCATTTTTTGGCATCAGTATTTCTGATGCAGCAGAAAAAATGCAGCAAAGCGGACCTGCTTTTTTTCTTTATGCAGTTCTTGTAATTGTTTTCATGGGACTTATCTGCGTTGCAGTTTTCTTTGCATCTGTAAAAGGCGAAGAAGAAGTTATGGTTCCGCAGGTTGTCGGCAAAGACCTTAACGAAGCATTGCTTGAAATGCAGGTAAAAGAGCTTTATCCAAAAATTATTCTTCGATATTCAGACAACCCTGACGATAAAGGCATGATTTTAGACCAGACCCCAATCGCCGGTTCAATCGTAAAAGCAGGCAAGCGCATTAATCTTACTGTCAGCCGCGGCACTGTAGTTGATAAAGTTGAAGATTTTAAAGGTTGGAATGTTGATGACGTAAAAAGTCATTTGAAAACACTTTTTACGGCAATGTCAAAACCGCTCATCACTTTGTCAGAACCGCTTTATGAATATAATTCAGCAGAAGCAGGCACTGTTCTTTCTCAAAATCCTCCGGCAGGCACAAGCATTACAGACCCGATTACACTCAAGCTTGTAGTCAGCCGCGGTCCTGAAAATTCAAAAATAGAAGTTCCAAACATTGTTTCGCTTTCACTTCGCGACATTTACAGCAAAATGGCTTCAACCAGCCTGATTTTTGACTTTTCAGCAGGCGAAGCAGAAGGAAATGAACCGCAGGTTATTTCTCAAATGCCAATTGCAGGTGAAGTCCTTGCAAAAAACAGCCGTGTAGAAGCCGTCATCGGATTTCCTGCTTCAAAAGGTTTAGGTTCAACAGTTTATGGCATATTCAAGCAGACACTTCCGGAATATGCATACCCATTAAAAATGGAACTGATGGCTCTGCCGCCTTCTGGTGGAAATGCATCTTCAATCGTAAAATTTACACATATGGGCGGCAATTTGACGATTCCATATGCCGTTTCAAAAAATACTGTGCTTATCCTTTATGTTGAAGGCAAAGAAATTGCACAGATTACAGTTCGTGCAAAAGAAGACTAAAAACTGAAAAATGCCCGGAACAGCAGTTTTCGGGCAGACTTTGAAAAATGTTTTAAGGCAAAGGCAATAAATTTTTTCCCTGGCCTTTATACATTAAGACGAAAAATTCCAGCAAAACCGTTTGCAATATAGAAATTTGCAGACGGTTCATTTTTTATTTTATGGAGCAAAGTTTATGATGCGCTCAAAAGTCTGTTTAAGCCTTACAGGTTCAACACTTGCAGAAAATTTGACGATTCTAGACAAATACCGCAAATGGATTGATGTAGCAGAACTTCGCGCAGATTATTTAAACCCGGACGAGCGGCTTCAAATAAGAAAATTCCCGGAACTTGCAAAAATTCCATGTATTTTGAGCATACGGCGTGTCATAAACGGCGGAAAATTTACAGACGGAGAAGCTGCAAGAACAGTGCTTTTTGCACGCGGCATTGCATTTGCAAATCAAGACAGCCGCAAAAACTTTGCTTACATTGATATTGAATCAGATTTTAATGTTCCAAGCATTCAAGACGCAGCACTTGCATTTGGCACGCGCATAATAAGAAGCTCTTATATAAAAGAAGAGCCAATAGGAAATCTCTATCAAAGAATCAATAAACTGCGTGTTGCAGGTTTTGAAATTCCAAAAATTTCATATGAACCAAGAAACCTTTCTGACATTACGCAGCTTTTTCATCAGGCAAAACAGCTCGAAGAATTCGACCAGATTATTGCCGTCAGAGGACAGCTTGCACTTCCAAGCCGCATTCTTGCTACAAAACTTCATTCTCTTTTGACATATACGCTGCCGCGCGAACTTTTAGATGAACAGCATCCGCATGGCGGCATTGATCCTATTTCTCTTTCTGAAATTTATAATTTCAATTCAATTGACGACAAAACAAATGTTTTTGCAGTTACAGGCTATCCTATGCTTCATACGTTGAGTCCCAAAATTCATAACGAAGCATACAAAGCTCACAACATGAACAATATTTTCATTCCGCTTAGAGCACAAAAAATTGAAGAATCAATTGAATTTGCAGAAGAGCTTTCTGTTAAGGCAATAACCATTACAAGTCCTTTTAAAAATTCTGTAAAAGACTTTGTTCCAACAATTGATGAAAATGCAGGATATTCATCAACATGCGATTCCATCGTTCGCGAAAACGACCTGTGGAGCGGCCATAACTTTTGTGTAAAAGCTTTAACTGAAACACTTTGCGAATTCATCGGACGAAAAAATCTTTTCGGTTTAAAAGTTGCAATCATTGGAGCCGGTTCAGAAGCAAGAACAGCAGGATTTGTCGTAAAATCGCTGCGCGGCAAAGCCTGCGTCTTCAATAACCCGGTCAGCCAGGCAAAAAAAATTGCAGAAATGTATGGCTTTAAATATTCTTCGCTTACAGAAGAATCCATAGATAAACTCAGTGATTATGCTGATTTAATCATTCAAACAAAGGCAGAAAACGCAGACATCATGCGTTTCAGCGGTCTCGACACTGTTTATGACCCGATTCCATTTTATGAATTTACAGGCAATGAATATGTCTTTGACTGCACATATAATCCTCAACAAAATCCATTACTTGTGCGTGCCGAAAGGGCAGGCTGCAACACGGCAAATTCTTTTGACATGATTCAAAGACAAGCAAAGGCACATTTTGAGCTTTTTACGGGAGTTCCTTATGACAAACAAGACTCTGACACAGAGTGAACAGAAGGCTTTAGTTGGCAAATTTGCAATTGACCAGCTTATTGAACAAAAACGTATTTTTTCCGGCATGAAAATCGGACTTGGAACAGGTTCAACAGCAATGCCTGCAGTTGAACGTCTGGCAGAACGCATAAAAGACGGAACTTTGAAAAATATTTCCGCAGTTGCAACAAGTTTTCAGACAACAATTGCATGCGAAAATCTTGGCATTCCGGTTTTTTCTATGAATGCAAAAGAAATAGGCGGACACCTGGACCTTGCAATTGACGGTGCAGATGAAATAAACCCAAAAAAACAGCTTATTAAAGGCGGCGGTGCAGCACTTCTGCTTGAAAAAATCGTTGCATACAATGCAGACAGTTTTGTAATTGTTGCAGACCAGTCAAAAGATGTTTCTTCAATCGGCACTGTTTTTGCACTGCCGGTCGAAATCATTGCAGAAGCACGTGTGCCTGTAATCAGAGAACTTGAAAAACTCGGTGCAACATGCACACTACGCCAGGGCGTAAAAAAAGCCGGTCCTGTAATTACAGACAATGGCAACCTTATTCTTGACCTTTTGTGGAAAACTGCACCAGATGCAGCAGAAATGGAAGCAAAAATAAACACAATTGTTGGTGTTGTTGAAAACGGCTTTTTCTGCAAAAACATTCCGACTGTTTTTGTTGCACACACAGACGGCACAGTAACAGAACGATAATCTGAGCAAAACAGCACATAAAGATTCTGTACAGATTTTTATAAAAAAGCCCCCGCCAGACCTTGAACCTCACTTTCAGAAGTTCAGCATCTGCCGGGGGCTTTTTCGTCTTATTCTACAGATTAAGACTTATCTGTCAGTTTCCTTTGTTTTCGTTGCTGATGTTAAATTCTCTTATAAGACAGACATATTTCTTTTCTGACTTTGGAACAGCAACAGTTTTTCCTTTTTTGAAATTCAAATAAAAAGCATTTTCGCTGTTAACTTTTGCAACATTGCTTGTCCAGTAAGTTTTGTCCAAGAACAACGGTGCATTAATATAATTAAGTGCAGAATTTACTTTCTCGCTTTCTTCCATCAAAAGATTGAATTCTTCAATTGAAGGAATGAACCAGTCACCTAAGCCGCCTTCATTATAGTTTTTTGCATAAGCCCATGCAGGATAATTTTCAATATCATCGCCCCATTTTTCAAATTCGTTATAAAAAGAAACAGCATTCAAGTGACCGTTTTTGCCGGATGCTTTATCTTCTATCATGGCATGAACTTTTTCAGCATAACCAGCTGCATCTGCAAGTGCCCATTCAAGATCTTCTTTCTGAACGATAGCTACACCAAGAGCCGTGTCTCTGGCAAGTTTATTACCTTTGAAAATAACGGCAACAGGATTGTTATTTTCGTCTACGACTATATCGCCAACCTTAAAAAAAGTTTCTGTTGCAGCTTTGTAAACAGGTTTGTAAAAAGAACTGACTTTAAATTCCTTGCAGAAAGCAAATTCTGCCATAAACAATATTGCAAGAAAAATACCAAGCTTTTTTTTCATTTTTTTTCTCCGTTGTTTTAGTGTTAATTCATATAGAATCAACTTTATTATAACTCACGCTTTTTCCATGTCAAGAAAAAATATTTCGCTTTCGAATCATTCACACGATAATTTGAAGAATTCCAGGACAAAAGAATATAAAACCACTTATAACGGCTCTAAATGTAAAATCAATTTTTACGCTTTCAGAAACTTTTGATGAGTGCCGATGTTTAAACGCATATGAAACATACACGTAAAATCTGCTGTTTTTTAACTGTTTTTTTAACTTTTGCACAGGCAATTTTCTGCACACAGGCAGACCTTGGTTCTTACGAAGACACAATGCAGCTTGTGTGTACAATATCACCGGAATTTCAGGAACTGCTTGATTCAGACTTTTCTCAATATACAGACAGAGAACTGATTGAAGCTTTTATAACTGTGAGCAGCAATAATGACCGCAAAGATGAACTGCTTGCATTTTATGAAGAACAGGCAGAACTTTTTGACGAAGCAGTTGCAAACGCAGTTGCTCCAGAAGTTTTTGAAGATAAATCATATGAATCACAGTATCTGCTGGCAGACACAATCAATCAGCAGATGCACCGAATTTTCCTGCGTCGCTATAACAAAAACAGCTTTATTTTTTCAGATTTGAAAGATACACAGACTTATGACTGCGTAAGCGCATCTTTGCTTTATGCGGCTTTATTGACAAGGTGTGGAATTGCCTGCGAGCCGATTGAAACAAGCGACCACGTTTTAATTAAAGCCTTGATAGATTCCAAAGATGTTTTTGTTGAAACAACCAATTTTTACGGTTTTGATCCGGGAAGCAAAAAAGAATTTCAGTCAAATTTTGGAAAATCTACAGGTTTTACTTATGTTGCACCTGGAAGATACAAGCTTTTTGATAACATTCCAATAAAAAAACTGCTTGCGCTTGTTGTTCAAAATGATGTTTTCATCAAAACAAAAGAGAAAAGATACATTGAAGCTACAAATCTTGCATATATTCTGAACATTCTTCGTGATGATGAATCTGGTCAAAACAGCTACACATCTGCACTGACAAACCTTTCAAGCTACATGTCGCGGGAAAACAACAAAAAAGGCCGTTACGAAGAATCTTTTAAATGGATTCAGGATTTGCCGCAGACACAAAATAAACGTGCTCTTTTAAATAATACATATCTTGCCGCTGTAAATGCAGCAGAAAAAACAGATGACTACCAGATTGGTTATGACGCGCTGGCAACTTCTTTAAATTATGGCGTTACACAACAAAACGGCGAATACATCCGTTTCAGGCTTATGCTGACAAATAATCTGACAGTTAAATTTATTGATGCACAGAAATTTGATGATGCACGCAAGCTTTTGTTTTCTGAACTGGATGCAAATGTTCTTTCAAAAACAGACATCCTCAAACTTTACAGAAGCGTAACCGTAAAAGAAAGCAATCTGCTTTATAACAAGAAAGAATACAAAAAAGCCATTGAAACAACTTTAGACTGCCTTGAATATATGCCTAAAGACAAAGTTCTTGTTTCAAATTTAAAAGTTTATTACACAGGCTATGTTGAATATCTTAAAACAAACGGAAAACCTTCGGAAATCCGCAAAGTAGTTGCAGAAGCACAGGAAAGATTCCCAACAGAAAAAGCTTTTCAAGATTTAACCGGCGAAAATTTTCCGCAGTAAACTTCAGGTTTCGCGTTGAGTTGAGCTGCAAATTTGGGCGAATTCGGCGGAACCTGACAGTTTGTTTTTCGCAGATTTGTCAGTTTTCGTGTAACGAAATTACATCGTGTAATTTCGTTACTTGAAGTTTTGTTTTCACAAAACTTCTCTACAAGGTGCGCCGTCCATGGCGCACTAGTTGTACAAAAGAACAGCAGATACGCACATGAAATCTGACTGTTTTCGCCAAATAGCCCAAAGTATGTGATTAACCCAAAGCGAAAACCAAACTGGTGAGGACTTGTGCAAAAGGCGGCGTGTTTTGTGCTGATTCGACGAAAACAGCGAGTTTATGAGTACACATAAATTCGCTGTGCTTGCGAATGGTGTTTTATTTTAGGGGTATCTAATATAGATTACCCCTGTCATATGTCTTTTAACAAAATTTGTATCTTTTGATTTTAAAGAAATCTGTTAACAGAAATTTCCTTTTATATAGAGATTTACCAACAACTAAAATACATGCTAAATAAAACGGACACATAATTAATAAATTATAAGGACTTTCTATTCTTTCTTCAGAAAAGAAACCTGTTAAAAAGGAGTTTGCTAAAACTACAAAAACACAGACTGAATTTTTAAGAACAGTACCAATTGATTTTCCATATGCATACTTGAATTTTCGTAAGCCAAATCTTGTAAAGAAAACATTCTTGGCAACAAAAGCATCAATAAGTAAATTGAAAAAAAGTATTATTGCTCCATACCATTTAAAAAATAAAAATGTAAATAAAGCAATTAAACTAATTCCAAGCAATATAAAAAAATCAATATAAAGTCCTGCAAAATATCTGATGAAATCAAATTTATCAATTTGTTCTTTTTTTTCTACATCTTTCTGTTTAATAAACATAAAGCAGAAAGGTAAAAAGAAAATAATTATAAATTCAGTATCAAATTTAATATTTCCTATAAAAAGGAAGAAAATACATAGTATTATTGAACAAAAATAATAAATCAAATTAATAACAAAATTACCTTCAATGTTTAGCTTCATAATTTAATTCACCTACCTTTTGTAAAAATTCCCAGAATTCTTTTGCTGAAAAATTAAAATAAACACCTACAAAGAATTGTCCTCCAATCGTATATTTATAATCATAATGAAATTTGTTATCTTTTCCATTCATTTCAAATCCCAGTATTGAAATTGTTGCATTTTCGGGTTTATAAATATCATTTATAGCTGGAGTGGTTGTCGTTTCTGCAGTATAAGACAAACCAAGTCCTCCAATTCCTGTTGTCGAATAAGTGTCACTGAATCCTTCTTTTGTTATTGCTCCTTTTAGGGACATTAAATCGAGATGCACTAAATCTTTTACTATAAAATCTAGATCAATTCCTAAACCTACTTTAAACTCTAAGGAGAAAATATCAAGAAATTCACTTCCTAGCTCACGAAAATCTTGTAAGAACATTCTTATTGACTCTTGCTTAGTTACAGATGGCAAATTATTATTTACACTTGGTGCAGCTGCTTCCATCGGTGTATTTGCTTGTGCAGTGGTGTTTTGTCCTCCGCCACTCATTCCAACCGACGCAAAACTGCTGCCTGAACTGCCGCCGCCCATTGAAACATTTCCTGCACCGCCACCTATTGGAGCAGAGCCGAAGCTTCCGCCGTTTGTTGTATTGGTCGAAACGTTATTTGAACCATTGTTTGACGGCGTTGCTACAGAAATTGTTGAACCTGTGTCGTTCGCTGCTGCTGGTTTTGCAACCGGGATATAGATTTTATCGCCCGGATGAATTAAATTTGGATTTGCAAAGTTATTATTGTCTATTAATTGCTGTGTTGTACAGGGAACACCCTCTTTAGTTGATTTATCTGCTATTTTCCATACACAATCACCTGGCTGAACTGTATAGCAGATGTCATTTGATGTAAGCCCAAACAAATCCACATAGTTCACCGCATCATTCATGCAGTAGCTGAACCAATTCGAGCCGTCCCTTACCGGGTCAACGGTCGTAAACCTTGCACTGTTCGGTGCATAGTCACGGAAGCCGTAATCATATAAACCTGTTGCGCTGTCAAAGATCTTCGGTTTCGCATGGAATTATACCACAAATTTTGTGATTGTTCTGCGAAACCTGCCAGTTTGCGGCAAGCGCAAACTGGTAAAGGTTGGTGCGAAATGTGGCTTGTTTTGGGCTTATCTGCTGTAGCTTGTCTTGTCATGGATTCCTTTTTTAAGTCCATACAGTAAAGTTCTGTATGGACTTAAAGCATTTACTGCACACGTGGCCTTTTTACTTTTACATATTTTTCCAAATTAATTTCATCTCTCTGCACAGCTTCACCGGGCAGACTGTCGAAGAATTCTTTTGCGTTTTCATCTTTGGAACAATACAACTTATCTGATGTATACTCAGGTAAGGCTTCTATCTTTTTTATGCATTCTTCAGCATTATTTATGAAATAATCAACACTGTTGCTTCCTATGAATGACAAATACCACCCTGGCAAAATGAAACATTCATCTTTTTCGGAATTATATGCTATATTACAAGGAGAATAATCTCCAAAAAACCACAGTATAGAAATTTTTAATTCATTATTCTCATAATAAGCTCTAAAATCAAAATAAATATTACCCTTTAATATTAATGTTGTTGTTACATGATCTTTAGTTTCATCATCCATATAAATTATACTTTCTACATTTTCGTTCGACTCATAGTAGGTTCTCATATCAGCACGAATATCAGCAGATTCTCTTAATTCCTTTACAAATTCAATCATGCCAAAAGCATTCAATCGTTGACCAGAGAACATAACAAAAAAAATAACATATATATAAACAGCTTTATTCTTCATTTTTATTCCTTTATCAAATATTCTTGTTGCAACGCTTTCTGCAAATCTGATTCATACAACTCCTGCCATTTATCTGGTGGACCAACACGATTTATCATATCGTTCCAATTATTATATAATGGAGCATTTTCAGAAGTTTGGTTGGGATATTCACCCGATTCATATTGTGTTGATTTGCCGTGACCTATATATTTTTTAATCAAATTTCCTGTCTTAGAATTTTCATTCTTTGTAGCCCAATTATATACTCTTTTGGTTACATCATTATTAGCATTTGTTATATAAGATGATTTATCTGTTATAGAAAGCTTTCCACCCTCATTCATAGAATAATCTATTACTTGATTATCATGACCTGAAACTTTTACTATATTTCCGTATTCATCCATCATCATATCTGTTGCACCTTTTACTTTGTCTTGTGGTGCAAGAATCATATAATATGATTCTGATGGTTCTCCATTCACAGTTACAGGAACATTTGTTTCAAATTGAACAACCGCATAGCCTGGATTATTGTTTTTTGCACCTTTTTGCGATGACGTATTACCACCACTAGATGAATTACCACCACTCATTCCACTCGACGCAAAACTGCTGCTCTGGCTAAAGCTTTGTGCTGTTATTGTCGGTGAAGTGGTGCTGGTTGAACCCTCACTGAATGTTATATTTGAAAACGGCAGGTTGGTGTTCCATGTTATGGTTTCGCCAATCTGCAAAGTTGTTGGATTTCTGCTTTGATTCCAGCTTGTTGTTGTCCATGGTACACCGGTTGTTTGTGTAAGTCCGTTTAATGTCGCACCCGATGTTGCAATTGCCCAGCCGTCTCCGACTATCCAGTTATTTGAAACAAATTTATTTCCAATAATAGGGTTGCTAAGAACATTGCTGTTAAATGTAACATCGCTTGATGTCAACCCAAACAAATCCACATAATTAACCGGGTCATTCACAACATAGCTGAACCAGTTGTTGCCGTCTCTAACCGGGTCGACAGTCGTAAATCTTGCACTGTTTGGGCTGTAATCTCTAAAACCGTAATCATACAAACCTGTGGCGCTGTCATAAACTTTGCCACAGTAGCCAAAACCTGCGCCACTGTCAAAATCGTTGCTTATGTATGGTGTACCAAATGCATCATATTCGTAGCTTGCTTTAACCTGTCCGTTGCGGTCGGTAACTGAGCGCACTGAACCCAAAATGTCTGTACTAAAGTAGCTTGTGTCACCGTCGGCAGACATTGCTACCGGTTCGCCATAAGCATAAAGCACATATTCGCTGTTCGGGCGGCTGCGTGTTTTTGCAGCTGCTGTCGTGCCTGCATTTGCACCAGCGTTGCCGGCGCCAGCAGAACCGGCATTTTCGAGCGGTTCATCACC
>JAZQNK010000069.1:0-8325 GCA_045627325.1 Treponemataceae bacterium | reverse complement strand
TGAAGGGTATTGGACCTGGAGTGCAATTTCCTTTTAGAACGACGATACCTCGAACGCTCTGCGTCGAGGTTCGTCATTTGTATAAAGACATAAGGTCTAGCCCTTTGCTTGGTGACGGAGATGAATGGATAGTTCTTGATTTTGGCGAAAGTGGTGCTGAAAACATTGAAGAAGAAATAAAACAAAGCCCAAACTGGAAATATTTTAATCAGAATGAAGAACTTAAAGAATACTGCTATTCACGCAATTATTTTGATGTACCGGAAGAAGGATATTTCTGCATTATAGACTGGCAGCAGCCGGAAGAAAAAAAGTTTGATTATTCACTGATAAAATCAAGAGAACGGTATTCTTATAATTATACAATAATGATTTATGACCCGTATGCAAAGAAGCTGTATTCATATTCATTAGACACATAAAAGGTTAACACGAAAAAAATGATACAGATTTTTGAAAATGAACTTGAAAAAGGAACTGGTGTTCCGTACATGCTCATCAAAAACGGAATTATTAAGCCGTCTTTGAAGATTGATTCGATTTTGCTGGACAATATTATTTACGATAAAACTGTTGATCATCAGCGGAAAGGTTCAAGAGCAGAATATCTTTATAAAATCATTTCGATTTATGACAATAAAGCAGGCATATTTTCAGAAGTTTTAAGGTTTTTTCAAAAAAATACGCTCGACAAATATTACGACGAACAGCTTTTTGATCTTGTTCTGGAAATGGTAAAAGACGGCAAAGCTGATAAAAAAATTCTGTATAACAAAGTGCGTTTTTACATAAACAAAAATGATGAATTTTGCGGAATAAAATCATTTATTGAATATGAAGGAATTCTTGCGGCCGAATTTGCAGCATGTGAACTTGGCAAATTATTAAAAGAGCAGTTTAATTATGTTTTTTCTTTTGACGGCTTTTATTATTACATAAAAGAAAAAGATGAACTGTTTTCTGCACTTGAAAAATCAGAAGATGAATGCATCAAATTTTTTATGCAGCAGATTAGTGAACTGCCACAAAAGCCAGAACTGCAGACGTTAAAAAGAAAAACGGCAGATGAAATAATTCAGAATTATTTTGAAAAAGACAAGTATTTTTATCTTAAAGAATGGCTTGAAACCGCAGAGGAAGAAGAACTGAAAAAAATTGCATTATTTTTATTGAAATGCAGAAACGAAAACATAAAAATAAATATTTTATGCAGTTTTGATAAAATAAAACTGCCGCTTGATTTTGAAGAATTAAAAAACGAATTTAAAAAAGCATCAGACATTGATTACAAAGCAGCAGTTTTAGGTGCAATGCTTCCGTTTAAAAACAGGGAAGTTTTAGACCTTATATTTGATTGTGACAGGTCAATTAAAAATCAAGACATTCTTAAAGTTTACATAAAAGCACTTGCAGTTTTTTGCAGCGAAGATGACAAATTTCTGCTGTTAGAAAATCTTGATAAATTGAATGATTCTGCATGTCATGAAATTCTGCCGTTCCTTATTGAAAATGAAAATTTAAAAGAACATGCGGAGCTTTACAGAAAAATATTATATAAGCTTTATAGCATGAACAGATGTTCTGTCTGCAGAAAAGAAATTTTTGACAAAATTATCGAATTTAATTTTCTTGATGAAAAAATTATCGAAGAATCAATGTATGACTGCAACAAAGAAACTGCACGAAAAGCCGCAGAAATATTTAAAAGACAGGCTTTTTGAAAACATGCAAATCAAGGCGCGATAAAAATACTTTCTTGTATTTTTTATCACAAAAATTTGTTCATGCATTGCATTCGTAAACTTTGATTCTTGTCATTCATGGTTTGCTGCTTACGAGGTTTTTTTAAAGAAGAAACTGAAACATTGCGCAGCTTAAAAGAAAAACAGTATAATATCAGACGATGCAGAAAATTGAATTACTGAACAGAGCCGAAAATCTCATCTCTCTTATTGAAAATGAAAAATGGGCTGTTCATGGACTTGAAATTTATAAAGACTCTGAGCTTATAAAATCTTTTGGAAATACAAAAGACCGTTTTCCTGTTTATTCAATTACAAAAAGCCTTGTTTCTATGGCTGTTGGCATTGCAGAAAGCGAAGGCTTGATAAAAATTACAGAAAGTGTGGCAGACTGTCTGCCTGAAACATTTATCAATAAACTTTCGCCTGAAAAAATGCGCATTTTTAAAGAACTGAGCATTGAAAGGCTTCTTACAATGTCCATAAAAGGTTTGCCTTTCAGGCCGCAGGGTGAAAACTGGCTTAAATTCATTTCAGAATTTCAGTTTAATCTGCAGAGAAAAGGTTTCTGTTATTCAAATATCTGTGCATATCTTGTGTCTGTGGCTTTAGAAAACAGGCTTGAAAAGCCGCTTTATGATTATCTTAAGCAGAAGCTTTTTATGCCGCTTGAAATTCCAGATCCACCATATACGCTTTCGCCAGAAGGTTATTTTAACGGTGCTTCCGGCGTGGAACTTTCCGTGGAGGAACTTTCAAGAATAGGAAAAATGATGATGAATGATGGAAAGTACAATTCTCTTGAGATTGTTCCGGAATCATATTTGAAAAAAGCTGTAAGCATTCAGATTGAAAACAGGGAAGGCGGTTACGGCTATTTTTTCTGGAAATTCTTTGACGGATTTTCGCTTAACGGCAAATGGGGTCAAAAATGTTTCTGCCTGCCTGAACAGAAAATTATGATTTCAGTTCTTGCAGACATGCAGAACGACTCTGATAAACTGAAAAAGGAAATTGCTTCTTGGTTTGGAGCTTGTAAATAACGGCAGAAATTGAAGAATATGTTTTGTATTCTTCATTTTATAGATATAAATATGGTTGACGTGTCAACGAAATTTTAATAAACTTTTTTATGTTTAAGGGAAAAAATGAAAAACATTGCACAGGATTTTGGAATTATTTTCAGGCAGTTAAACATTTTTCTTAACCGCGAACTTGAAGGAACAGAAATTTCTGCAAGTGAAACTATGTATCTTGGTTATTTGTATCAGCATGACGGCGTTATGCAGGACGATCTTGTAAAAGCTTTTTCTGTTGACAAAGCCGCTGTCGCAAGAACCGTTCAAGCAATGGAAGAAAAGGGGTTTATAACCCGCAAAAGTGATTCAAATGATAAACGTGCAAAACGTGTTTTTCTGGCAGATAAAGCTTTTTCCTGCAAACAGAAAATTATTCAGCTTCAAGACAAATGGCATTCAATTACTTCTGCAGGCATTTCTGCTGAAGATTCTGCAACTTTTGAAAAAGTATTAAATAAAATTACAGAAAATGCCCGTTCTTTAAGCAAATAAGGTTCACCCTAAAACACGGAGTTTATATGTCTCACTCAACTTCTGATTCAACAAAGGATTTTGCTAATGGTTCAATTCCTTCTGTTGTAATTAAAAACGCATTGCCTGCAATGATTGCCATGATTATGGTTATGGTCTATAACCTTGCAGACACATTTTTTATCGGTTTGACACATGATGATTACATGATTGCAGCTGTTTCGCTTGGAGCGCCTGTTTTCATGATTTTTATGTCGCTTGGAACTTTGTTTGGTGTTGGCGGTACTTCTGTAATTTCGCGTGCACTTGGCTCAAATGACATTGAACGTGCAAAAAAAGCATGTTCTTTCTGTACATGGTCAAGCATTGGAATTGGTCTTGTTTTAATGGCCGTCCTCTGGATTTTTGCAGATAAATTCTGCGTAATTCTTGGTGCAAGCGAAAACACAATGGAATATACTTCAACATATTTGAAAATTGTTGTCGGCTGCGGTGTTTTCTCTATGGTTTCAAACTGCCATTCAAACATTGTCCGTGCAGAAGGTCAGGCAATGAAAGCCATGACAGGTCAGCTTATCGGCAATCTTTTAAATATGGTTTTAGACCCGATTTTTATTCTTGGCTTGAAATGGGGCATTGCCGGTGCTGCCGTTGCAACTGTAATTGGCAATGTTGCTGCAGCCTTGTATTATCTTGTTTATTTTGCCGGCAAAAAAACAAACTTGAGCATCCGTCTGCGCGATTTTTCTATGAAAGGCGGAATTTTTAAGGATGTTGTTGCAATCGGCATTTCGGCATCTCTTGCAAACCTTCTGGTAAGCGTTTCTTCAATGGTAACAAACAGCCTCATGGCAGGTTATGGCGATTTATTTGTTGCCGCTTACGGAGTTACTGCAAAAGTTCTTCTTATTGTTTCAATGCTCGGCATCGGAATCGGTGCTGGAGTTCAGCCTGTGCTCGGCTACTGCTATGGTGCAAAAGATAAAAACCGCCTTAATGCATTGATTCGATTTGCTGTTTTATTTGCTACAGCAGTCTGCCTTGCAGTTTCAGTTTTGTGCTTTATTTTTGCCCGTCCTGTTACAGGTGTTTTCCTTACAGATGAAAGTGCAATGGAAAGTGCAATTCATTTTACAAGAATCATGCTTGTTTCTGCATGGTTAATCGGTGCATTTGTTGTCTGTCAGAACACTCTGCAGGCAATGGGTGCTGCAACTCCGGCTTTGCTTGCTTCAATTTTTAGACAGGCTCTGCTTTATATTCCAATTGTGTTTATTTTCCGTGCCGTAATTGGAATGGACGGTCTTTTGTGGGCACAGCCTGCAGCTGATATTCTTTCGCTTGGCATTATAATTGCAATGCTTCTGCGGAAATTAAACAAAGATTAGACTGCTTTTTTCTTTAATTCTGCTGCCATCCGCATAAGCAAAGTTTGCTTTTATGCGGATGGCATTTTTTTTGTAAATGCGTAAAAAGCCCAAATGTCGAGTTTTTATAAAAGAGATGTAAACTTCCTTCTGTCATGCTGAACTCGCCCTTTTGTCATGCTGCCTTCCCCTTTCTGTCATGCTGCACTTGGTTCAGCATCTACTCGTTTCAGCATCCATTACATAATAGACCCTGAAATGAATTCAGGGTGGCAGTTTGACCAGATCCCGAAACTAGTTCGGGATGACATTTTCCGTGTCATGCTGAATTTATTTCAGCATTCCCTTGTATTAAGGGATTCCAAGCTGAAAGCCGCCGAAGGTTAATAAATTCGGGATGACAGATTATTTTTATGGTCTTGTTAGTGCAGGAACAACTATGGATTTCATAACTCGACATTCAGGCTGAATAATTCCTTAATTTATTTTTCAGTTTTCTCTAATTTAATTTAAAGGTTCGTTTAAAGACTTTAAGGTTCTGTCATTGTATATTACAAGAGAACTTAAGAAATGAGAGTTCAATAAAACTTAATGAAACTGCGTATATGAAACGCAGAAAGGAAGTTAATATGAAAAAAACAACAAAAGCAATGGTAATCGGTTCAGTATTATTTGTATGTTCTGTAACAGGACTTTTTGCAAAAGAAGCTCCAAAAGCTCCAGCTCCACAGAACAAAAACGGTAATGTTGAAAGAATGCACAACCACAGAGGCAAGCAGTTTGGTCCTGCACCTTTTATGGATGGTCCAAAAATCATGGGAGTTGTTTCTTCTGTTGACGAGAAGAATTCATCTCTTAAAATCAAGAATGCAGACGGAAAAGATGTAGTAATTCACATTAATCCACTTACAGTTGTTTTCCAGGCTGCAAAAGATGAAAAGTTCCCTGTAAAGAATGCAACAATTGCAGAAATTCAAAAAGGAACATGGGTTTGTGTTCAGAAATATAACACAGAAACTACTGCAGTAGAAGCAAAAAATATTTTTGCAATTCCAGAAGGTGTAGAAATGCCAAAAATGCCTCGTGGACCGCAGTTTAAGCATGACCCAAAGCATGAACAGCCTGCAAAGCCAGAAGCTAATTCCTAAGGGAATATAAAAAACTTTCATACCTGTCCTTTCTTCCTCCATGCAGGCATGAAATAAATACACAAAAGGAACAGACAGAAAATCTGTTCCTTTTTTTATTCGTGCGGATGGTTTAATACACCGACGCTTGCCAGCTCTTCTGCTACCACATCCCCCGCAACGCCCCCGAATTATAAAATGATAATATTTGTCTTAAGTATTTCATAAAATCATTATTATATGATCTGGTCCAATCACAAAATTCCTGTTAAGCTGCAAGTAGAGGATAAGTGTTTATATGGCAAACCGTTGTTTATTTGAAAGTGATTTTAAGACATTTTTGGAAGAAAAAATCGAAGTAATTCGGGATACTTTATGCAATGGGTATCATGGAACTGAATTAACAACAACAAGGGATGCCTGGTCTGGAGAAATTGAAATATTAAAAAAAGTATTAACTCCATGGAAAGGTAATACAGACCATATTGTATTCGAATATGATATTCCTCGACTTGGAAAAAGAATTGATGTTGTACTTTTATTAAAAGGTATAATTTTTGTTCTCGAATTTAAAGTTGGGCAATCATCAATTCTGGAAAATGATATAGATCAAGTTTTGGACTATGCACTTGATTTGCGTAATTTTCATAAATTCAGTCAGGATAGAGTAATAGTTCCAATTTTAATCGCAACAAACTCTAATAAAGTTTCAACAGTTATTAAACCATCAATTTACGATGAAAAAGTTCAGAATCCTTTAGTTACAGGAAAACAGAATTTATCAAATTTAATAGCGAATGTACTATCAAAATATCCAAATGAAACTTTTTTGGGAAGTGATTGGATTGTCAGTCCATATTCACCAACACCAACAATTGTAGAAGCTGCTAAAACTTTATACACAAATCACAATGTTGAAGATATTACTCGTCACGAAGCTGACAAAGTTACAACAGATCAGACTATCTCGTATATTTTGGATGTAATCAAACACAGTAAAATTAATGGTGAAAAAAGTATCTGTTTTGTAACAGGCGTTCCTGGAGCCGGAAAAACATTGGTTGGGCTTGATGTAGCTGTAAAACAGACATATCAAGATTCAGATAAGCCAATTGATGAAGAAGGTGCCGTTTACTTATCTGGTAATGGTCCTTTGGTTGCAGTTTTAACAGAAGCTTTGGCTAAAGATAATTACAATATCTGTAAAAGTAAAGGTGAACAGAAAAAACTAACAGATTCACGTCGTGAAGTTGGGAATTTTATTCAGATTATTCACCGCTATCGCGATAACATGCTGGCTAAAATCAAAAATCCTGTTGAAAATGGTGTTCTCGAAATAGATCCTGAAAAAGCAAAAAAGAATGGTGATGCTGGTTATGGAGAAGTTGAACATGTTGCTATATTTGATGAAGCGCAGCGTTCATGGACGCATAAAAGATTGGCAGATTATCTAAAACGTGGAGGAACTTACGGTAATAAACTTAAGGTTCCAAATTTTCCAATGTCTGAGGCATCATTTTTAATCTGGTCTTTGGATCAGAGAGAAGACTGGGCGACAATTGTTTGTCTCGTTGGTGGCGGTCAGGAAATCAACACAGGCGAAGCTGGTATTTCTGAGTGGATAAAAGCTTTAAATGAAAATTTCAAACACTGGAAAGTTTATATTTCTCCAAAACTAACTGAACTTGAATATGCAGAAGGTAAAGTTAATGAGCTGTTAAGCAAAAATAAAAATGTAACTTTTGATGAAAAATTACATTTAGGAGTTTCCTTACGTTCCTTCAGAGCTGAAAAACTATCTGCATTTGTACATTCCTTGCTTTCTTTAGATCCTAATGCAAAAAACATTTATAGCGAGATAAAAGAAAAGTATCCAATTGTTTTAACAAGAGATATGGAAAAAGCAAAACGATGGTTACATGAAAGATCCAATGGTTCAATTAAAACTGGTGTATTAGTTACAAAAGAGTCTGCTAGATTTAAGCCTCTGGGAATTCACATCTTACAGTCTGGGGATGAAAACGCTGTTCATTGGTTCCTTGAGGATAAAATTGATACAAGATCTTCTAATTATCTGGAAGATGCTGCAACGGAAATTCAGGTTCAAGGTTTGGAATTAGATTATACTTGTCTTTTATGGGATGCTGATATGCGCTATGAAAATGGTGAGTGGCATTTCTATAAGTTTAATGGAAGCACAAAGTGGAACGAGCAAAACTCGAATACTGAAAATCAAAATGAACTTAGAAAGTATATGTTAAATGCTTATCGTGTTCTCCTTACTAGAGCAAGATCTGGAATGATTATTTGTGTTCCTGCTGGTAATGCAAATAAAATGATAAGTGGTGCTTGGGAAGATAGTACACGACTTCCAGAATATTATGATGGTACTTATGAATATTTGAAAAGTTTAGACTTGGAAGTTCTTTAGAAAACTTTCAAATTAAATTAACTACTGTTAATAGTACCGTATTCAACACGGGCGTTCCGTGTTTTCTCTAGAAGGACGTGCGCAACATAGTTGCTTCGAGACTCGCTA
>JAZQNK010000068.1:0-72026 GCA_045627325.1 Treponemataceae bacterium | reverse complement strand
GTCAATTCCTGCGGCAACAAGCTGTTCGTCTGTAAGCTGACGATGTGTAGCAGATGCTGGATGCAATACACAAGTGCGGATATCTGCAACATGCACTTCATCCGAACAAAGCTCAAGGGCATCCATAAAACGAACTGCAGCATCACGTCCACCTTTAATAGAAATGGAAATTACACCACAAGTTCCAAGTGGAAGATATTTCTTTGCTCTTTCGTAGTATGCATCGCCTTCAAGCCCTGGATAAGAGATTTTTGCAATTTTGTCGCTTGATTTAAAGAATTCTGCAACTTTTTTTGCATTCTGGCAGTAGCGTTCCATGCGGATAGGAAGAGTTTCAAGACCTAAGTTCAAATAGAATGCAGATTGAGCTGCAGGATAACAGCCAAAGTCTCTCATAAGCTGTGTACGGGCTTTTACGATATAAGCTGCTTTTCCAAAATCGCCGACATATTTCAAACCGTGGTAAGATTCATCTGGTTCAATCATGTCTGCAAATTTTCCAGTTTCTTTGTATGCTTTTTCCCAGTCAAAGTTTCCTGAATCAACAATACAGCCGCCACCCTGAACAGCGTGACCATCCATATATTTTGTTGTTGAGTGAACTACAATATCAGCTCCCCATTCAAAAGGACGGCACAAATATGGTGTAGCAAATGTATTATCTACGATAAGTGGAAGATTATTATCGTGAGCAGCTTTTGCCCAAACTTCAAAATCAAATACTGTAAGAGCTGGGTTTGCGATTGTTTCGCCGAAAATACATTTTGTATTAGGTTTAATTGCTTTTACAATTTCATCATAAGAAGCATTTACATCAACCCAGATACATTCAATGCCAAGTTTTTTAAAAGTAAAACCAAAAAGGTTGATTGTTCCACCATAAATTGATGAAGAAGCAATAAAGCTGTCGCCTGCAGAACAAAGGTTCAAAACAGAAAGCAAACTTGCTGCCTGTCCAGATGATGTAAGCATGCAGCCAACTCCGCCTTCCATATCTGCAATTTTCTTTTCTACTGCATCGCACGTAGGGTTAGCAAAACGTGAATACATGAATTCTGTCGGCTTGTCAAAAAGAGCTGCAACATGGTCGCAGCTGTCAAAACGATATGTTGTACTTTGTACAATTGGAATGGTTCCAGGTCCGCCGTTTTCTGGTTTATAGCCTGAATGCAAAACTTTTGTTTCGATTTTCATAGTGTTATACACTCCTTGTGGATAACTTTTTAAGAATGGCTGATTTGTTTCTGTTTAAAGATGGTGCTTTAAAGATGGTGCCGTTCCTTTATATAATTTTGAGTATAATGAATTTCAATTTTATTTGCACCGGTTTTTTGCTTATTTATGCATTTTCTTGATAAAAATTTTGCAGATGCAGTACCTTAAAAAAGGTTTCTGTTTTGACTTGTAAAATTACTGCTGTAAATATCAGTCTGCAAAAAATCTTCAAGTGGTGTTGTATGAGTTTAAACCATCAGTATGGTTCTGCATATTCATATCTATGTTTCTCTAAATCATTAATGTTAAACGATTTACCGGATTTTTTTATAGTGAGTTTTCCCTAAGATTGTGCATTTTTACAACAAATAAGTTGCAGATTAGAAAATTCTGTGCAAGAATTAATCTAATACTATAAAGTGATTTTAGGAGGCTATATGAAAAAATCTTTTAAAGTATCTGTTGCTGTTTTGTTGATGGTTGCTATGGTTGCAACTGTTTTTGCTGCACCAAAAAAGAAGGACAAAAAGAAGAAAGCAGAAGAGCCTGTAGAACCATCTTACTATATCCTTGATGTAGTTGATGCATGTACAGAACTTAAAATTGTTCCAAACCAGTATGGTGAAGCAAATAAATCTGAATTTCAGGCAAATGCTGACTGGACAAATCTTGTAAAAACAAAGCTGCCGAAAAAAGGCGATGTCATTGATGTATATTTCAAATTTACATCACCAATTGATATAGACCGTCTTACAATGAACATTGTTGATACAAGCCCTGCTGCAAGTTACTGGCTTATCCTTCAGGAAGAAAAAGACTGGACCCTTACAGACATTAAAGCAAATGTTCCTGTAGAAGCACATTTTCAGGGTGTCCTCAAGAATCCTAGCCGCGGCAAACTTACATTGCAGTTTGCTTATGGTAAGCAGAACGGAAGAGATGCTGTTTTCAAGTTTGAACGCGTAAAAGAATCTGTTACAGGTGCAGCACCAGTTGTTGAAAGAAAAAATCCAAAGAAGTTTGATTTTGATATTTCTAAAGATGCAGCATTTGTTCAGATTGAAGCAGAATATCCATGGGTTAACGGCGTTCAGGACAGAACAGCTGCACCGATATGTTATCAGAAAGTTGTTGATATTTCTAAATTGTTCGGCAACGATCTTCCAATTGCAGGTGATGAAATCCACTGTAAATGGAAGTGTGTAGCTGACAAAGACATTTCAAAGCTTTATATTCGTGCAATTGAAAACACAGCTGCTGTAAACTGGTGGGCTGAAATTGATGAAAAAGGTGTTGAAGGTACTGTAATCGGCGAAAACATCAAGGCCGGCGAAACAAACGAATTTGATTTTACGCTCAAAATCAATCAGAAAACTGTCGAAGGCATTTCTCTTGACATTTGGTATGAAGTAGATGCTGCAGATGGTTCTGTTTTGCTTAAATATGTTAAGTAATTTTTAATATTACATGATTGCAGAAGGGTCGGTTTTGTGCCGGCCCTTTTTTTGTGCAAAATGGAATGATTCTTGTAATGTTTATAAGATAATTTAAAAATCTTTTTCTATTATTAATCTTGAAATTGACTTAAAATGTGTTAGAATTGTGCTGGAAAATTGCTAGATTTTTAGACAGTTTTATCCTTTATTTTGGGGTTTCTGCATAAAATTATGCGCTGTTAATTTATCTTGAGGCAAATATGAACATAAACGAAAGTGCAAATCTTGAACTGAAGCGTCAGTTTACAGACGAAATCAAAAAAGAAGTTGTTGCGTTTGCAAATACAGCTGGTGGAATAATTTATGTCGGCGTAAATGATGATGGTTCTGTTTGCGGCGTTGAAAATGTTGATGACGAAATGCTCAGGCTTTCCAGTTCAATCCGCCAGGCTATAAAACCTGACATAACTATGTTCGTTTCTTATATAACGGAAGTACTTGAAGATAAAAATGTCATAAAAATTACAGTTCAAAGAGGAAATGCACGTCCGTATTATCTTGCAAATAAAGGCATGCGTTCTGCCGGTGTCTATGTGCGCCACGGGTCAGAGTCTGTTATGGCTTCTGAAGCTGCAATTTTTAAAATGACACAGGAAACAGGTGGTGAACGTTATGAAGAACAGCGCTCGTTAGATCAAAAGTTAACTTTCGTAGAGTTGTCGCGGCAATTTGCTGCAAGAAATATTTCGTTTACAGGGCGCGATAAACGCCGGCTTGGGCTTATAACGGCAGAAGGTCAGTACACAAATCTTGCATTGCTTTTGTCGGATCAGTGTACTCATACAATAAAAGCTGCACTTTTTGAAGGGAATGACACAAAAACTTTTAAAGACAGACGTGAATTCGGCGGTTCTCTTTTGACGCAGCTTAATGATGTTTATGAATGGATTGATTTTCATAATTGCATAAGCTCAAGTTTTACTGGTCTTTATCGAACTGATTTGAGGGATTTCCCGCCGGTCGCAGTACGCGAATCTTTATTGAATGCAATTGTTCATCGAGATTACAGTTTGAGTGCAAGCATTTTGATTCACATTTTTAAAGACCGTTTTGAGATAATTTCTGTAGGCGGTCTTGTTGAAGGTCTAAGGCGCGATGATATTATGCTTGGCGTGTCTGCTGCCAGAAATACGAATCTTTCAAAAGTTTTTTACAGATTAATGCTTGTTGAAGCTTATGGTTCCGGGTTGCCGCGTATTTTTGCAAGCTATAAAGATGAATTGCCGGTAGAAACAAAATTTACAAAAATGCCTTCGCCGCAGATTTCTGTAAGTGACAATGCTTTTAAACTTATGCTGCCGAATATGAATGAATGGCAGAAAAGCACAGTATCTGATGCAGAAATTTCACCTGCACAGGCAAAACATAGAGATGCTGTTCTTGCTTTTGCAGAAAAAAGAGGTTTTATTACGCGGCACGATTTGCAGATTGCACTTGGAATTTCTCAATCTCTTGCTGTAAGGCTTTTAAGGGATATGACAAAAGATGGTACGCTTGTTTTGCTTGGCAAAGGCCCGTCTACGCGATATCTTGTTTCTAAAAAAATTACGAAAGATGAAAACTGATGGAAAGAATAAATTTTTTAAGTGAAAAAATAAGGCAGAACGCAAAAAATTCTTTTGAAAAACTCCCTGTCTTTGAACATCTTGAAAATATTGCAGATAATTTAAAAAATTCTCCGTCACAAAGCCTTGTGCTGACGGCTGAAACTGGAGCTGGAAAATCAACTGCAGTTCCATTTGGGCTTTTAAATTCATTTGGTGGAAAAGTGCTTATGCTTGAACCGAGAAGGCTTGCTGTTCTTTCGCTTGCAAAATATGCTTCTGAAATTGCAGATGAACAGTTAGGCAGTTTTGCAGGTTATCGCATGCACTTAGATTCAAAAGTTACAAAAGAAACACAGCTTGAAATTGTTACAGAAGCTGTTGCGCTGCGGTTAATTCAAAATGACCCGTCTTTAGAAGGTTATTCTGTCGTAATAATTGATGAATTTCACGAACGCTCAGTTTATGTAGATTTGTTTCTTGCTTTTCTAAAAGAAGCAAAAGAACTGCGAGACGATCTTTTTCTGCTTGTAATGTCAGCTACAATTGAAACAAAAAAATTGTGTGAATATTTGAGCTGCGGGCTTTATTCTGTTCCGGGGCGGCTTTTCCCTGTTGAAATTGAATATAAACAGACAGAAATAGAAAATGCAGTAATGCATGAACTTGAAAATCCCTGTAATTCCGGTTCAATTCTTGTATTTCTGCCCGGCATAAAAGACATTAAGCGTGCAGAACAAAAATTAAAAGAAAAGCTTGAAAACACAGAAAATGTAGAAATATGCCTTTTGCACAGTTCTGTTTCTTTTGAAGAACAGAAACATGTTTTGACCATGCCCCTAAAAGGCAAAAGGCGTGTTATTTTGTCATCAAGCATTGCAGAAACTTCCTTGACAGTGCCGGATATTTCAACAGTAATAGATTCTGGTCTTGCACGCATAAACCGTTTTGAACCAAGAACAGGAATGAACCGGCTTGTTACAGAAAGTGAATGTGAATTTTCTGCAACGCAAAGGGCAGGGCGTGCTGGACGAACTCAGAAAGGCAGATGTGTCCGCATGTGGCACAAAACAGATTTGCGTCTCAAGAGTCTGCCTGTTGAAATTCTGCGTTCAGACATAACGTTTCTGGTACTGGAATGTGCCTTGTGGGGTGCATTAAAAAGAGATTCAATCGACTGGCTTGACCTTCCGCCGCTTGGCGCCTGGAACCAGGCCTGTGAATTTTTGCAGAAAGCTGAACTGGTTGAAAAAGACGAAGATGGCGGTTTAATTACGCCCAAAGGAAAGCTGGTGCTTTCTTTTGGAATTCATCCGCGGCTTGGTGCTGTTGCAGCGTCGGCTGCTTTTTCCGGCAATTTAAAAAATGCGCTTGATTATGTCATAAAATACAGCGGAGAAAATTCAGCCGAAAGAGCCAGAAAACTGTATGCAAATCTTGAAAAGAAAATAAAAGCTTTTGAAGTTCCTCTTGATTTGAAAAATGCAGAACCGTCTGAATTAAACGGTGCAAATGTGCTTCTGTGCGGTTTTTTTGACCGTGTTGCCAGACGAGAAGACGGCATTATTTATCAGCTTTATTCTGGAAAAAAAGCAGCTTTATGTGCAGATTTGCAGAAGAAATTTCAAGAAACCGGCTTTCCAGAATATATCATTGCAATTGATGCAGATTCCGGCGAAAAACAAGGCTGCATTTATCAGGCTGAAAAACTTGAAAATGTTGAAAACTGGCTTAAAATGCACAGCACAGAAGAAATTCATGTTTATTTTGAAGAAACCAAAAGTGCAAGAAAAGTACGCAAGGCGCGCCGTAAACTTTATGGCCGGATTCTTCTCTCAGAAGAATTGCTTGCAGTTGAGCCGTCTGATACGGCAAAAGCGTATGTTTCATTTTTCAGGGAAAATGGAATTGAATCATTTCCGTGGAATAAAACATCTTTGAATTTTTATGAACGGACGCGCTTTTATGCAAAACATTCCCTTGAAGAAAAAACAGATGATCTGCTTGAAAACCTTGAAGAGTGGCTGCTGCCGTTCTGGCATGGTTCTTCAATGATTTCTGAAGAAAATTTTTTAGAAGCACTTCGCTATAAATTTGACGGCCGTTCTGTTGATTCTGCTGTTCCGCTCCGGCTAAAACTTGAAAATGGCAGGGAAGTTCGGGTTAAATATGAAGAAATCGACAAAAGTGCCGGACCTGTTCCTGTTATTGAAATAATAATCCAGCAGATTTTCGGCTGCAAAAAAACACCGGCAGTCTGCGGCGTGCCTGTTTTATTCAGGCTTTTATCTCCTGCAAGACGTCCGTTACAGGTTACACAAGATCTTGAAGGGTTCTGGAAAAACACATGGCCTGAAATCTGCAAAGAAATGAAAGGCCGTTATCCGAAACACAACTGGGATCCGGATAAAGTATGCGACTGAAAAGCTTGCAGTTGAATTCTGTCTTTAAAAAGATTTTGCATCAAAATACAGTTTGGTGGGCGACTTTTTTATTGATTATATGATATAATCATCTGTGTTATTTTAGGGTGAAATCTTTTCTTTTTTAGAAAATCAGACAAAACTAAGATTCGCCTGAAATTATTTCGGAAGAATTATGCCAATTAAAATACAGTCAGATTTACCTGCACGTTCAGTGCTTGAATCAGAAAATATATTCGTAATGACAGAGCAGCGGGCTGCTTTGCAGGACATTCGACCGCTGCAGATTGCAATCGTCAATCTGATGCCGACAAAAATTGCAACAGAAACACAGCTGCTCCGCCTGCTTGGAAATACGCCTCTTCAGGTTGAAATATCTCTTGTCCACATGTCGACGCATGAATCAAAAAACACAGGCGCAGAACATCTTGAAAAATTTTATGTAACGCCAAAAGACATTGCCGGCAAAAAATATGACGGCATGATTATTACAGGTGCACCAGTTGAGCAGCTTCCATTTGAAGAAGTTGATTACTGGAAAGAACTTACGACGATTATGGATTTTGCTTCTACAAATGTTTTTTCAACGCTTTATATCTGCTGGGGTGCACAGGCAGGTCTTTTTCACCATTATGGAATTCCAAAGTATAATCTTGAAAAAAAAATGTTCGGCATTTTTCAGAATACACGGAAAGTCAAAAATGATCCGCTTATGCGTGGTTTTGACGACAGGTTCCCTTCTCCACAGTCAAGACATACAGAAGTGCGCAAAGAAGACATTTTAAAAGTGCCGGAACTGCAGATTCTTGCAGAGTCAGAACGTTCAGGCGTGCTTCTTGTAAAATCAAAGGATAACCGCCGTGTATTTATGACCGGTCATCTTGAATATGACACAGAAACGCTTGGTGCAGAATATTTTCGTGATATAAGTCAACACAAACAGATAGAAATGCCTTACAATTATTTTCCGGATGATAATCCTGAAAACCGTCCTGTTTCAACATGGAGAAGCCATGCACATTTGTTTTATTCAAATTGGCTGAACTATTATGTTTATCAGGAAACACCTTTTGAGCTGGAAAAAATCTGATGAGAAACAGGAAAATTAGGAAAAAGAATATTTTCTCATTTTTAGACAATGCATACATAATTGCAATTGTTCTCTGTCTTTTTCTTTTTCTCGTAATGATTTCAATGGCATTTGTAATTACTTACCGGAATGTCCGCAAATCAAGCACTGCTTCAATGGCAGAAGAACTGCAGCTTTATACAGATGAAATCGGCACTGCACTGCACGAAGCCGAAATACAGCTTTCAAATCTTGCATCAGATTCTCAGTTTGTTGATTTTATTGCAGGAAACAGCGGCAGCCTTTCTGATGAATTAACTGAAAAAATCCGCTGGCAGACAAATGTAATAGAAACGGCACTGCCGGTTATTGAAGCAATTGAATATTATGACGTTTCCGGCAAACAGATAGAAATAAAAGGCTTTCCGCAGGAAAGAATTCTGCTTGAAAATGTAATTTCATGGATGTTTTTGAATACTTTTTCTGACGGAAATCCGCTTTTTTTAACACTGCCTGATTATGTTTCTTCAATTCCGTATTTTATTATTCCGGTTTTAAAAGATAGTGAAACATGCGGATTTATGGTTGCAAAGACATCAAGAAGTTTTTTCTATAACTTTTTTGACCGCCAGAAATTCGGAAAAAGCGGCCAGCTTTATATTTTTGATAATTATCTTAACATTATGTGCGGTTCGCTTTCTGCTGACCAATGGGCTGAAATGCTGACTGATGCGGCTTTTGCAGAAAAAGTTGTACCTGATATTTATGAAAAATTTACAGAAACAGCTTTTAAAGTAAACGGTGAACCGGAACGCATTGCAGTTTCAACCATTAACCGGGAATTCAATATTGTACTTTGTGCATCTGTAAACAGACGTGAACTTGCAGCTGATGCGTTTGCATCGCTTCGGCTTTTGCTTGTTACTTCAGTTTTTATGTTTGCAGCGGCTGTTTTTGTCAACATTCTGCTTTATAAGCGTCTTGATGCTCCGTTAAACAAAATGGTTGAACGCTGTATGGAAATCAAAATCGGCAACCAGGATGTTTGTTTTGAAAACTACAAGGATAAAAACTTAAACATTCTTGCCGAAACGCTTAATGAAACAATTTCTTCCATGTCAGCCTATCAGGCAAACCTTGAAGTCATGGCTTTTACTGACCCGCTTCTTGGCATAGGCAACAGAAGCGCATTAATCCGTGCTCTTGAAGAATTTATCCACACAGAGCGAAAAGATTTTTCAATTTTTATGATTGATGTTGTGGATTTTGACCATTTCAACGAGCTTTTTTCTGTAAAAACCGGCGACATGCTGCTTCGCAAGACAGCAGCCATGCTCGATACAATTTCGCAGTCGAATGTTTACCGTTACAACGGAGATACATTTGTAATAATTACGCCGAATGCAGACGGTGCAAAATGTGCAAATGTAATACGCGAAATAAAAGATTTCTTTGCAAATCCGGTTGAAGTTCCGGCCGGAAAATATGTAATCAGCATGAATGCCGGTCGTGCAGATTTTCCAGACCATGGAACAACGCCGACAGAACTTTTGCGAAGCTGCAAAACTGCGCTCAAATATTCCAAATCTTTAATAAAACGCAATTTGTGTATTGTTTATAACAGTATCATCAACGACGCGGTTGGACGAAGCAATATAATAAAAGACATTGTACTTGACGCAATTAATAATCAGACTGGCATTGAAGTTGTCTATCAGCCTGTTTATTCAATTAAAGAAGGAAAATTTACAAGGCTTGAAGCTTTGCTGCGTATAAAAAACAACCAGATTGTAATTGGCCCGGAAGAAGCAGTTGCAGTTGCAGAAGCAAACGGGTTCATCAATGAATTAGGCGATATAATCATTAAAAATGTCTGCAATTTTGCAAAAGTCATACAGAACAGAAAAACAAGCATAGACACAATTTCAATAAATCTTTCTGTCGTGCAGCTTTTGCAGCACGGCTTTTTTGACCGTGTAAAGAGAATACTTACAGATTCGCAGGTTCCTCTTTCGCTTTTTGAATTTGAAATTACAGAATCTGTGTTGATTACTTCGTTTGAGTCTGTAAGGGAAAAAATTGTTCAGCTTAAATCTCTTGGCATTCGTGTTGCACTTGACGATTTTGGTGCAGGCTACAGTGGCATAAATTATCTTGCAAACCTGCCGGTTGATACGCTGAAACTTGACAGGCAGATTGTTTTTAAATTGGGGCTTTCGGCAAGACAAGATGTGCTTGTAAAAGCAATTATTGATGCCTGCAAGAGCTTTAATCTGAGCATCATTACAGAAGGTGTTGAAACACAGGAAGTTCTCGATAAAGCAATAGAACTTGGTGCAGATTATATTCAAGGTTTCTTCTACGCAAAACCAATGCAAAGTGCCCGCCTTTTCAGTTTTCTCGAAGAAGCCCGCCTTGTTTCAGAATTTCATCATATGGACTAAAAAGATGCATAAGTAATTTCATCAATTACGTGCATTTTTGAAAGGTTTTAGAACCTGAAGCCCTGATAGATAATTCCTTCATTTAACATACTCCGTCGTTTTTGATATAATCAGCAGGATATGGAAACTTTGAGTTTTGTGCATTTTCTGATTATTTGTCCGGTAGTTTTTATCGCAGGATTTATTGATGCAATAGCAGGCGGCGGAGGTTTAATTACACTTCCGGCTTATTTGTTTATCGGCTTGCCTGCGCATAATGCAATTGCAACAAATAAACTAAGCTCGGCAATGGGAACGGCAGTTTCTACAATCGAATACATTCGTGACGGATTTGTTAATTGGAAAACATCTGTTTTTTGCGTAATCGTAACAATGATTGGCGCCGTAATCGGTTCAAATCTTGCACTTTTAATTCCCGAAAAATTTTTCAGTATTCTTATGATTTGTCTTCTTCCATTAGTTTCCCTTTATGTTTTAAAAAATAAAAGATTTGAAACAAACAAAGAACGCTTTTCGGAATGCAAGACACTTGTTCTCTGTTTAATAAGTGCATTTTTTGTAGGAATGTACGACGGTTTTTATGGACCAGGAACAGGAACTTTTATGCTTCTTTTGCTTGCAGGGCTTGCCCGCCTGGGCCTAAATGAAGCTGCAGGAACAACAAAAATTGTAAATCTAACTTCGAATGTAACTGCTCTTGCAGTTTTTATTATAAACGGCAAAGTAATCTGGCTTCTCGGCCTTATTGCCAGTATTTTCAGTATTGCCGGTCATTTTCTTGGCGCAAAAACTTTTGTTAAAAACGGCACAAATATTGCCCGCCCGATTGTAATCATCGTATTGATTGCATTATTCATAAAAGTTGCCTATTCTTATGTTCTTGCTTTTTTTTGAAGCTATGTAAGTTTTGCCGTAATGCAGAACCATGCTGAATGTATAAAAACCATAGAATTTTTATTCGCGCCGACGGGTTCAATACCCCGACGCTCTGCGTCGAGGTTCGTCATTGTTTTAAATTCCCATCAGTTTTTGTTCTGCAAAAAATCTTTTATATGAACAATTTTTATTCCGTTTTCGTTGCCGCAAACAGAAGAATCCATTGTTACGACATATTTCGGATAGTTATCTTTTATTGCTTTTAAGTTTGCCAGTTCGCGGTCTGAATTTTCCGGCAAAGTTCGGCAGACCTGAACATACAGCTTTTCATCCTGTTTTACTGCAACAAAATCAATTTCTTTTTCAGCATATTTTCCAATATAAATTGAATAACCACGGCGGCGAAGTTCAAGATAAACAAGATTTTCAAGTACAGAAGCAACTGTTTTTGGAGAATAACCTAACTGGTTATATTTGAAACTTATGTCCGGAAGATAATATTTTTTCTGAGTATGATTTGTTTTTGCAATAAAAGGGAAGCCTCCGGATTTTAAATACAAATCAAAATAAGCTTCGTCTGATTCATTTTGCAAAGTTGAAACAAATGTTTTTTTAAATTCAATGAACTCAGTAAAAGAGAGTGTATAAACAGGAATTAAAACAAACCGACCAGTAAGATAAGTTGAAATCTCAGAAGAAAGTAGTTTTGAATTGGAACCAGTAACATAAATGTCTATATTCTGATTTTCAAAAAGTGAATTAATGCATTTTTTCAAGTTTGAACTTTCTGAACTTCATCCAGCAGTAAATATATTTTTTGTGTTTTATTACAGGATTCTATGGCAGAAAGTAAATCTTTGTGCATGGCTTCTGCATCAAAACCTTCTTTAAATTCCATTGAAGAATAAAGCCGTTCAATTATGTTTTGCGGATTTACCCTAAGAGAGAGAAGTTCTCTTTTATAAGTTCTAAGTATTGTTGATTTTCCACATCTGCGAACACCGCAAAGAATTTTTATGATATTTTTATCTTTGAATTTTTTAAGATTTTCAATAAATACTGTTCTGTAAAGTTCTGTTTCTTCTTTCATATTTGAGATAATAACTGAAAAACTTTATAAAAATAAGAAGTTTTTCAGTCTATAACTTAAAAACTTCTTGATATATATTGGAAGATGTTATTTATGCAGACATTTTTTTCTTTCAAAAAGTCTGTCCTACATTTGGCAACACCACATTTCTATAATAAAACCATAAAGTGAGTTGCAGAGCGAAAGCAAAAAAAACTGCAGCTGCACAGGAGGTTTATTATGAAAATTTTTATTGATAACTATGATAGTTTTTGGGTAACTTTGCTGAGATCAATATTTCATTGCTAATGCACAGGAGGTTTTTTATGTTATATGCTATTAACTTTATTTTTGAGATTTTTCATGTTGAAAATTGCGGCATTATCACTTGTGGGCTTCCTTTTATTTTTTTGTGATTAAGACCAACAAACCTGCCACAGGGCAGAAATTTTGTTATTCTTAATAAATTGCATTCGGGAATAATACTTTTGTAAACAAGTATTATTCATTCCGCATTAATAAAAAAGAGATTGTTCATTTTAGGGCAATCTCTTTTTTATCATCGAATGATATTTATAATAATATCGTTGTAATTTCCCCAGCTCCATTAACAGTAAAATCTGACCTTTTTATGTACGCGTATAAAATTCTGTTCATCTGTAAAAAAAGCTACCCGGCATTTGGGTAGCTTTTGGTTGAATTGCTTATTTGAAGCAGACGTCTACTTCGTAAGCACCGTATTTTGTAACAAATGGAATGGCGATTACAGGATAATTTTTCGGCCACGAAATCGAATGGTTTCTGCCGGAAATTGTTACTGGCGGCGAAACCGTCAAATTCATGGCAGAAAGTTCAGAAATTGCATTTCCGGAAACAACGTTTGTGAATTCGGCAACCAGTTGTTTTGCCATTTCTTCTTTTTCTTCGTCTTTTATATCGCCCATGCCGGAAAGCTCAAGCATTTTATATGCAAGAGTTCGTCCAAGCCTAAATGCAACAATTCCGTTGCAGTCTCCTGTTATGCCCAGTAAACCTGAAATTTCCCATTGATGGCCCATGCTGACATCCAGCAGGAAAGGTTCTTTGTTTGTTGAACCAAGGTTGAACATCGTTTCAAATACTGACAGTCCGGCTGACAAAAATGGATTGATAATTTTAACATTCATAAAGAACCCCTTAATTTATGCTTTCTATTATACCATATTTTTTAATAACCGGTAAAAAAAATATCTAAAATCTTTAAGGAGAAAATGAAGCTTTCAAAAAAATTAAGGTTGAAAAAAGCAGTTTTACAGTCTTTTAAGGCTGTTTTTGTTTATTGCCTTTGTGCAGCCATGTAAGTTCGTGCTTATTATAATTAAGGTGAATTACTTTGCTGTCTGGAATTTCATTGAATGCACGGATTATGTTCCAGTTCGTTTCACCCTGCATTTTTATGGTACAGATCATGTTTGGAACTTTCGGCCTTGAAGTCCACATTTTGACCCATTCCAAAAGCCGCTCCGGATAGCAGATAACGTCCGATAAAACCCAGTCAACAGGTTCAATGTCTTCGCATTTCAGTGTAAAAGCGTCGTGGGCAAGAAATTTTACTTTTGGATCTGCCATAAGCTTGTCAACAAGCGGACTTCTGTCAACGGCAAAAACTGAACAGCCAAGTTGAACAAGCACGTATGTCCAGCCTCCGGGGCATGCGCCTGCTTCAAAGCAATGATGGCCTTTCTGTGGAAAATCGCCAAAAAAAGTCTGAAAATGCACCAGAGATTCTTGAATTTTCAGATAAGCTCTGCTTGGCGGGTTTTCATGGTCTTCTACAAACTGAATGCGTCCGCATGGCAAAAAGCTTGAAGTTTGTGCAGAGGCAATTATTTCGTGTTCATTTATAAGAGTCCATGCGCCCATTGGAGTCTGCGGCACGCTGTATGGAAATGTCCGTGGTTTAAGGTTTATATATGGAAGTTTTTCTTGAATTAGTGCGGCACGTCTGAAAAGTGTAAATTGATAAGGTGCCCAGTTACGCTGAATCTGCTTTAATGAAGCTGCTGCTTCTGAAACGGAATTAAAAGAAACTGTAAAAGGTTCAAAATAAATTGTACTGCACCAGTAAGGATGAATGTCTTTTGACGGTGCATTTTTCCAGTAAATCAAATCACCGTAAGGCACTAAATCGCTGTTGTCTGCGCCAAAGCACTCGCAGAGTTCTTCAATGAGCCATGAACATTTTTCTTCAAATGCAAGAAATGCACAGCCTTGCAGCGGCTTGGTTACAGGCATAGTTCTTTTAAGAGGAGTTCGTCAGAATCGAGGGAGGCCTGGTGAAGGACATTAAGATAGCTTGAGAGGCGGCGTGTGTCTGAAGCGCCTATGATTGAAAAACCCGCTTCATTGTTGTCTTCTGCTTCTTCTGTCCAGACTGGTCTGACTGTAAGAGAAAATGGTTTTAACCCTTGCCTGCATGAAGGCTGAATATTGAGTTCACATTCATTTTCTTCGTTAATTTCTACAGGAACTGGAAACTTTACACGGCAACCTGTTTTGCTTATATCAAGCAGCATGCCTGGCAAAACGCACAGCTCTGGTGCGTCGATTCTTGCATAGTCTTTGTAACGCCCATCGTTCCTTTTTTCTTTCAAATTCACGTAATTAGACTGTCTTTTTTTTTGATTAATGTCAACACGAAAATTGCCGATAAAATTGCAATTTTGCAAAGTTATCGGCAATTTTGCTGAAGTTTTACAATTTTAAAAGAAAATCTGGTGTATAATAATATTATTTGTTTATGTATATAAACTTTTTTGTTCGTTTTATGCAAAAAAACTTATATAACTTATGTAATTGTACTGTAGTTCATGTTGCTATAAAGAGTTGCTATGTCAAATGCTGAAGTTGATGCAATAGAAAAACTTTTTTTGGATAGCCATACAGAAAAAATGAATATGCTTGTTGTAAGAGTATATTCCGTAACCTGTCTGGTTCCTGCCCTTATTTTATGCGGCTGTTTGCTGGGACTTTATAATTATTCTCCGTTAAAAGCTTTGGCTTCTCTTTTGCTGTCTTTAATTTTGCTTTTTGCGTTGAAGTTTTATTACAAAAAAAAGCCAAAATCGCAGTATTTTAAATATTTTGCAGCGATTACAATTCAAAGCATTGTTTTTTCACTTTCTTTAGATCCAAATTTGAAAATTACAGTTTCTTATTCTGTAATGCCGCTTATTACTTTTCTTTATTTTGACCCGAAGTTTTCGTTTTGGGCATGCATTATCAGTTTTATAAGTGCATTTACTGCCTGGTTTTTGATAAGTGACGAAACGATTGAATTTTTCTCTCTTGGCGTAACAAAAAAGTTTTATTTAATTTCTTCTGGTTCTGCACTGCTGCTTGAATTTGGTGCAATGACAACCCTGTTGTGCATTTCTTCGATGCAGACGTATAGATTTAAAAAGTCGCTTATTGCGCATAACATAAAAAGGCGCGACATGCAGACAAGAGTTTTATACAGTTTTGCAGATTTGATTGAACTGCGCGACGGTACGACAGGCGAACATGTAAAACGCACAAGTGCAATTGTGTCGCACATGGTTACTTACATGATTCAGAATAAAATTTACACAGACATCATTTCGCCTTCAGATTTGCATTATGTTATACTTGCGGCTCCTCTGCATGACATTGGAAAAATGAACGTGCCGGATTATATTCTTTCAAAACCCGGAAAATTAACGGATGAAGAATATGAAATAATAAAAAAACATCCTGTTGAAAGCGAACGCATCATAAAACGCACGCTGAAGAATGTTGAAGATGACAAATTTGTAAACATTGCTTCTGATGTCTGTCTTTATCATCATGAAAAATGGGACGGAACTGGTTATCCTGAACAGCTGAAAGGTGAAGAAATCCCGATTTCTGCAAGAATTATGGCAATTGCAGATGTTTTTGATGCATTATGCAGCAAAAGACCGTATAAAAAGGCTTTTTCTATTGATGAGGCTTTTAAAATCTTAAAAGAATCAAGGGGCAGTCATTTTGATCCAACGTTGGTTGATATTATGTTTGAACTGCGGTCTTATCTTGAAGTAATCTATGAATTAGATGATGTGGTTGAAGAAATCTAAAAATTCTGTATATATAAGAATACTCTGATTATAAAACAAAAATGATATATAATCCAAAACATGGCTCTGTGCGCACGTCGCTGCAATTTTCTTTTGGCGGAATTCTGTGCAGGCACTTAAAAACATCTGTCCAGTGAATGAAATTAAGCGAGAGGTTTGTTTAATTGAAAAAGTTTAATCCAGGTTTTAAAATTCTAGACATTTTTATATTTGCGGCAATTCTTGCTGCAGGCATTTTCCTTACAAAAAATTCACTTACAAAAAAAGGAAGCACTGTAAGGGTTCTTGCAAATGGCAATGAATATGAATTTCAAATGAAAAACGGCATTTACAAAGTAGAAGGTGCCATTGGAATTACAACTTTTCAAATAGAAGACGGCAGGGTGCATATAATTGATTCTCCATGTCCGAATAAAACGTGTGTTGAACAAGGCTGGACAAGTCCTTTAATCTGCCTTCCAAATAAAGTTATTATTACCATTGCAAATTATGGAGATTTTGATGCTGTCTCAGAATAAAAAACGTATTGCCTATCTGTCTGCGCTTACGCTGCTGTTTTCATATGCTGAATTTCTGCTGCCGCGGTTTCTGCCGTTTTTCAGGCTTGGCCTTGGAAATGTAGCAATCCTTTTGTCTTTTTCACTTGATCCGTTAAGTTTTATCCTTCTTACTGCAATAAAAGCTGTTGCCAGCTGCTTGATGTCTGGAACTTTATTTTCTCCGTTCTTTTTGATTTCTTTTGTTCAGTCTGTGGTAAGCGGCTTGTTTATGTATGGAATTGTTAAACTGTTCCACGGCAAATTGATTAGCGTTTATGGCATTTCTATGCTTGGTTCTGCCTGCAGCGCAGTAATTCAAATTTTGCTTAGCAGTCTTTATCTTGGTGAAGGAACTAATGCGCTGCTAGGGCCGATGATTTTATTCAGTTTGTTCAGTGGAATTGTTACTGCCTGTCTTAGTCAGATTCTTCATATACCGGAAGATGTTCCTGAATTAATAAAGCAGAATAACGTTGAAACAAGCGGTGAAAATGAAAAAAAGCGGAAAATAAAAACTGTCTGCATGATTTTGGCAATTTTAATTGCTTCTGTAGTTATAATGATTATAAAAAATCTTTATGTGCTGCTTTGCGCTTTAGCATTATCTTTTATTGCTCAAATTTTATCAAAGCGAAAAATTAAAATTTTGCCGCATATTTCTATATGGCTTTTTGTTATTATTTCAACTTTGATGATGCCGCAGGGAAAAATTCTTTATTCTTTGGCTGGCTGGAACATTACAAACGGCGCTTTATTTACTGGCATTGAAAAGGCACTGAAGCTTTCTGCGTTGTCTGCTTTAAGCCAGTGCCTTGCAAGTATTCGCCCGACCGGAAACGGAATTTTATCTTTATCGTTAGCTTATTTTGGTGGTCTTTGTAAAATTTTAAACGGTTCAGAAGGCAATCTTGTTAAAAGAACACGAACCGCATTAAGTACACAGACTATTTATGAATGATATTTACAGAATTAAAATCTGCAAGAAGATTTAATTCTCCCTGAAGTCCTTCTGTGTAATATAAATCCTGATTTTCTGTAAAGATAATCATCTCAAAATCCGGGTGCTGCTTCCAGTAAGAAGCGGCATTTTCAAGCCCCATTACAAACATTGTTGTGCTGAGTGCATCTGCGTATAAGCCGGATTCTGTTATTATTGTTACTCCTGCAATTCCGTTGTTAACCGGCATTCCTGTTTTTCCGTCAAAAATGTGAATGTAGTTATTGCCGTCGTCTGCCGTAAAAAAACGTTCGTAACCGCCGCTTGTAATAACAGCTTTGTCAGCAATTTTGATTACTGCTGCTGCTTTGCCTGTCCATGGACTTTTTATGCCGATATTCCATTCTGTTCCGTCGGGTTTTTTGCCAAGAGCCTGAATGTTTCCGCCTAAATCTAAAAGAGCTGAATTAATTCCATTGTTCCGCAGAAGTTTAATGGCTTCATCTCCTGTGTAGCCTTTTCCTACGGCTCCAAAATCTAATGCCATTCCCGGTTCTAAGTTTATTAAACTGCCATTGATTTGAATTTTTGAATAGTCTGTCAGTGCAAGCAGTTCTTTTATCTGGTCTTTAGAAGGAACTTTGTAATCTCCTGTCGTAAAGCCCCATGCAGATGTAACAGGGTACAGTGCAGGATTAAAAACGCCGTCTGTCTGTTTTGCAAAATTCAGGCTGTATTTTGTCAATGTCAAAGTATCATTGCTTACAGAAATATTTTCACCGTGGTTTAACCTGTAAACATCAGAAGCTGCATTTGTTGTTGATATGTTCTGTTCAATTTGCAGGATAAGCTCTTTTGTTTTTTCAAGTGCCATATCTGATTTTTTTCCGTATGCCTGAATTGTCATAAAAGTATCCATGGCATTTAAGGAAGCTGAAGATTTTTTTTCGTTGCATGAAGCAAATAAAAGCGTAATGAAAACAACTGCAGAAAGTAATAAGGATTTTTTCATGATGTGAGCATATCATAAAAAATTAAAAAAATCTCCATAGAGAAAAGGGATGTATTGTTAGTTATCAAACCATTTTATGAAAGAAAAATGAATAAATTCATAAAAAATGCACGTTTTCTGTTGAATATTAAAGATTTTGTACTAACTATTTTTATCATAAAATGATATACTTCTCATGAATTTTTTATTAAATGAAGGATTTACTTATGGTAAAATCAAAGTTATTTAAGGTTATTGCAGGCATTTCTGTTACTGCAATGCTTTGGGTAATGGTTTCTTGTGGTGGTGCTAAATATAACGACGGCACATACACAGGAACTGCTGCTGGTCGTAATGGAGACGTTGTTGTTTCTGTTACAGTTGCTAATGGTAAAATAGCTTCTGTTGAAGTAATTCAGCATGAAGAAACAGCTGGTCTTAGCGATGCTGCAATTACAGAAGTACCTGCTTCAATCGTAAAGAAAAACTCTACAAAAGTAGATGCTGTTTCTGGTGCTACTGTTACATCTAAGGCTATTATGGCTGCTGCAGATGCTGCCCTTGCTAATGCTGGTGGAAAATCTGGTTCTGCAAAAGCTGAAAAAGCACGCAAGAACGTTGCTATTTCATACACAGCTGGTACATACGAAGGTACAGCAATGGGTATGAATGGTCCTGTTACTTTGGAAGTAACATTTTCTAATGATGCAATTACTGACATTAAAGTAAAATCATCTAAAGAAACAGCACATGTTGGTGATCCTGCTTTCCCAATCATGTTCAAAGATGCTATTGAAGCTAACGGTTCTGGAATCGATGCTGTTTCTGGTGCTACATTCACTTCTTTGGCTGTAAAGAATGCTTTGACAGACGCTGCTAAAAAAGCAAACGCTTCTAAGATTGAAGAATTCAAGAAAAACAAGGTTGTTCATTCAGCTCAGAAACCAATCGAAGAAACATATGATGTTGTAATCGTTGGTGCTGGTGGTGCCGGTATCGCTGCTGCTGCTCAGTCAGTTCAGAACGGCTACTCTGTTCTTATTATTGAGAAAAATGCCGAAGTCGGTGGTAACACTGTAGTTTCTGGCGGTCAGTTCCAGTCTGTAATGCCTTACCTCGTTTGGGAAAAAGCTAATCCAAATGCAGAAGAAGGTGTTTGTCCTCAGGATGGAAAATCATACAAGAAAGTTAAGATGGCTAACGGTAACATCGCTGTTCTTAAGACAATCCTTAACTGGAGCGAGAAGCCGTTTGACCCGGCAGGTGCTTCTGAATGGTTCGAAGCCGGCGATATCGAAAGACTTTCAACACATGGTGTTCATCAGGAATATCTGCCAGTTCTGAAAGAACTTAAACAGGAAATCAAAGATTACCTCGCTTGGGCAGAACCAAAACTTAACAAAGGCCTTAACGAAGGTGCTCTTACATTGTTCTCAACAGTTAATCTCCATATTTTCCAGACATACTACGGCGGACTTCGTCCAAACGCAGATTTCTCATCATGGATTTATGGTGACTACGACCTCGTATGCCAGTTCATTAAAGACGGTCAGGAACTTAAAGACTGGCTCGTTGACCAGGGTTCAGCTTTTGACAACGCTACACAGCCGACAATCGTTGGTGCTTTGTGGCAGCGCGAAAACGACTACCTCAAGAGCGGTCCTACAGCTTTCCAGTGGGGAACATACTTCCAGCCGCCACTCAATACAATCAATGAAGCTGCTGGCAAGAACAAGATTCTCCGCCGTACAGAAGCTAAAGATCTTATCGTAGAGAATGGCAAAGTTACAGGTGTTAAGGCTGTTATGTACGATGGTACTCAGGTTACAGCACATGCAACAAAAGGTGTCGTTCTTTCTACAGGTGGTTACGCAGCTAACGTAGCTAAGGTTATCGAAACAAACGAATACTGGAAGAAAGACAAGATTACAAGCCGCACTCAGACAACAAACCGTTCTTCAATGCAGGGTGATGGTATCAAGATGGGACAGGCTGCAGGTGCAGATGTAACAGGACTTGAATATACACAGCTTATGCCTATTTCTTGGATTGACAACGGACAGCTTGCATTCGGTGGCGGTAACTACACAGTTTACATCAATCCTACAACAGGTAAACGCTTCGTAAACGAAACAAGCGAACGTGACGTTCTTTCTCTTAAAGAGTTTGAAAACGGTATTGAGCGCAACAAAGTTCAGGGTGTTTTCATCGAAATAGCTAACAGTACACAGCCTATTCAGGGTCCATATCCTTATGGAACACCGGGAACAGATGCATGGAAGAGCGATGTTGAATGGAGACAGTATGAGCGCACAATTGACCAGTTTGGCGATTTGTTCAAAGAGCTTGGAATCAAAGCTGATGCTGCTGTAGTAAAACAGGAAATTATCGATTACGATAAGGCTCTTATCACAGGTAAGGAAAGCAGCCTGCCAATCAATAAGACAGGTTGGACAGCTCTTATCGGTAATGCAGAGAAGAAAGCAGACGGTTCTTATGATCTTTCTACTTACAAGCTTGAAGGTGTACCTCTTAAGATTAGAATTATGGCTCCGTCAACACACCACACAATGGGTGGTCTTAAAGTTGACACAAGCCGCCACGTTCTTGACAAAAACGGTAACATAATCAAAGGTCTTTATGCTGCTGGTGAAGTTACTGGTGGTATTCACGGTGGTAACCGCCTTGGTGGTAACGCTATCGTTGAAATCTTTGTATCTGGACGTACAGCTGCTAACTCAATCGAGAAAGATAACTAATTTATGCCGAAGGTTTCATTCTGCAATAAAAAGGATGAAACCTGACGCAGCCGTTTAATCAACATGACCAGTGCCTGCATTGAGTCATGCTGATTAATCTTTGATAAATAAAAAGGGGCTGGTCTGAAAGTTTTGAAATCTTTCAGACCAGCCCCTTTTTTTGCTTGAAGTTTAAGCTATTTTTTTATGATGCCTGAAATTGCAAGGTCTATTGCCGTGTGCATTTCTTTGATGTCTTTCTGTCCTAAAATTGCAAGTCTAAAAATTGAAGATTCAATCATTCCATAAAGCATTTCGTCTGTTGTAGAAATGTCACTTACAGTGATTGAAAGTTCATTTTTGTCAATGCCTTCAATAAGAATGTTGCACAAAAGGTGGCGGAGTCTTACTGTTCTGCGGCGGACAAGTGTTTCTGGATTTTTGCCGGTTTTTTGAATTTGCAGAAGATAATTAAGGACAACAGTAAAAAGACGTGCATTGTCGCGGCATGCGTCAAGAATCTGGTGCAGAACCTGGCTTAATTTTTCATGCGACGAAAGTGATTCATTATGCATTACTTCGAGCAGGTTTAATTCAATGCTGTTTGTCAGCTGCTTTATGCTGCTTATGAATATTTCACGCTTATTTTTAAAATATAAGTAAAGTGTTGTTCGTGTAATTCCGCATCTGTCTGCAATTTTTTGAAAAGTTGCGTCTTCGTAACCTTCGTCAACAAACACATCAAGGGCTTTGTCCAGAATTGTGTGTTTCCGTTTGTCATGTTCAACAATAATTGCCATAAACTTACCTTTTTATGCAGTGCACCTGTCTTGAAGTGCTGCATGTTTACAAATATGAATAAAAAACAGTATCAAGATTGCCACATTTAAAACTTTTTGTTTTTGTGGCTTTGCGCCCAAGTGCTTTTTCGAAGTTTGGGTGCGAAGTAATTACGCCAAGCTGCCAGCCTGGAAAAGAATGAAAAAGTGAAATCATGTTTTTGTATAAGTTTTCAGCTTCTTCAGGTGAACCAAGGCGTTCGCCGTAAGGCGGATTTGTAATTAAAAGACCTTCATCATAAGGCGCCGCAATTGATTCAAAATCTGCTTCTATAAAATCTGGCCGCTGTATGCGCTGGTCGCTTCCAATAAGCTGCAAAGCCCTGCCGGCAGTAACGCATGCATGTTCTGCATTTATGCGCGCTCTTTCAACTGCTTTTGGGTCTATGTCGCTGCCGGTTATGCGTGCCGTGCATTCCGGGCGGATTTTTTCGGCTTCACTCTGTTTTATGCGTGTTTCAGTCTTTTTGTCATAAATTGCAAGGTTTTCAAGTGCGAAATGACGCCCGAAACCAGGTGCAACATTATATGCATAAAGCGCAGCTTCAATCGGCAACGTGCCCGAACCGCAGAAAGGGTCGTGCAGCGGTGTTTTGCGTCTCCAGCACATCTGCTGAAGCAGTGTTGCTGCAAAAGTTTCTCTTAGCGGTGCATCGCCACCATGAGTGCGGTAACCGCGTTTGTTTAACGGTTCGCCGCTCAAATCAAGCAGGACAATTGCCGTGTCTTTTTCAAGATAAATTCGTACTGTTGCTTCTTCTCCGCTTTCGGGCAGAACAGACATGTGCCAGATTTCGCCAAGCTTTGTATAGACAGCCTTGTGAACCATAGACTGAATTGTATGTTCAGACGAAAGCACGCTTTTATGTGTACGGACCTTATCTACTGTCAGATGTACATCTTTTTTGAAATAATCCTGCCAGTCAATTGCTTTTACTGCATCAAAAAGGGAATCAAAATCTTCTGTATGAAACGAAGCAAGCTGCAGATAAACTCTGTCTGCCGTGCGTAGGCATAAATTTGCACGATATAGTGCATCTTGATTTGGTGCTGTAAAAACTACACGACCTGGTGCATTTGAGATAGGGGAATAACCAAGCTGTTTTAATTCTTGTGCTAAGGTTTTTTCGGCACCGACTGCGCATAAAGCTACCAATGTCAACATAAAAATAGAATAACATTTTTTTGAATTATGTGCAATTGAATTGCATTTAGTTCTAGTATAAGGAATATTACTTATACTAGGCTTCTGTAGACTTTAGATTTTTGACTTTTATCGTTCAGTTTGATATACTAAAACGATTATGTCGGCTAAGGGCAGGCGAGCTGCAATAAAAAAATTAAAGTATTTAGTATTTACCTCAAGAACAGATTTGACAAAGTTCAGAAAGCGCATTGAAGAAAAATTCGCACGTGGCGTGCTGCCTAATTATGTAGACTGCCATTCTGTGACGGTGCATGGAATTGCAAGCGACATGCTTATTCCACAGATTTCTTCAAACCGCAGGATGGTTCTTTATGTTCATGGCGGTTCTTTTATGGGCGGTTCAAAAGCTTCGTGGCGCAATTTCTGTGCATCTTTGGCAAATGAATCTTCTTCGCGTGTGCTTATTCCAGATTTTCGCCTTGCCCCAGAATATGCTTTCCCGGCAGCAATCGAAGACATTCTGGCTGTATACAAAAGAATGTGCGATCATCATGTTGATATTATTTTTGCTGCAGATGGTTCTGGTGCAACAATAGCACTTGCTGCTGCATTAAGCCTGCCGAAAGATTTGCGCCGCTATTTTAAAGGAATGATGCTTTTTTCGCCGTGGCTGGATCTTTCAGCTGGTTCTCTGGCTTATTCTGTCAAAACAAAAGATCCGCTTTTTTCTCCAGATATACTGCGTTTCTGCGGCACATATTATACATACGAAGCAAATCTTAAGAATCCGCTTGTTTCGCCATTAAAAGCGGATGATTCGCATTTTGAAAATTTTCCACCGGTTTATATTCAGGCAGGGGCTAATGAAATTATGGTTCCATGCATGAAACAGTTTAAAGAAAAGTTAAATGGAGTTGGTGTTGATTGCCGGCTTGAAATATTTGACGATTTGTTTCACTTTTTTCAATTTGATCATGAAGATGTTCCAGAAACACATCTTGCTGTTGAAGATGCCGGCAATTTTATTGCAAACCTTGAAAATTCTGAAAACCGTGGTTTAGAAGAGGATGATTTATGGAGCTAGTTGCACCAGCTGGAAATATTGAAAAATTGCGCTATGCATATGCATATGGCGCAGACACTGCATACATCGGTTTAAAGAAATTTTCGCTCAGAGTAAAAGCAGACAATTTTTATGGCGAAGAATACAATGAAATCAAGCAGCTTAAGGCACAATATCCGGATAAAAGACTTTTTTGTGCATTAAATATTGCTTTTCATAATAAGGACATAGACAATTTTTTAGCCGATTTAGATTTTTTCAGGCAATATCCTATTGATGCTTTTATCATTCAGGATATTGGCATGATAAACATTTTGAAAAAACATTTTCCAGATACACACCTTCATTTGAGTACACAGGCAAATTGCATTAACAGAGAAGCAGTAAAAATGTACCATGATTTAGGTTTTAACCGTATTGTTCTTGGACGCGAAGCTTCACTGAAAGAAATCCGCGAAATTAAAGATGCAGTACCAGAAATGGAACTTGAAGTTTTTGCGCACGGTGCAATGTGTGTGGCTTATTCAGGCCGCTGTCTTTTGAGCGCATATACAACGGCGCGCAGTGCAAATTCTGGGTTTTGTTCGCATGCATGCCGCTGGGACTATAAAGTGCTTGAAGAGCGCGAGCGACCGGGCGAATATTTTCCGATTTTTGAAGGTGAAGATTATACGGCTGTTCTTTCTTCAAAAGATTTGTGCATGATTGATCATCTTGATGACATGAAGGCTGCCGGTGTTGATGCGCTGAAAATTGAAGGCCGCATGAAAAGCCTTTATTATGTTGCAATGGTAACACGTGCTTATCGTAAGCAGATTGACGCCCTTGAAGGAAAAATTTCAAAAGAAGAAGCTGCCCCTTATGTTGCAGAACTTTATAAAGCAGCGCACCGTGAGTTTGCAACCGGTTTTTATTACAGACGGGAAGATGCAGACAAAACGACAACTGGCGCTTCTGACAGCGAATATGAACTTATGGGCACAATCGGCAGATGTGTTGATAAAAACGAAGTGCTTGCTCTTGCTGCAAAAAACAAAGAGGCAGACCAAAAAGCATTTGACGAAATGCATCCGCAGAAAAAAGCTGCTGTACTGGAAGCAAGACAGGCTCATAACGAAGAACATGTTTTTGCAGAGCCAAAAGACGGCTGGCAGTTTTTTGAATATAATTCGATGAACAAGCTTGATTCAGGCACTCTGCTTGAGTTTGTCGGACCTGATGTTACAGTTTTGAAAGATGAAAACTATCAGTTTGTTGATCCAAAAACCGGAATGATACGCAACTGGATAAGCCATGGCCATGAATGCTTGATTTATACATCAAAAGACATAAAACCAAATTTTATTGTCCGTGCAAAATCTACAGAACCGGCTTCAACCGTGCGCTATCCAAATCTGCAGAAAGAACTGGACTGTTAATTTGTGCCGGAGGTTTTGCGTAAAACCGCGCAGCATTAAGTCTGCTGAATGAAACTGTGTTATGAAAAAAAAATCAAAAATTTGTGCGATTTTCAGTATTTTAAAAGACAAGATAAAAGATGCAGCTGAAGCTTTTATGAAAGTTTTCAAAAAGCACAGCTTAATGTGCAGAATAAAGAGCAGACCGCTTCGGGCTGTTTATGCTTGTTTTCTTGTCTGCTGTTTTGTTTTTTTAGCTTCGCTTTTAATAAACATTTACATGGTCTGTTTTGCAAAACCTTATATTTATAAAAACTTTGAAGAAGTTCCGCTAAAAACTGCGGTAATAATTCCAGGTGCAAAAGTTTATCAAGGCGGTTATATTTCAACAGCTTTTAAAGACCGCATTTTGAGCGGCGTAAAACTGTTTGAAGCAGAGAAAGCTCAAAAATTGTTGATTTCTGGCGACCACGGACGCAAAACGTATGATGAAGTAAATACAAGCCGCGAATTCATTCTGAAGAATTATCCTGAAATAAAGCATGAAGACATTTTTATGGATCATGCAGGTTTTAGTACATACGAAACGATGTACAGGGCTTCGGCTGTTTTTTGTGTAAAAGATGCCGTCATTTCTACGCAGTCTTTTCATCTTGCACGTTCGGTTTATATTGCCCGAAAACTTGGAATTGATGCGGTCGGTTATGCAGCCGAAGAAACTGTCGGCTTTAGAAAAAAGACACGCATGATATGGGCTTGCAGAGAATATCTTGCACGTGTAAAAGCTTTTTTTGCAGTTGCTTTTCATATAAAGCCGATTTATCTTGGCGAAGAAATTCCAATTACTGGCGACGGCACAAAATCCTGGGATTAAACAAGCTTGCGCCGCAAATGCTTTAAGATTTGCTAAGATTCAGCATTTTTATGTGTTCTGCAAGTTTTTCTGCAACTTTTGCATGTGTTGTGGCGCTTGGATGAAAATCTGTGGCAATTCCGTCTTTTTCATCTTGTTCTTCAAGTGTTAGAACTGAAACGTCAACTTGTGGAAAATCTTTTTTAAAAAGTTTTACTGCATCTTCTACAGCCGGGCACAAGTCTTGCCCCATAACACCAAGCGTTGCTGCAATTGCTGCTTTTGGACTGCTTCTGTGTACTGTTTCAAGAAGCTGAAGATAACCGTTGATAAAAGCATTTATGCGTTCCGTTTTATTTCTTGTGTAGCTTGCATCATTTGTTCCAAGATTTATTACAACTACATCTGGTTTAAAACTGTCTGCCTGAAAAACTTCTGGTTCAATTTTCTGGCGGAGCGATAAAGACCTGTCTTTATATGGCAGAAGCAGTGGCATAAGAATTTTTGTGTCAGCTTCGTCATTTTCTGGTGGAACATAGCATGAAATAATGCCGATTCCGCTCCAGCATACAGACTGAAAAGCCGCATTTAGTTTTTTGGCTGTCAAAAAAGCATAAGCTTTGTCTGCGCGTTCCTGTGCTGTGTTAAATTCATCTTTATTGCAGACACCGTCAATTCCATAGCCGCATGTTATAGAATCGCCTATAAACTGAATATTTAAAGTCTGTTTTTTAATGGTGCAAGGTACTAAGATGCCGTCAATTTTTAGATTTGAAAAGCCTGCATAGCCAAAAGCTGCTTCGCTTAATTTAAGCACCCTTATATGAACAAGCTCGGGCTTTTCGCTTTCAAAAAGCACATATTCACCGTTTTTTTTATCAAGCATAAAATGCCTGTCAGGTTCATTTTTAAGGTTTTTCCAGAAATCAAGATTTTCTGCGTCTTTTTTAGAGCTTAATGCAGAACAATAAACGCCAATAAAGCATTTTTCAACGTCCGGCCATGCGTCTGCATCAGAAACAAGTGAACAGACTGCTTTTTTGCCATAAAAAACAAATTCAAACCCGGATGCAGAATAATCAAAATAGCGTATGCCGTTATAATCAAGTGTACGGCCAAACCAATTTATAGAATCAGCTGAAACGTCTGTCATGTTGCTCATATGCACAATATAGCAATTTTTTATTTTTTGAGAAAGCTGTTTTTAGCTTTGTTTTTCCGCTGCCGGCGCAAAGTTTAAGACTGGACTGTACTTTAAATGACATGATTTGTCTTTGTTCAGCAAAAACTTACGGCTGTTTATTTATTGCACATGCATAAGTTTGTTGAGCTTTTGCTAATTCATTTTTTGTGCGGTTGTTTTGAATTTTTTGGAATGTCCCATTCAATCTGAATGAGGCGTTCTTCGATATTTGGAATGCGCCATACATTGCGGCAGTTTTCTTTATGAACGATAATTCCTCTTCCTCTTGAAACATAGCCGACGACATCGTCGCCATATTTTGGCGTGCAGCAGCCTGCAAGACTGAACAGAAAATTTGATGTGTCGCCGATGCGGATTTTGGCTGTTATTGTTTTCTGTTCAAAATTCTGCTGTTCTTCGTTCTGGTCAAATTCTTCTGTTCTTTGCCTGTGGTTGTGGTGTGCAAAATATTGCTGCTGCACCAGCGAAACAGTTTCTTCTGGTTTTAATGTACCGGCAAATGTCGGGTCGTGCTCATTTAAAAATGCACGGATTTTTGCCTTTGCTTTTGTTGTTTTTACAACGTTCAGCTGGTTTACAGTCGGATGAGCTGACGGGCTTGTCAAAACTTCAATTGTCTGCGTGTTTTCAAGCGGAGTTGCAAGTGCAATTATCTGTCCGTCTGCTTTTGCACCGATGATTTTTTCACCGATGGCAGAATGAATTGCATATGCAAAGTCTATTGCACATGAACCTGCAGGTAGTTCAATGACATCGCCCTGTGGTGTAAAAGTAAAAACTGAACTGCCCAGAAGTTCAGTTTTTATGTCTGCAAAAAATTCTTTCTGCACGTCTTCTTTTTGGTTTTGTGCAATTGATTTTGTAAGTGTCTTCATTTTGTTTACAACATCAAGATTTGATGCAGAAACAGAATCTTTGTTCGTGCCTTTTTTATAAAGCCAGTGACTTGCAACGCCGTTTTCGGCAGTGTCATGCATGTCAAATGTTCTAATTTGAATCTCAAGAGGTTTGCCGTTGCATTCAACAGTTGTATGAAGCGACTGGTAGCCGTTGTTTTTTGGGTTTGCAATATAATCTTTAAAACGTCCGTCTACTGGTTTCCAGAGGTTGTGCACTAAGCCGATAAGCGTGTAGCATTGAACGGTGCTTTTGCAGAGAATGCGGATTGCAAGCAGGTCATAAAGCTCATCTGCGCTTTTGTTTCTCTTGCGCATTTTTTGATAAATCGAATAAAAATGTTTTGCCCGACCTTTTACAACAACTTCAATGCCGGCTTTTTTTGCTTCTTCTTCAATTTTTGAAACAGCCTGGTTTATGTATTCAGCGCGTTCAGCTTTTTTTAGCGAAACAATCTTTTTTATCTGTGCAAAACCGTCTGGATTAGAAAATTTCAAGCTTAAATCTTCGAGTTCGTCTTTTACAGAAGAAATGCCAAGACGGCTTGCAATTGGTGCCCAAATTCCAATTGCTTCGTATGCGGTTTTGCGCTGTTTTTCTACGTCAACGCCTTTAAGGTTGCGCATGCGGTCAAGTTTGTCTGCAAGTTTGACCATAATTGTGCGGATGTCGTTGACAAGCGCAAAAATCATTTTGCGGATTGAATCTGCCTGCTGCTGTGTTTTGCATTTCATTGTTAATCTTGAAACTGTTGCAGATTCGTCTAAAAGATTGAGGACTGTTTTGCCGAATTCAGATTCAATTGTTTTGCGTTCATTTTCGTCAAACTGAATGTTGTGGAAAAGACCTGCAATGCATGTTGCACTGTCCATGTTGAGCTGCATTAAAATTTCCGCGACTCTTATCTGATGAGAAAGTTCAATTGACTGATGTTTTGAAGAGGACAAACCTGTTAAAAAAGCTGCTGCTTTTTTTACTGCAGCAGACGAAGTGTTTTCAAGACTGTCTAAGGTTTGCGTGCTTGTGTTACTCGTGGCTGTCCTCCTAAATCAGTGAAAGTTTTGACGTCTGTAAAACCGGCTTTTTCTAAAAGTGTTCTGGTTTCTGCGGCGTTATATTCACCTGTTTCAATGAGGAGTATACCGTTTTTATTGAGTGCTTGCCATACCTGTGGAATCATTCGCCTGATTAAATCAAGGCCGTCGATGCCGCCGTCTAAAGCAAGGCGCGGCTCTCTTCTTCCGTCTTTTAAAAGTTCGTCTGTAATTTTACTTGGAACATATGGCGGATTTGTAAGAATAAAATCGAAAGTATTTGGTTTTACTGGTTCAAGCAGGTCACCTTGCACAAAACTGATGTTTTGTGCATTTTCAGCTAAAATATTCTGTGCGTTTTTCTGTGCAACAGCCAGTGCATCTTTTGAAATATCTGTAAAAACAAAGTGAACGTCTTTATTTTTGCAATTGTTAAGAATTTCAAGATAAACGCTGATGCCTATGCAGCCAGAACCTGTACAGATGTCTGCAATTTCAATTTTTGCTTGTGTTTTTGTGTCGTTTTGTTTGATGAAATCAATTATATTTTTTGAAGCAAGTTCAACTAAAAGTTCCGTGTCTGGTTTGGGAATAAGAACAAATGGTGAAACTTCAAACGTGCTCTGCCAGAAATCTTTGTGTCCGACAAGATATGCAACAGGCATGCCGTCTGCACGTCGAAAAAGCAGGTTTGAAAATGCAAATATCTGTTCTTTTGTGGCTTTGTCTGCGGCATGAACAAAAAGAGAATCTTTTGTGCATTTTAATATGGAAGAAAGCAAAATCGAAGAATCTAAATCTGGTGTCTGTGTCGCAGAAAGTTTTAATTCGGCAGTTCCCCATGCGCGCAGAGTTTGAATAGTTTCAGGTTTGTTTAATGCTTTGGAAAGAATTTCAAAATAGGGCGGCCATGTCTGCTCAAACGGCATGAATTTTCCGTCTTTCCACAGATTAATTATTTCGTCAAGTTCAAGCCATTTGGCTTCTGCAACTTCTTCTTTTTGAAGTGTAATTTGTACAGAAGTGTTTTGCGTGTCGTCAATTTCAAAAAGCCATGCGTCAAGAAAAAACGAAGGGTTGTCATTTGCTTCTGGTGTAAATCTGTAAGAAAAAAGAAAATATGAGTCAGATAAAGAAACGTCAACGCCGAGTTCTTCTTTTACTTCTCTTATTGCGGCTGCTTTGCTTGTTTCGCCTGCAATTGCAGAACCACCTGTTGGCTGCCAGTAGCCGCCCCAGAAAATATTCTGTACACGTTTTGAAACAAGCAGTTTTTTATCGCTTTTGCGTCTGACCCATGCATGAATGATTAAATGAAAGTCATTTTTTGCAATAATTGAACCGCGTTCTGCCGTGCGGTTTTGGCTCTGGCGGACGCGGTCAAAAAGATCCCACTTTTCCATAAATTTTTTAAGAAAGTGAAGTTCCGTCAGCTTTGAGCAATGCTTCTTTATTGTAAATGCAAAGTGCGTCGATTAACTCATCAAGCTGACCCTGCATAACCTGTTCAAGCTTATAAAGTGTAAGATTGATGCGGTGGTCTGTCAGACGGTTTTGCGGAAAGTTATATGTACGGATTCTTTCGCTTCTGTCGCCTGAACCGACCATGTTTTTGCGTGCTGCTGCACGTTCTGCATTTTTCTTTGATTCTTCAAGGTCAAAAAGACGGGCTCTAAGAACGCGCCATGCTTTTGCTTTGTTTTTAATCTGGCTTTTTTCGTCCTGCTGAATTACGACAATGCCTGTTGGAATATGTGTAAGACGTACAGCCGAGTCTGTGGTGTTAACGCATTGACCTCCAGGACCGCCTGCACGCATTACGTCAACGCGAACATCTTCCGGCTTAATGTCAATTTCTGTTTCTTCTGCTTCTGGCAGAACGGCAACAGTAACAGCTGAAGTATGAACGCGGCCTTGTGCTTCTGTTTCTGGAACACGCTGAACACGATGAACACCGCTTTCGTAGCGCAACGAGCCATAAACATATTTACCGCTTATTGAAAATGAAATTTCCTTATAGCCGCCGACTTCTGTTTCGTTTGCGTCCATAATTTCATATTTCCAGCCTTTCATGTCTGCATATCTTGTGTACATGCGGAACAAGTCTGCAACAAAAAGCGAAGATTCGTCTCCGCCGGTGCCGCCGCGGATTTCCATGATGATGTTTTTTTCTTCAAGCGGATCAGGCGGAATCAAAAGAAACTTAATCTTTTCTTCAATTTTCGGTTTCTGTTCTTCAAGTTCTTTTAATTCTTCGCGGGCCATTTCTTTCATGTCATGGTCTTCTTCTTCGGTTATAAGAAGCTTTGAATCTTCTATGCCCTGCAGGACAGTTTTGTATTCTTCATAAGCTTCCATTACACTTGAAAGGTGCGAATGTTCGCGCATTATTTCTTTGTATTTTTTTGGATCTTTTACGAGTTCCGGATCTTGTATTTGTTCGCTTACTTCGGCAAAGCGTTGTGCCATTTGTTCTAGTCGCTTAATCATATTGTGAGTATAGCAAATTGTATACATTGCGAAAAGTCATCTGTTAAGACTGAACCCAAAAAAGGATTCTTCTTGTTTTGTTTGCTTAATGTTTTCTTTTGTGAAAGTTGACAATGGGGAAAAACTGCTACATAATTTAGAAGAATTTAGAATTTTGGTGTTTTAAGGCTGCTTATTGTTGAAAATCTTAAGAGCCTTAAAAACATGATATAGGAGAAAATCAAATGGCATGTTTTACAGCACCTTTGGCTGAAGCAATTGTTGTAACAGTTGCAAAAAAAATCGTTGAAAAGAAAGAGTCTTCTGTAAACCTTTCCAAAACAGTTTCAGGCGAAAAGCTTCCGTTTTCAAAAAAATTAGGCTGGCTTAGCAATATGCTCTGGGGTGGTTCAGCTTTGCTTGCATTTGAACATGTATGGCACGGAGAAGTTGTTCCATATTTTCCATTTTTAACAGCAGCATTAAATCCTGCTGATTTAGTTCAAATGCTGCATGAAATTGCAACGACCGGCGTATGCATGGCACTGCTTGTTACAGCTGTCTGGGGTGTGCTTGTTGCAGTTTCTGTCCGTTTTGAGAAAAAACAGAAAAAAACAAGCTTAAATCCTGTCCTGTAAATTTCTGGAGGAAAAAATGACATTACTCATTACAATATTTGCTGCAATTTCTGCTACCGTTATATGGTACAAAAAGGCAGCTGAAGGCAAAAATTTTCAGCTTAGTGTATTGTGCCTTAGTCTTTGGGGTGCTTTTCTTATGTGGCTTGTCGATGCATTTTTTGAATATGCTGAACTTGGCGCAGGTTATTTTGTGCCGTCTGCAGAAAAAATGATGAATGATGCATTTTTGGGTTTTTCTGTCGTAGCTCTTGCTCTTGTCATCTGGCTTGTTTGGTTCCTTATAAAAGACCCTTGCGGTGTCATTCAGAACATATTGTTCAGCAAAAAAGCAGAAAAATAGAAACACACATAAGGACATATAAATATTTTGACGGAAAAGGACAACCTCGACAATTTACAGTTTGAGGTTGTTCTGTTTTTTTATGGCAGACAATAATTTAAATCAAAAACTTGAAACACTAAAAACTTCGCTTAAATCAATGCAGCGTGCTGCTGTTGCGTTTTCAAGCGGTGTTGATTCAACATTTCTTTTAAAAATTGCACATGATGTTCTTGGCAAAAATTTAATAGCAGTTACAGTTTGTTCAGATTTATTTCCAAAGCGCGAACTTGAAGAATCAAAAGAATTTTGTTCTGCAAATAATATAAGGCAGATTTTCTGTAATGTAGATGAGCTGCAAATTCCAGGCTTTGCAGAAAACCCCGAAAACAGGTGCTATATCTGCAAGCGTGCGTTGTTTCAAAAAATTATTGAAATTGCAAAAGCAAACGGAATATCCGAAGTTTGCGAAGGCAGCAACATGGATGATACAAAAGATTATCGTCCGGGAATGGCTGCCGTGGCAGAACTTGGAATAAAAAGCCCGTTAAAAGAAGCCGGTTTTTATAAAAGCGAAATCCGGCAGTTATCAAAAGAATTAAATCTTGTAACATGGAACAAACCGTCTTTTGCGTGCCTTGCTTCGCGTTTTGAATATAAAGAAAGAATTACAAAAGAAAAACTTCTGATGGTAGAAAAAGCAGAACAACTGCTTTTAGAATTTGGTTTTTCGCAGATGAGGGTGCGGATTCATAAAAATATTGCACGAATCGAAGTTCTGCCAGAAGAATTCAATCTGCTTTTGCAGCACCGCGAAGCAATAAATGAAAAAATTGCAGAATATGGTTTTAGTTATGTTACGATGGATTTAAAAGGTTATAGAACAGGCAGCATGAATGAAACGCTTGCAAAGATTTCAAAATAGTACAGCATTTAAAACTGATTTTGCGCAGAAGAAAAACATGAGCGCTGCTTTAAACTTTTAGGAGAAATTAATGGAAACTTTTGAAGAATTAAATATTGCAAAAATTGATACAAGCAGAGAAACAAGAACTGGTTTCCCGGAAGTTGTATTCTGTCAGAAAAAAGAAGATGAATATCTTTTAAAAGTTTATAAAAAGCTTTTTGAGCTGCAGAATCATGTTTTTGGCACTCGTGCGAGTGCACACCAAGCCGAATTGATAAAAAAAGAATTTCCGCAGGCTGAATATGATGAAGTTTCAAAAACACTGCAGATTCTTCCTGCAAAAAGGCCTGAACTTATCGGTAATATTGCTGTCTGTACGGCAGGTACAGCAGACATTTCTGTTGCAGAAGAGTGCGTAAAGACAATCGAATATTTTGGTTCAAAAGCGCATCGTTTTTATGACTGCGGTGTATCCGGCATTCACAGGCTTTTATCTCAGATGGACGAAATAAACAAGGCAAACGTTGTTGTTGCCATTGCCGGCATGGAAGGTGCGCTTGCAAGCGTGCTTGGCGGACTTGTAAAAGTGCCTGTAATTGCTGTTCCGACAAGCGTTGGTTATGGTGCAAGTTTCGGCGGTCTTTCTGCATTGCTCACAATGATAAATTCCTGCGCAAATGGAATAAGTGTTGTAAATATTGACAACGGCTATGGGGCAGGTTATATAGCGACACAGATAAACCGTCTGGCAGAAAAAAATTTTTCAAAGTGAATATCTGATATGAATTGAGCTTTGTGCAGCGAAACATGAAAGGCATGTATTTTATGGGAGAAAAAATGAGTACACTTTATTTAGAGTGCAAATCTGGAATCAGCGGCGATATGACAGTTGCAGCTTTGCTTGATTTGGGCGCAGACAAAAATGTTCTGGAAAATGTTTTAAAAACAATTCCGCTCAAAGGTTTTAAAACAGAAATCAAACGCGTGCAAAAAAGCGGAATTGATATCTGCGATTTTGATGTTATCCTCGAAAATGACAACCACGATCATGACATGAATTATCTTTTTAACCATGAGCATAACGAAAATCGTTATAATGACCATGAACACAGTCACGACCATGACCACGAAGAACATCATCACGAACACGGTCATGCGCATACTCATTCACATGAGCATGACGAGCATCATCACCACGAGCACAGGGGCTTAAAAGAAATAGAGGAAATAATTGTACAGACACAGATGTCTGAAAATGCCAGAAAACTTGCCGTGCAGATTTTTGAAATTCTTGCAGAAGCAGAAAGCAAAGCGCATAACAAGCCGGTAAATGAAGTGCATTTTCATGAAGTTGGTGCAGTTGATTCAATAGTTGACATAATTTCAATTGCCGTGTGCTTTGATAATCTTGGCATAAAAAAAGTGATAGTTCCTGAAATGTGTGAAGGTTCAGGTACAATCCGCTGTCAGCATGGCATTTTGCCGATTCCTGTTCCGGCTGTAAGCAACATAGCCAGAGATTTCAGCCTGCCGCTAAAAATCATTTCTGAAAACGGCGAGTTTATTACGCCGACAGGAGCTGCGTTTGTTGCTGCTGTAATGACTTCGTCTAAACTGCCCGAAAGTTTCGTAATTAAAAAAATCGGCATGGGCGCAGGCAAGCGTGCATATAACCGCCCGAATTTTTTGCGGGCATTTTTAATAGAAGAAACTCCACAAAAAGAAGAAATCTATAAGCTTGAAACAAATATTGATGACAGTTCAGGTGAAGCGCTCGGTTTTGTAATGGAACAGCTGCTTTTAAACGGTGCACTTGATGTTCATTATCTGCCATGTTTTATGAAGAAAAACCGTCCGGGCTGGCTTTTGTCTGTTTTGTGCGAAGAAGAAAAAGCTGCACAGATTGAAAAAATAATTTTTATGCAGACAACAACAATTGGCATTAGAAGGACAAAAGTTGAGCGCACAAAACTTGCAAGAAAAGAAGCAGAAGTGCAGACGGCTTTTGGCAAAGTTGCAGTAAAGCAGGTTGAACTGCCGGACGGCTCAACGCGGAATTATCCAGAATATGAATCTGTTGCAGAAATCTGCCGCAAAAATAATCATGATTTTTGGACAGTCTATAACGCTGCCGTTAAAAACTGAATTAACTGGTGCGCCATTTCTGGCGCACTTGTTGAAAAACTTGTGGCACTTTTTAATGCAGAACCGTGTGGTCATGCATTAAAACCTGTTAATTTAACAGAAGGTCTTTTAATTCGTCTGTGTTGCGTGTGCCTTCAATGCGTGTCTGAATTTTGCCGTTTTTTACAAACATCAAAGTCGGCACGCTTAAAATGCGGAAACGGTCTGCAAGACCTGCATTTTTATCGACGTCAACTTTATAGACTGCGGCTTTGTCTTTTAAATCTTCTGCAAGTTCTTCAAGAACAGGCGAGAGCATTTTGCATGGACCGCACCATGTTGCAAAAAAATCAATTAAAACAGGTTTTTCGCTTTTAAACACTGCATTATCAAAATCGTTCATAGATAATTCATTAATCATAATTTTCCCCTTATAAAACCTTGCGTTAGCAGCGGCTCATTATGGCGAGAATCAAAGTTTGCGGATGCAATGCATGAACAAACTTTGATGATGAAAATACAAAACGTATTTACATCACGCTTTTTTAATGAATTGCACGTGAAGCGTTGCATTAAAAGGCATCTCTAAAAGAACATTTTTTGCATTTGCTGTCTGTGTTCTTCTATAATAAAGATGGAAAAATAAACGCCAAAAGACAAGAGAAAAGCAGAGAATCTTAAATTGAAACTGCGAGAAGTTTTTAATTCTGCGAAATAATCAAATCTGGCGAAATAATTTGAATTTCGTTTATGCCTCTGTGAACTGCTGCCCGTCTTAACAAACCGTCCGGGAACAAAGCTGCACAGTTTCTTCCGTTTGTTTTTGCAAGATAGAGTGCCTTGTCTGCACGGTCAAGCAGTGTTTTCGGGTCAATTTTTTCAGAGGCTGTAATAAGACATGCGCCAAGACTGATGGTTACAGAAAGAGCTGTTCCATTCACTTTTACTTCTGCCTGTTTTACAGTCTGTCTTAATCTTTCTGCAAGAGATGCAAGGCCTACAGCGTCTGTTTCTGGAATGAGGATTGCAAATTCTTCGCCGCCAAACCTGCAAAGACAGTCTTCTTTGCGGAGAATTGCGCTCATTGCGGCAGAAATTGTAATAAGCACTTTATCGCCTGTAAGATGACCCCATTGGTCGTTGAATTTTTTGAAGAAATCAATGTCAATCATCAAAAGACCGGCTGTGTGTTTATATCGGTGAACGATGGCCGTAGTTTCTGTTAATTTGTTGATAAAATAGTCGTATGTATAAAGCCCTGTTTTAGGGTCTGTAATTGAAGTCTTATAGTGCATGTCATTTTGAATCATAACAGAGAGCACACTGAACATATGCGTTATGTAATCAATTTCTGCACGGGTGTAACTGTTGCCGGTTATTTTTTCGCTGAATGTAGCAAAACCATAAATGCCGCCTATGCCTTTTAACGGAAAAACCATTAAAGGATGTGTCTGCAGAAAATCATCTGAAAAACTGCCGGCTGAAAGGCTTTTTTCGATTTTTTCAAATTCGTTGTCGGTGTTTCCATTGTTAAAATATTGAAGCAATGACTTGTAATTTGAATCGTTTATGCGTTCAGACACGCGGCCTATATTTTTGTAGCAATATTGAAGAATTGAATTTTCACGGGGTGGCTGAATGATAAAAGCCATAAACTGTGGCAGAAAATAATCAAGAAACCTTGTACTTATAAATTCAAACATACTGTCTGCGCTTGTAATAAGAAGCAGCGCTGCACTGTCATCAATAAGTCTTTTTAGCTGTTGGTTTTCATGCCGTAGGCTTTCATTTTTCTCAAGCATTCCAGAATTGCTTAAGGAATTGAACTGAGCAAGAAAGTCATTTGTTACCTGTGCTGCCATATTTACCTCGATTTTTCACCCTTGTTACATCATACCATAGCTTTATGTTTTTTCCAAAAGAATTTTTCAAGGCAGACGCTAAAGTTTGTAATTTTCAAGAAATGTTCTTAGCGAGTTGTGTACCTTTTTTTTGTCTGCTGTCCACAAAGGCGCAATCAAAATATTTTTTGCACCGTCGCCTGTAAGCCTGTGCACGACAACTTCCGGCGGAATGATTTTAAGCGCTTTTGCTAGAAGTTCAAAATATTGTTCCATCGAAAGGCATTCAAATTTGTGTTCAAGATAATCTTCTGCAAGACTTGTATTTTTTAAGACATGAAGAACCGTAATTTTTATGCCGTCCGTACCGGCTTTTACGGCGTGTTTGACAGTTTCTATCATGTCTTTTTCGGTTTCGCCTGGAAGACCAAAAATAACGTGGGTTACGACATGAATTTTTTTTGAAATGTCGTGGAGTTTTTTTACAGCCTGGTCATAAACACTGTTTTCAAAATTCCGTCTGATATAATTTATGGATTTTTCGTTTGTTGTCTGAAGTCCAAGTTCAATTGAAGTAAAAGTGATTTTTGAAAGTCTTGAAATTGCATCAAGTGCGGGCTGTTCAAGACAATCCGGGCGCGTGGCAATTGCAACACCGACAATGTCTTTAGAAGATGCGGCTTTGAACCATAATTTTTCAAGCCTGTTTATGTCGCCGTAAGTGTTTGTAAAATTCTGAAAATATGCAATGAATTTGCCACTGCCTTTATTCAGTTTTGAAGCGACTTTCTGTTTTGCCTGTTCAATTTGTTCTTCTATAGGCAGATTTCTGTTTGCAGCAAAATCGCCCGAACCGGAAGCGCTGCAGAAAATGCAGCCGCCTTCTCCTTTTGTGCCGTCGCGTGTAGGGCAGGTGCAGCCGGCGTCAAGAGAAATTTTATAAACTTTGCAGCCAAATTTTTCTTTATAAAACTCAGAAACAGAACGGTATGTCATATTCGTTAAAAAAAACAGGTGCAGAATTCATTTAGAAAACTGCACCAGAATGTTTATCGCATAATCCAAAGCTGATATCGCAACGGAAGTTGTGTGTAGAAATTGTCCGGTAAAATCAAATATTTTGCAGGAATAATGTTTTTTGTCTGCTCAAGAATATAATTATAATTGAATTCTGAAGTAAAGCGTTTTACGCCGTGTTTTTTTGCCATTGAAGGAGGATATTCTGTAATTGGATAAATTGAAATTTCAGAAAAGCCGTTCCCGTAGTTTGTAACAAGTGGAAGCAGTGTAACATGGCTGAACTGTGTTTCGTTTGTGTCGAGGTTTTTTTCAATTGTCATTGATAAAAGACCGCCGATTACACGAAGCCCTTCATTCTGGCTTGAAATTAAATTTCCAAGAGAATAAGCAACAAGAACAAGACGTCCGTCGCTTGAGCGCAGTTCTTCAATTGTCTGAAGAACATGCGGATGTGTTCCAATAATAATGTCGGCGCCCCAGTCTGCCAGTTTTTGCGCCATTTCTTTTTGTTTTGCGTCTGGCTCTGTTTTATATTCTTCGCCCCAGTGTGCAGAAACAACGACAAGGTCGCTTTGTGCTTTTGCATCTTCAATCATTTTTTTAAGCTGTTTTTCGTCAGAAGCAAAACCAATCTGCAACTGAGATTTTGCCGGAAGGGTCAAGCCGTTCAAAGATGAAGTGAATGAAACGAAGCCAAGTTTTATGTCGTTTTTTTCTATAACGCGGACTGTGTTCATGTCATTTTTGTCTAAAAAAGCGCCAGATACGGCAACATTTTCTTTTGTTTTCCAATATTTAATTGAATCTCGCAAGCCTGCTTCGTCTTTGTCGAGCATATGGTTGTTTGCCATTGCAATCATGTTAAAACCGGAATCAACGATAAAATCACCCATTTCTTTTGGTGTACAGAAACGCGGATATGTAGAAGGACTAAAAGAAGGTGCAACAAGTGTTTCCTGGTTTATAAAGGCAAAATCTGCAAGCGAAATGAGCGGCAGCAGATTTTTATATGCAAACGAAAAATCATAATTTGGTGCATTTTTTGCTTTTGTTTCAAGATTTGCTGTTTTTGCCCTGCTTGCTGCCTGTGTATAAATTGGTGCATGAATCAAATTGTCGCCGACAGCAACAAGTGTTGCACTTGTAATGTGTGGCTCTGTGTTTTTTGACTTTGTTTGAGGTGCAGGTTTACTGTTTATTTCGGTTTCAACAACAGTCTTGTCTTTTTTTGACTTATTAGTTGTCTGACAAGATGAAAGACACAGAATGATAAATAAAATAAATATAAAAGATTTAGTGTGTGCCATTTATATAAAATAGCCTATTATATATGTTTATTGCAAGTTGCTTTAAACCACAAAAAATTACAGCAACAGCGGAAACCACTGCAAACTTTTGCCTGAACAGAACAAACTTTGCAGCACATATCTGCAAATCTTACTGATAAAATGCTATGCGCGGTTACAAGTTTCGGCTTATACGAAGCCGTTAGAAGAATTTACAGAAAATTATAAATTTTAGAATTGCATTCATTGATGTTAGAATATTTGATTTTTTGTTGATGCAAGAAGAGAAGACGATAAAATAAGTTTTTAAGAGTCTTAAAAAAAACTAAGAGACAATGTTTTTATAATCTGACTCTAATAGACTTGTTCTATTGTCTCTATTTAATCGCCGGTAAATTTTCCCAATCAAGCCAGCAGATAATTTCCATTTGATTTCTTTAATATTCAAAACTTCTGAAGAAAAAATATGAAAACCGTTTATTGAATAATAATGTTTGTTATACATTTTTGCTAACATTTCTAATGATTTTTTTTCATAAAAGAAAATATGCTGACCGTGATCGGTGCAATAATACCACCATTCCTGTGGTTTTGGATTTGGGACTGGCAATAATTCTGTTGAAAAAATCAGATTATCTCCAAGTGAAAGTAATTCTTTGCATGTATTAACTGGATCTTCCAGATGTTCAAATAATTCAAAAGCTGTAACAACGTTATAATGGTTCTTTTTTTGTTCATGACCTTTTGCAAAAATATTTTCACAGTATTTATCATACCATTCAAAATCAAAGCCTAAATCTCGCATTCTTCGTACGAAAATTCCATATCCACCGCCGTAATCCAAAAAAGACTTTGCAGTAGGAAAAATAACTGGAATAATTCTTTTTAACCCTTCTGTAAAAGAAAAATTTCTGCTAATGATACCGATATCACTGGATGTAATTGCTGTAGAATAAGATTCTTCCAGCCAGTATGGTTTTTCAGTACAGATTATTCCACAATTTTCGCATTTATAATATTGAATTTTATATTTATTTAATATTAAAGATGAATCAAAAAAATTTAACTTAGTATTACAAATCTTGCATATCATAATATGTTTTAATTAAAATTCCTTTTTATTTAAGGTTCAAATATAATAGTTGGTAGACGTTTTGTATGCGAACCTTAAATAAAGATTTTAACAGCCAAATTAATAATTATCAATACTTGCATGAAATAGCCTTCTTGTCATTATCTAAAATGAAGTTTATTTGTTTTTCAGTGCCATTTCCCTTTTATTCTATCTCTTGTTCAAGAAATTTTATGGTCATGCAGGTGCCAAGATCAAGACCGGCGCTTTCTGCTGAAATTGTAGCGCCAAGGTTGCGGGTCAATGTCTGTGCAATTGCAAGGCCAAGACCTGAACCGCCTGTTCTGTGGTTTCTTGACTCGTCTGTGCGATAAAGGCGTTCAAAAATGTGCGGCAAATCTTTTTCTGCAATGCCATTGCCTTTATCTGCAACTGCAAGAGTTTTTTTATTCGGGTCAAACGTCAGCGTAATTTGAGCTGGAGACGGGCTGTAAAAAATGCTGTTTGTAATCAAGATTCGTAAAATTTGTGTCAGCATGTCCGGGTTTGTAAACAGAACGGCATCTTCCGGACACTCTATTGAAAAATTGACTTCTGGAGAAACAATCTTTAAATCTGAAACAATCTTTTTCAGCATAAAGCTGATTTTTACGAGCAGTTTCTCTGGTGGAGCCTGTCGTTCGCTTCTTGAAAGCAGCAGTAGATTTTCAACGAGCGACTGCATTGATTTCGTTTCGTTATAAAGTGTTTCAAGTGAAGAATCAAGAATGTTTGTATCTGTTTTGCCCCATCTTCTAAGCAGGTCTATGTGTCCTAAAAGAACAGCAAGAGGTGTTCTTAATTCATGTGAAACATCTGAAGTAAATCTTCTTTCGCGGTCAAAATCCTGCTGCAGGCGGGCAAATAACGAATTAAACGTTTTTGCAAGTTCGTTCAGCTCGTCTTTTGATTTTGGTTCTGGAATGCGCTTGTCCAGTTGAGAAGCACTTATTTCGTTTGCTGTACGTGTAATGTCTGCAACAGGTTTTAAAAGTCTTGAAGAAACAAATTTTGCTATGCAGAATGAAATTACAAGCAGAGGAATCATAAAAAAAAGCATGACTACCGGCAGTTTTGTCAGCAGTTTGTCGATGCTGTCAACTTCCATGTTAATTGAAGTCTGTATATTTAAAGCACCGGCAGGAACAGATAAATAGAGGATATTTAAATCTCCGTCAGTGTAATAGCTTTTTTCAAAACGCCGCAGAGGCTCTTCTGTAAACGGCAACAATGGAAGATAAGGGTCATTTGAGCCTACAAAAACAGGATTATTGTCTTCTGCAAGATAATAAACCGTATACGAAACATAATAAGGAACTCGTGCACGTCTTACACACCGGTCAACAATGTCAAAACTTCTTTGCAGATTTGGGCGCTGTGCTGTCTGGCTGTCAACAAAGTTTTTTGCTGTGTTCACCAGTTCATTTTGAATTTTGGTATTTTGAAGTTCGCCCGAAATGCGCATTGTGTTTTCGATAAGCTCGTTTGATTTCTGCTTGAGGACAGCTGTTTTTAAAACATATGTTATTAAATATGTCGAAGGCACAATAATGACAAATGTGAGAATGCCGAAAATGATGGCAATCCGTGTAGAAATCGACAAACTTCTGTTTTTCATGTCTTTAAAACGAAAAAAATCAGGCATTTGAAGGTTTCCGAATTGTATAACCGGCGCCGCGAACTGTCGTTATGTAAGAAACATTGAAAACTTCGTCAATTTTTGTACGCAGATAACGTACATAAACATCAACTGAATTTTCATCAATGTAATGGTCTTCGCCCCATACTTCATTGATAATGTCTGTTCTTGAAAGGACTTCGCCCTGGTGGCAGAGCAGGCATTTTAAAAGCAGAAATTCTGTTTTTGTAAGTGTAATTAAAGTGTCGTCAACAAAAACTTCATAGCTTGCAGCGTTCAGCTTCAGTCTGTCAAAAATAATGACTGACTGTTCTGCGTTTGTACTTTGCTCTGTATTTTGGGCTGTTTCCTGCTGTGCAGAACGGCGCAATACTGAACGTATGCGTGCAAGAAGTTCTTCGATTGCAAATGGTTTTGCAATGTAATCGTCTGCGCCTGCATCAAGCCCGTTGACTTTGTCAAAAGTTTCACCGCGTGCAGTTACAAGAATTACTGGCACTTGAGATAATTTTCTTATTCGGCGCAGAACTTCGATGCCGTTCAATTCTGGCAGCATTATATCGAGCAGTACGATTGAAAAGAAATTTTGAGGGTCGCCTTTTAAATTTTCTTCAAAAAAAGCGAGTGCTTCTCTTCCTGTCTGTGCCAAAGTTACGGCATAGCCTTCGTGTTCCAGTTCAAGTTTTTCAAAACTTGCAATGTTTGGTTCATCTTCAACAATAAGAATATTCACATTAACTCCGCAAGATTATTTATATGTTACATTAAATTCCAGGTTATTAATCGTGCGCTTGTCCAGTTTTGCGCCGTCATAAGCTATGATTTTATCAATATGAACAAAAAGATTTTTTGTTTTGTCTTTATCAATTATTTCAATGATGCTTAAAGGAATTGAAATATGTACTTCGTTTCCGACTCTATTGAATTTTATTACTGCGCTTGAATCAAGCTGTTCATCATTTATACTGACTGTTTCCGGTGAAATTGTATTCGGATTAATCGGAATGTTAAATGTTATGATTATTATTATGGAATAATCTGTCTGTTCTGTATATGCCTTCTCTACGGAAAGGTTCCTTTGCTGGGTTTCTTCAAAATGATCTGTAAAACTGTCTGATAAAGGTCTTTTTCCTCTATATGAATTCATTGGAATAGACATATTGTGATGATGGTACGACTGTGCATTGGCTTCAAAGCAGAAGCAAAAGATAAAGAGAAAAATCGAGAATGTAAAGCATGATAATTTTAATCTGTTCATTCATGATGAGTATATACCGGATTGATATAACAGTACATTAAAATTTAATAAATTCTTGTTGTTTTTTATAAGATAGTTTTAATCTTATTTTAATGCAGGGTATATGAATCAAGGATATACTGCAAACTGTAAAAGAGCTACCGAAGAAACCATTTGCTTGCAAATGAAATCTGTCTGAAGTAAATATCTTGTTCAGAGGACGACTGAACAAAACTTTTGCTTCAGACAGAAAACATTTTGTAGCCGGACTTGAAATAGGAACTGCTGTTTTATGCTGCAATTCTTATGATGGTTTAGGAAGGAGAAATTGTGAAAAAGAAACTTATAATTGCTGTTGTCAGCGCATTATTTATTGCAATTACATGTATGTATGCTGAACCTCATCGGCGTCCAGGTCCTCCGCCTCCTGGTTCTCATCATCCGGCACCGCCTCCGCCAAAACATCATCACCCGGCACCGCCAAGAGGTCATGTGTCTATCCGCATTCGAACACGACCGATTACAATTTATAGAAGTTCGCGTGTTTATGTTGAACCGGTTTGTACAAGACGGTATGTTGCTGAAGATCCAATAGTTATATATGACGACGATGATTTGTATGAAACTGTAGAATATCCAATTACGGGCACAATTACTGCTGTTGATTCAACAAGAGGTACAATTGTGCTTGATTCTGATGGAGAAACACTTGTCGTTGCTGCATCTGCATCAACTAAGATTCTTAAAGACGAAGATTTTTATGATAAGTCAAAAAACAAGGTAAAAGGCTGTGTGAGTATCGAAATCGGTGATATTCACAAAGGTGATTTTGTAGGAATCAGTGTAACAGACGAAGGTGAAGTTATTCTTGATGCTTCGGTTGTTCATGTATTTGATTTATCTGATTAATAAATGCAGAAGCTGTCTTATAAATGGGCAGCTTCTGATGAATACAGTCTTTAAATTAAACAGCATTTAAAAAGATATAAATGGTTTGCTGTTTAATTTAAATGCTGTAAGTCTGTGGACTTTGCGACATTTTTTTGAGTAAACAGAATGTACCCTCCGTGCATATCTTGAACTCGATTGTTCTCCTTATTTTCCTCTTTTCTTTCTTGCCCTTGGAGGAATGCAGATTTTAATCTGCATTCCTCCTTTCTTTTTGCCGATACAGAATCTTGAAATAAAAATCTGTAAATTATCGGAGTTTATAATGAATGTTTTTCAAGCATTTCTTTTAGGTCTGCTGCAGGGCATAACAGAATTTCTTCCTGTTTCAAGTTCAGGTCATCTTGCTGTTGTTCAATATTTGTTTCATCTTGAAGAAGTGCCTTTAATTTTTGATGTCTGTCTGCATGTGGCAACATTATTTGCAGTTGTTCTTTTTTTTAGAAAACAGATATTTGATTTGATAGCAGTTTTTATAAGGCTTGTTACACGAAAACAATTGGAAAATGACAAACCGAAACAGATAATGATTTTGTCGCTTGTGGTTGCTACTGCTGTAACTGGCGTTCTGGGTATAATTTCAAGTATATTTATAGAAGATATTCCATTAAAATTTGTTTGTGTCGGTTTTATTATTACAGGTATTCTGCTTGTATTTGCAACATGGTTTGATAAAAATAAAAAACAGGAAATTTCAGATGATGAAACAGTAAATATAAAGCAGGGGTTGTGGTGCGGTCTTGCACAGGGTTTGGGAACATTGCCAGGCATTTCACGTTCTGGAAGCACAATTTCTGGTGCTCTGCTTTCTGGCGTTAACCGTAAGACAGCCGGAGAATTTTCATTTTTGCTTTCAATTCCAGCTATTTTGGGTGCCTTTATTCTTGAAGCAAAAGATTTGGGTGAAATGACAAGCGTTGTTTCTGTTTCAAGTCTTTTGGTTGGCTGCGCAAGTGCTTTTCTTGCCGGCTTGGGTGCGCTTTTTGTTTTGATGAAGCTTATAAAAAGCGGCAGACTAGGTTATTTTTCAATTTATTTAATTCCTCTTGGAATCATCGGGCTGTTTTTGTTTTAACGTTTATTAAAGCAGTCTTTTTATTTGAGCGGAAAGTTCAACTTGCCCCGAATATTCTGTGTCGGGTTTTGTCTGCCTTTTTTGCGAAGACTGTTACGTTATTTTAAGATTTTATGAACTGATGAAATTAACCGGTTTGTAATATTGCATTTTTTAATTTTTCTTTAGTTTTTATAAACGGAATAATCTTTGTTTTGTAATAAAGATTGTTCCGTTTTTATTTAGGGTTTTATGCAAATTCTAAATAAAAACGGTGGAGTCACAATCTTGAGCGGAGCATGCCTTGCCTCGGCGTATTTTATGCAGGTTTAGGTTTTTGTTGTTCTGCTTTAAAGCGTTGTGTGTGTTGCGTAATTATTGAATTTGTATAATCTTTTGGTACAATCTCTTAAGCATAAAAAATTGACGCCGGTTCAGTTTGGTAATAAGCTTGATTCTATAAACACTTTTTCTGACTTTGTTCAAATTTAGAGAAAAACTAATTTTAGAGGTTGATTATGCATAAGATTTTTAAAAGGACGCTGTTAATTGTACCTGCTTTATTTTTGACAGCTTTAAGTTTATGGGCAAAACCTGCAAAAGGCAGTGGTGCAGAATGGACAGATGATTCAGTCCCGTCTTTTTATGAAACTTACAAAGACCAGTTTGATTATGTCGGTCTTTGTGCAGAATATGGAAATTTCGGTCTTCGTCGGCTTGGTGCTGACAAATACACTGCTTCTTATGAACATGATAAAAACTGGGGCGAACCAAAGGAAATTTATTTTCCAGAAATTCGTGAAGGAATAAAAAAGCATGTGAACACATTGACAACTGGAAATGAATTAAAGCCACAGTTTTTGCTTGCATGGTGGAACAGGGGAGACGGTGCAAAACAGCAGATGGTTGATTTTAAAGCTTCCAATGGTTTGACAATCAAAGTGCCGTCAAAACTCAATAATGAAAATCTTATTTATGCAGTTTTAAATTCCTGCAAAGAAATGGGCATAAAGATGCGTGGGCATGTTCTTACATGGCATTCGCAGACTCCAGATGATTTTTTTGCTGTTGGTTATAAAGCTGTAGAATCAAATGGCGTGCTTAAAAATCCTGTTGATAAAGAAACAATGACGGCCCGTCATGAATGGTACGTTAAAACTGTGCTTGAATGTGTTGCCAAATGGGAAAAAGCAAATGGTTATGGTGAAGGGAACCACATTATCTGGGCATGGGACGTTGTAAATGAAGCTTGTGCTGACGATGTAACAAAAAAAGACTGGCTTCGTGGAGCTACAGTAGCTACAAAAAACAAATCTTCTGATGTATATCCGCAAGGTTCGCGCTGGTACCAAATTTATGAAAGTGAAGAATTTATTTTGAATGCTTTTCGTTTTGCAAATGCTTATGCTCCTGAGGATGTGCTTCTTTGTTACAACGATTACAATGAATATGTAAGTGCAAAAACGGATGCTATTTGCAGTCTTATTTCGTTGATTCAGAATGGAGAAGCAAAAACTGTAAACGGAAAATCTGTAAAGCCAAGAATTGATGTTATGGGAATGCAGTCTCATGTCGGCACATCTTATCCAGGGGCTGCAGCCTACGAAACGGCTGTCAAACGGTTTCTTGCAATGGGTTTAGATATTCATGTAACGGAACTTGATTTTTCTGCTGCAACTCAATCAGCTGCAGCAAAAGCTTATGCAGATTATTTTAAGGTAATGCAGAAATATGGCAAATCTTATGCCGGTTCAAATAAAATTACTTGCGTTACAATCTGGGGGCTCGCCAACGAAAATTCCTGGATTAATCCTTCAAATGGAAAAACGACTTATCCACTTTTATTTACAAAAAAAGCGGACAAGTATTTTACAAACGATTCATTCGATGCTGTTATAGAGGCACATAATTAGCATTTTGTTTTTGAAAAAACGGAATGATTTTTACTTATTGCAAAGATTGTTCCGTTTTTTGCACAGCGGCTTTTCAAAAACAATGTTCGCATATATTTTCCACTTTTGCTTATTTATGCTGGTTTTCGGTCAGTTCACTTCCTTCTAAGACTGGCTGTGAACCCATAATTTCCTGCACAACCTGATGAACTGTCTTGTTATAATAAAGATAACCGTAAAAGGCGGCAGCAGAAAGAACTTTGCGGCCATAATCTCTTGTTTCTAAAAATGGCACTGTTTCCAGAAACAAATCAATGGGAAGGTCCGAAGCTGCACGCTGCCATCGGCGTACACGGGTTGGACCGCCGTTATATGCAAAAAGTGCCATAATAATTGAATTATTCAGTCTTTCTGTAAGATTATTAAGATAATATGCACCAAAATTGACGTTTGTCTGTGCGTCTTTTAAATCGTACTCTTTAATTTTCAGTTTTTTTGCAATGTCGCTTGCTGTGCTGTCCATTAACTGTGCAAGACCTGTAGCGCCTGCCCTTGAAGCAATTGTTTTGTCAAAATAGCTTTCTGTACGTATAAGTCCGAAAAGCACGTCTTCGTTTACTGCAAAAGTTTCTGCTGCATTTTTTACTTCTGCCAGATAAGGGCGCGGATAGAGCAGATAAAGTGTTTCTTTTGTTAATGGCGAATCTGTGCGCCTTACAGCATAGCTTATTATGTTTAGTGCGTTGTAATGCATTGTACAGTCTTTTTCTGCTGCATGGCTGAATATTTTTGACAGTTTTTCTGCGCATTCAAGGCTAATGTTCTGATATTGGGCTATGTATGTTTTATATGCTTCGTCAAAAAGCGCGTGTTCAGCATAGCCCAAAACAAGCGATTCCAAATCGGCATCACTTTTCTGAGGTTTCATGCTGTTCGTTTCGATATTTTCTTCTATTGGAATTCCAAGCTGCTCTGCTGCAAGAAACCTGTAATAAAGTGCGGTATGGTTTCCTTTGTAAGCCTGTTCATAGCAGCTTTGTGCAGCCTGCAGCCTGCTTAAACCTTGAAAAGGATTTTTTGCCATTGTTTCTTCAATCAGGCGGCCGCTTATGTAAGCATATTGAGCCTGTGAACTTGCATCTGCATAAGACTTTATATAGGTGTAGACTTCAACAAAATCGTTCCAGTAACGTCCCTGCAGTAAATCTGCGGCAAAGTCCCTGAGAAAATCTTCGAAATATTCAGGATCCTGCCAGGTAGAGGCATATGTTTTTACAGCTGCTTTTGCTGTTTCAAGCGAAACTGTTTTTGCTGTTTTCAGATAATACCAGAGTGCATTGTCGTATTTTGCAGCAGATGTTGCAGAATTCATTGACAAAATGAACGCATTCAGTGCTGCATCGTAATTTTTTTCGTTTACAGAAAATTGTGCACTGTAAAACCATGCAAGAAATTTCAGTTCAGAGTCAGCTGTTTTTTCTGCAATTGTTCTGAATGTTGAAACACCGTCTTTTGCAGAAACACCGCCATAAAGCATGGCACGTCCAAAATCTGAAAAAACAGGACTTGTAAAGTTTTCAGGAGAAAGCGGCAGTTTTTCAAGAAGCTGAAGCGCTTTTTTATACTTTCTTTCGTACACAGCAACACGGAATTGCAAAAGTTCAATAATTGCTGCTGGATTCTGTCCGTTTACAATCTGTACAGAATCTTTTTCTTCTTGTGTCAGCTGTTCCCATATATTAAGAAAATCTACATGTTCCGGTGAAATTTCCCAGTTGTTAACCCATATGTCAAAATATTCTGTGAATTTTGAATTATTTGTTTTTAACAGACATAAAAGCTGCAATTTTGTTCTTTTGTTTTGAGCTTCAAGGTTCAGTTTTATGCGTCGTTTTTGCGATTCTGTTTTGGCATTTTTTTCAATTTGCGGTGTGGCAAATTCAGAAAGGACTGGCAGTGGACTTGCTTTTAAGGCTTTTTTATATTCTTTCTGGCTGCAGAATTCATTTAAAAGATAATAGTCACAGTCACGTTCTTCTGTATAAGTTTCTGCAAAATATTTTGCAGCTGCTTCTTTTTCCTGGCTTGAGCCGATTGTGCATAGCTTTCTTGCACATTCCTGTGCAATCTGCCATGAAGCATAAAGCCTGCCATATTTTAAAAGTTCTATTGCTTTTTCAGTTTCACCTGCTTTTAGAAGATGAAGCGCTGTAAAATAACAGGAGTCATTTTCAATTGTAGAGGCAAGTTCCAGTGGTTTTGCTGCCAGTTCTTTTAAAGCATCATAGTCGCTGTCATTGAGAATTCGCAGCAGTTCTGCCTGGTTTTCAGTTGAGTTTTGTGCTTTGCAGGAAATGCATGCAAAAAGCGATACAAAAACTGCAAAAGCAAAACAAAATGAGCGCATCAAAATCACAGCGGTGGAATCTTTATCCATGTTCCCGAAAGAATAAAATCAGGGTTCTTGATGTTATTTGCGCGTGCAATTTTTTCATACATCCATGGATTTTTGTAGAATGTATCTGCAATATCCCAAAGCGTATCGCCCCATTTTATCTGATAGTCTTTTGTGTCCTTTACAGAAGCTGTTTTTGAAGTTACTGTCGGCACAACAACGGGTGCATCAATAATGATGATTGAATCTTCTTTTGCAGTTGTTGAAGAATTTATTCTGTCAATTAGTGCAGCATCAACAGGTTCTGCTTTTTCTGTAACGACTGTAACAGACTGATATTTGACAGCCGGTGCTTTTTCAACGACAAGAGGCATTTGCTGCTGTTTGTTCTTTGAAAACCACAGCCAGATGCCCAGACATGAAAGAACCGAAATGAGTGCACAGATTATGCAGATAATCGGAACAAGCGGCAGTTTTGCTTTTCCGGCATTAGGATCAAGAAAGTCAAAATCTGCAAATCCTCCGGACGGTGCCGGTTCTCCAAAGAGATCTGGAACTTCTGCGTCTTCCTGTGATGCAGGTTCGTCAAACATATTGTCATCATCAGCAAACATGCTGTCTTGTGGTTCGGCTTCTGTTGTTTCTGCAATTTCTTCATAGGTTTCGTCAGCAAAAGAATCGTCAGCAAATGCATCGTCATCAACGCCTGTCGCTGCAAATAAAGACGGGTCGTCAATGTCAAAATTCAAATCTTCATCAGAAAGATTTTCTGTTGCAGTTACAGGCGTTTCATCCGTGCTGTTTTCCGGTTCCGGCTGAAAATCATCTAAATCTGACAGACTGAAAATGTCATCGCTTAAATCGGGCTGTTCAGAGCTGAAACCAACCGGATCTTCAGCAATATCCATAGTTTCTTCTGCATTGCTGCTGTTTGTACCGATTGTAACAAGAGAAACGGCACTGTTTGTTGAACCGCCGCTTTCCTGGTCATAAACTTGTGCAGAAAGTTCATCGTTCTCATCAAGTGTAATAATGAAATCCAAATCTACAGAACGCTTTTCATGCGGCTTTAAGCCTTCTATCATGAGCGTGTCAACATATTCTGCGTCAGAAAAACTTTCGTCTGAAGCACAGAAAAGTGTTATTTGTGCTGCTGTCTGATTGTCACTGGCAGTTGTAATCTGCAGACGTTTTTTTGCGGGCTTGCCCCTTGTGAGTATCGGATAAAAAGTTCCGTCGGCTTGTTTCAAACCTATGATATTTTTGCTCATAATATATACTATATCGTATTATGCTATGTCTTTCTTGTCAACGCAGTTTCTTGACAGGTTGTGATTGTAACAGCATAATAAAGAGTATGATTTTCCCTGTAATTATTTCAATTATCGTTATTGGTCTGTCTTTTTTGCTGATAACGACTTTTTTATCTGAACAAAAGAAAACTCAACCGGTTGATAAAAAAAGAGACAGACAGTCAATTTTAAGGGAAGCAAACCGTAAGCTCGCACAGGATCCGCATAATCCACAGGCATTGAAAATGCTTGCGGATTTGCATTTTAGTGAACTTGCATGGGATAAAGCTTTCAATCTTTATAATTTAATGATTGATATTTCGTCTGCTCATCTTGATATTGATGTTGAAACAACTGGTTTACGGCAGGGCATCTGTGCAATAAAATTAGGAAATCCGTCAGATGCTTTTAAAGGACTGCTGACAGCACGCAAGCTTAATCCAAATAATTCAGAAGTAAATTATTATCTTGGACAGGCGTTTTATCTGAATGGCGACTACGAAAAAGCATCTCCATTATTTAAACGTACACTTGTCATTTTTCCTTCAAATATGGAAGTTTATCGTTTTCTTGGACTGTCGCTTGCAAAAAGCCGGAAGTACAAGGAATCGCTTGCATATTTGAAGCAGTCAATTGATAACGATCCTGAAGATAAAGAAGTACTTTTTTCTCTGGCAGAAGCTTTTGCAGAAACAAATGCAATCGAACGTTCTTTAAAAATATTCATGCATCTTCGTCCAGATCCTGTTTATGGAGCACGTTCATGTCTTCAGGCCGGCATTTTGCATGCAAACACAAATTCTTTAGAAAAAGCATTACAGGATTTTGAAATCGGTCTTAAGCACGAAGATGTTCCAAATGATATTGCTGCAGAAATGCGCTATAGAATGGGTCATGTTTATCTTAAAATGCTGAATATCAGCGATGCATTGGCTATGTTCAAGCAGGTTCAGGAACTTATTCCAACTTACAAAGACACTGTTTCACTTATTGCTCAATATCAGGAATTAAACCAGAACCACAATCTGCAGGTTTATCTTATTGCAAATAACAGCGACTTTGTACTGCTCTGCAAACAGATTGTATCATGCTATTTTTCAAAATCGCTTTCGCGCATTCTAGATATTACTTCATCGAATGACTGTACTGAAATTCTTGCAGAGATTGAAACACAGCAGTGGACAGACATTGTTTTATTCCGTTTTTACCGCACTACAAGCACTGTTGGTGAGCTTTACATACGAGATTTTCATGAAAAAATCCGTGATGCAAAAGCAGGCAGAGGTATTTGCTTTTCGGCTGGAACATTCAGTGAAGAATCTCGCCGCTTTATTGACGGTCGTCCGATTGATTTGATAGAACGCACTGACCTTAATAAATTTTTAAGTACAATAAGCCAGGTTCCAACCCGTGTTAACCAGGGAGTTTAAAAAGGCATTGTAATTGAATTGTGCAAAGCATTTTATGTTTTACTGTCTGTGCGAAACATGCAGGTTAAAATGCAGCCAGGCGGATTAAACTGGATTATATGAAAAACGGCATTCACAAAAAGTGAATGCCGTTTTTGTTTATGCAGAAAGTCAATATCTGTTTTTTTAGAAGAATAGGACGCTTTGCATTATGGCTGCTTGTTGTCTAAGCCCACAAAAGCCAGAGGACAAGCGATGCAACTGCTGTTGTAATGACAGTAAATGAACCGCCGATTTTGAGCCATTTGCCAAAACTAATCGGATGACCTTCTTTTTTCAAGATGCCCATTGTTACAACATTTGCGCTTGCTCCATATGGCGTAAGATTTCCGCCAAGGCATGAACCGACAAGCAGTGCAAACATATAAAGTTCTTTTGCAATGCCCATATTCTGTGCAAGAGAGCCTGCAACTGGCAGCATTACAATGATATATGGAACATTATCAACAAAACCCGAAATTAATACTGAAACGGTCAGAATAAGCAGGAAGCCTAAGAAGACATTGCCGGCACAGACTGTTGAAAGGAAATTGGCAAAGTCGCCGAGAAGTCCTGTTTCACTTATCGCCCCAACAACAACGAATATGCCTATAAGAAAAAATATTGTTTCCCAGTCAAGTTCTTTTATCATTTTTGCTGTTTCAGAGCCGGTCTTTTTTTGAGACAGTCTATACCAGAGCACGCCGATTATTCCCAAAACCATTACAAAACCGCCCGAAAGACAGCTGAACGAAGCTGTAATTTTTTCCGGCAAAAAAGAAATAAGAGCAAGTCCAAAGATCATCGAAACCAAAAGTATTGCCGGCACGTATGAAACCGGTACTGTTTTTTCGATTTCAGCCTTGTCTTTTGCTTTTGCAAAAAATGCATAAAAGAAAAGACAGCCGGCAATCATTCCAGCCTGAATTATGAAAAATATTGAAAGATGTCCTTGGTGAACAAAAAAGTCGTTGAATGAATAATTTGCATAAGAAGCAAAAATCATTGAAGGCGGGTCTCCGACAAGAGTTGCTGTTCCTTCAAGGTTTGACATTACGGCAAGGCCAATCATGAAATATGTAGGATTAAGTTTTAATTTCTTGCACATGGCAAGAGCAATTGGTGCCATAACCAGAACGGTTGCAACGTTTTCAACAAAAATAGAAATAATACCTGTCATGGCAAGAATCAAAACAATGGCAATTCCTGTGCTTGGCGAAAGTTCTGTAATTTTGTCAGCAATTCGTGCCGGCACTTTTGAATAAATAAACAAAGCTGCAATTGTCATGCTGCCAACATAAATCATCAGAACATTCCAGTTTATCAGTTCAAACAGAACATGATGTATCGTATATAAAACGGGTGCTTCCCAAACAGCGCCTTCCAGATAAAAAATTTTGCCCGGCAAAACAAGCGAAACTGCAAAAATAATAAATGCTGCAAACGAAGTAAACCAGACTTTCTTGTCTTGAAAACAGATTACGAGCAGATACATAAGAACTGCCAGTGCCAGAATAAACCATTTTATTTCCATAGTGACTCCTTGCTTGAAAAATAGATTTTCAAAAAGTTTAGAGTTGCATAAAAAGACCTTTTATCTGAAAAGGCATTTTTATGCACATATCTTCAGATAAAAGGTCTTGTTTTCGGTTTTGCCGAAAGACGAAACCAGTTCTGGTGAACGGGTATGTTGATTTCGTCACGGGAACTACTCCCCTTTTATGCTTAAACTATATTACATCAGGGAATCTTTAAAAATCAAGATGATTCGTACAGGCTGTTCAGCATGAGCTGCCGTAATTTGCAGCCGTACTGTTTTGCATGATGCCGTTGTGTTCTGCAATATTTCTTCCATAACATGTGTACGGTTACTTTATGTATGCCTTTCGATGTGAATCTTTCAGAAAGATAACATCTGATTTTCAAGATTCATTTTACAAAAATAATAAAATATATTTTTTCTTTGCAAATCATCAATAAAGAGGTATACTCTGTTTGAATTATGAGTGACAGTAGACCGAAAACAATTGCAGTCTGTACATTAACATGCTCTTATGGTTTCTCTTTTGAAATGATGAAAGGTGTCTGCCTTGAAGCAAGAGAGCAGGGGTTTGCTGCGCTTGTATTTGATTCGCCTGAAAATTATGTATCTGAACACACTGATGAAATTAATAAATCTGTTTTTAAATTAATAGATTACGGCAATATTGATGGTGTTATTATTTCTCAGAGCGTAATGTATTCCAGGGAAATTGCTTCTGAAATTATTGAAAAATGCGAAAAGCATAAAATTCCCGTTGTTTCCTTAAATTTTCCCGACAATAAAATTTATTCTGTCTGTTTTGATGACAGGAAATCTTTTGAAACCTTAGTTGAGCATCTTATAACCGAACACAACTGCAGAACTTTCAGGCTGATTGCCGGACAAAAAAACAATGAATATTCTGAAAACCGCATAAATGCCTTTAGAAAAGTTCTTGAAAAATTTAACATACCTTTTAACAGCGATGAAATTCTTTATGGTGATTTCTGGCGCATTCCGACTCTGCGCGCAATGGATGATTTTTTTGCATCTGGTGCAGAAATTCCTGATGCATTTGTCTGTGCAAATGACAGTATGGCGATTGCCGTATGTGAAAAACTTTTTGAAAAAGGCTACAGTGTGCCGAATGACACAATTGTTACAGGTTTTGACGGCATTGAACTTGCAGAATTTCATATTCCAAAGATTACGACTGCAAAATGCGACAATGTTTATGTCGGAAGGGAAGCTGTCAAAACTCTGTCTTCTCTTTTAAAAGACGAACCTGTAGAACGCATAAAAGTTCTTGAGCCTGAAATTTTATTAAGGCAGTCTTGCGGTTGTGCAAAACTTGAAGTAAAAAATGCCAATAATTACGCATATCTTGCTGAAAAAGATACAGGACACCTTAAATATCTGAATTATCTTCAGCAGGAACTTGCAACATATGTTACACCGCTGGATCGTATTAAAGACATAAAGCATATTCTTGTTGAAAAGGTTTCTTTTTCACAAGATGCATGGATAATGCTTAATCATGGTTTTCTGGATATCCATAAGGATGAAAAATTTACATATAAAAATCCGTTTGATAAAACTATTGATACTTTTCTCTGCATAAAAAACGGAAAAGTATTTGACTTTCAGCCTATAAACAGACACGAATATTTACCGGATCTGAAAAATCTGTTTGATTCCGGATACAGAAGTTTTGTTTTTATACCGCTGATTTTTGGCGAAGATTTTCTGGGTTATCTTGCCGTTCTGTTTACTGAAGATTATTACGAAATTTCAAGATATGAATATTTTGCCCAGACTTTGAGTCAATCCCTTGCGTCTTTAAAAATGCGTGAGCAGCTTAAATTTCTGCTTGTTCACGATCCTCTGACTGGAATTTTTAACAGACGCGGTTTTTATGATTCTATAGAACGTTTTATAACTGAAAATTTGCATGACATTACAGATGCTGGTATCAGAAAGAAAAGCCTCATTGTTTATTCAATTGATATTGACGGCTTGAAGCAGATAAATGATACATATGGTCATAAAGACGGCGATTTTGCCATAAAAGTTATGGCTGATGCTATTTTTAACAGTGCTGTAAAGGAATCTGTCTGTGCCCGTTTTGGTGGAGATGAATTTGTCTGTGCCGCAATTGAAAATGGTGACTGTGAAAAAGCAATCGAAAAGTTTAGGTCATCGTTTCAGAAATATCTTGATGATGTAAACAGCATTTCTGAAAAGCCATATAAAATAAGTGCCAGCTGTGGCGCACGGTTTGTTTCTCTTTCTGCATCTTTGTCTGTTGAAAAGATGATTGCCAAAGCAGATGAAATGATGTACAGCGAAAAATCTCTGCGCAAACGCTCGCATGTCCGCTGAATTCTTGCAATTTATAAATTACTTTAATCATTATGTTGTAATAAATTAATATTTTTCTATTAGCTTATAACAATTTATAGAAAATAGACAGAAACTTTGTAAAAATTGTAACCGAAAATATATTTATGCGTTTAAACGGTGTGAATTGTCTTTATATAAAAAGACATGCATGACGGCAATAGCAGAAATATCAAATATCGTCCAAAATCTTTATTGCTGTTTATATTCACGTCTGGTGCGGTGCTTATAGGAAGTATGATAAAGTACACCAATGTATTTTATTAAAAGCAGCTTGTTCATGCGTTGCATTCTAAAGTTGCAGAAATGAAACTTCTCTGTGCATTCGCTTTTACGATGTCTTATAGGAGGAAATGATGAAAAAAATAGTTTGTATGTTATGTGTATTTGCATGTGCTGCTGCACTTTTTGCTGTTCAGAATGGAGAAACTGTTTATGTTGCTGTAAAAAAAGCAGCTATTAAAACGGGAACTGGCAATTTTGACAAAGTTGTTGCACAGACTTCTTACGGCGATGCTCTTATAATTGAAAAAGCAAGTAATAAATATCATAAAGTTCATAAAGCAAGCGACCCTTCTGTTTCTGGCTGGATTCCTTCTTCAAGTGTTACAACAAAAAAGATTGTTGCAAGTTCAAAAAACGGAAAAGTTTCAGCTTCTGCTGATGAAATTGCACTGGCTGGAAAAGGTTTTTCTGAAGAAGTAGAGAGTGGTTATAAAAATTCAAACAAAAAGCTCAATTATTCAAGTGTTGACCAGCTTGAATCTGTAAAAGTTTCAGATGCTTCATTAAAATCTTTTATTACAGACGGTCAACTTTATGGAGCTGAGTAATGAACAGAAAATTAATTGTATCTGTTGCTGCTGCTTTGATTTTTGTTCAAGGCTTTAGTTTTGCACAAAAAACTTCGCTGAAAGATTTGAAGAACAAAATTCAATTTGACCAGAAAACAAAAGACAGTGCAAAAAAAACTTCTGAAGCTTTAGGAAAAGCACAGGAAGAAATTACACCAGAAGAAGAGTATTATATTGGACGTGCAGTTGCTGCACAGCTTTTGACCCAGTATAAGCCACTCAAGAACGATAAACTTCAGGCTTATTTGAATAAGATTTGTTATGCGCTGGTAATAAATTCTGATAAACCGGATGTGTATAACGGCTATCATGTAATGGTACTTGATTCAAATGAAGCAAATGCTTTTGCGACACCTGGCGGCCATATTCTTGTTACAAAAGGTCTTATTAAATGTACAGAAAACGAAGATGCTCTTGCTGCCGTTATTGCACATGAAATTGGACATATTCAGCTTCAGCATGCTGTAAAAGCAATTAAATCAAAGCGGACACGCGCTGCTCTTACATCTGCTGCAAAGACGACAACTTATGCTCTTGGAAACGATGCATTGAACGAAATGGTTGATTCATTTGATGAGAACATTGGTGAAATTGTAAGTACAATGACTACAGCTGGTTATTCTAAACAGCAGGAATTTGATGCTGACAATACGGCTTTGAAACTGCTTGAAAATGCAGGTTATGATCCGCATGGTCTTGAATCAATGTTAAAAATGCTTCAGCAGAAAGCCAGCTCTTCAAGCGGCGGTATGTATTCTACACACCCTTCTCCAGAGAGTCGTTTGAACAATGTTAGCTTCCGGCTTGGAAAATATCAGTATGTTTCAAATCAAGATGTACGTTTGCCGCGATTTAAGGCTGCTGTTGCCGGCTTATGAAGTTATTAAACAATAAAATTGCACGTACCGTAATTATTGCTTTTGGAGCAACAATAATTGCGGTGCTCTTTTTGGCATTAAACATTCTTTCGTATCCTGAAAACAAAGTCTATGACACAATGATGAAGGCAACGGCGGAAAACACCGTGCCTTCTGATGACATTATGCTGATTCTTCTTGACCAGGAAAGTCTTGACTGGGCGCAGGAAGAATTAGGCTGGAGCTGGCCTTGGCCTAGAAAAGCATATGCAGACATTGTCCGTTATCTTGCTGACGGTGGTGCAAACTCGTGTGCGTTCGATGTTATGTTTACAGAACCTTCTGTTTATGGCGAAGAAGACGACCTGGAATTTGCAGAAGCTTCGGAATTGTTTACAGGAGTTGTTCATACTGTATTCTTAAGTGAACAGTACGGTAACACACAGGAATGGCCTGAAAATGTTAATACGCCGGTTTTTGAAATTGATGGATTCGATGCAAAAAAACTTCGTGCAGTATCACCTTTTCTGCCGTCGCTTTTCCCTATAAAAACATTGCGTGAAACAGCTGGTGGTTTTGGAAATATCCGCAGTACTTCTGATAAAGACGGCATAATTCGCCGCACCAATCTGTTTTATCTTGTAGACGGAAGAGCAGTTCCGTCTTTGGGCATTGAATCTCTGCTTGTGCGCGAAGGCAAAAACGAACAGATTTCTTATGCTTCAAAAGCCAAAGCAATTTTGTTTAGAGACCAGCAGATTCCAGTTTTTTCAGAATACAAGCCGCTGCTGCGCTATCGTGGAGAACTCGACAGATACATTCCATATAATGCAATGCAGATTCTGCAAAGCTATTATGCAATTCAGAATGGCGAAGAACCGTTGATTGAATCTGAGAATTTCGCCGGAAAATATGTATTTTTTGGTTTTTATGCACCGGGACTTTTTGATCTTTGTGCAACACCGATTTCTACAAAATATCCGGGTGTCGGCGTGCATATAACAATGCTTGACAATTTTCTGCAGGACGATTTTATAACAGCTTCGTCTTTTCTGCTGAATATTCTGCTTCTGTTCTGTGCATCTCTTCTTGGTGCTTTTGTTTTGCTTCTGGCAAACAATCTGCCTGTTATACGAAGATTTGCTCTTCCTGTTTCGCTGTTCCTGGTAGTTTTGCTTGTCTGTCTTATTTTTGGTTTTTCAACAATGCTTTTCATTAAAGGCTTGTGGATTCCGTCGCTTTCTGCAGCATCTGCGCTTGTGTTCTCTTATCTTGTTACACTGCTTGTAGATTATGCACTGGAAGGCCGGCAGAAGAAATACATAAAATCTGCTTTCAAGCAGTATTTAAGCCCGATAGTTATTGATGAACTTATTGCTCATCCTGACCGTCTGAAACTTGGTGGAGAACGAAAAGAAATAAGCATTTTCTTTTCTGACCTTCAGGGCTTTACAAGTATATCTGAGAAATTAAACCCAGAAGAACTTACTGCATTCTTGAATGATTATCTTTCTGCAATGTCAGACGTTATTCTTGAATCTGGCGGAACAATTGATAAATATGAAGGTGATGCAATAATTGCTTTCTGGAATGCACCGGCAGAACAGAAAGACCATGCAAAACGTGCACTTGAAGCTGCAATGAAATGTCAGGATGTGCTGCAGAAAATGCGGCCGGAACTTTCGCTGCGTGTAAATTCCGGTGTTTATATGCGCATTGGTCTTAACACGGGCAATGCTGTTGTTGGCAACATGGGTTCGCATGACCGTTTTGACTACACGATGCTCGGTGATTCCGTAAATCTTGCTGCACGCCTTGAAGGACAGAACAAGCAGTTTGGAACATATACAATGTGTACCGAAGCTATGAAGAATGCAGCAGAAGCTGCCGGAACATCGCTTCATTTCAGGGAACTTGCAAAAATAGCAGTTGTCGGCAAAACCGAAGCTGTCCGTGTATTCCAGCCGTTAAATGTTGATGAATATCTTGCAATGAAAGATATTCTGCCGATTTTTGATGCTGCACTCAAATTGTTTTACAATGGTTCACTTGAAAAAGCCCTTGAAACATTTGAAAAAATCAAAAACCAGGATAAGGCGGCACAGTCTTATTGCAATAAGTGCAATGATTTGCTTGCAGCTGACCTTTCAAAATGGCCGGTTGGTGTATGGGTTGCAACGACCAAATAATTTGAATTATTGAATGTCCGGAACATCTGTTTCCGGACATTTTTTTTTGCGATTGAATTATAAAAAAGTTAATGCGCTGTCCGGTCTGTGCCATAATTTTTTTTGTTGGTACAGATTTAAATTTCTTTTTCTTTACTAGTAACAAGTTTTGTCGTAAAATTAAAGACACGGAACATATAAAATGTTTTGTTAAAATATTACTTGGAGTATAAAATGTCTACACAGCTTGTGTCGAAAATCGTCGCATTTGTCTTGTATTTGGGTTTTATGGTTTATATTGGCCTTAGAAGTGCAAAAAAGAATAATAACCCAAAAGATTTCTTTTTAGGCGGCAGAAATGTTGGACCATGGGTAACTGCATTGAGTGCAGAAGCATCTGACTCTTCTGCATGGCTTTTGATGGGCTTGCCTGGTCTTTGTTATCTTGGCGGAATTAAAGAAACAGTATGGACTTCTTTAGGTCTTATTGTTGGAACTTATTTGAACTGGCTTTTTATAGCAAAACCACTCCGCAAATGTTCAATTTCATTTAGCGATGCAATTACAATTCCTGATTTTTTCAAGAAGCGTTTCAATGACAAATCTAATGTACTTACAATCGTAAGTGCGTTCTTTATTGTTTTCTTCTTTACAATTTATACTGCATCTGGTTTTGTTGCCTGTGCAAAATTGTTCCGTTCTGTATTCGGCTTGAATTATTATGTAGGTCTTGTAATCGGTCTTGTTGTTATTTTGTCATACACAATCTTGGGCGGTTATCTTGCTGTATGTACAACAGACTTTGTACAGGGCGCATTGATTTTTATTGCATTTGTTGTTTCTTCAATTATTGCAATTGTTGTGCTTGGCGGACCGAGTGCAGCAATCGATCAGGCTTCGCAATTTAATGCACTTGCTTTGGCCGGCAAATTCGGCGAAGAAATGAAAAATGCCTTTGCCGGAAATGCAAATTATGGACTTTTGAGCGGAATTTCTGCTTTTTCTTGGTGTTTAGGCTATTTTGGAATGCCTCACATCATCATTAGGTTTATGGGTATCCGTTCAAATGATGAAATTTCAAAAGCTCGCCGCATCGGTACTATCTGGATGGTAATTTCTTATATTGGAACATTTATCATTGGTACACTTGGAACTGTTTATCTTGCAGGTGCAGATCTTTCTAACCCGGTTATGCTTCTAACAGGCGGGGCGCAGGAAACTGTATTTAGCGAAACAATGCTTAAAATGTATCCTGCATTTATTGCCGGTCTTTTCTTGTGTGCAATTCTTGCAGCTTCGATGAGTACAGCAGACAGTCAGCTTTTGAGTGCATCTTCTTCAATCAGTTTTGATGTTTACAAAGGCATAATCAATAAAGATGCAGATGAAAAGAAAGTGCTTCTTGTAAGCCGAATTTCTGTTCTGGTAATTGCGCTTGTTGCTTTTGGTCTTTGTCTTTTGCCAAACAACGATTCAATTTTCGGTCTTGTAAGTTATGCGTGGGCTGGTTTTGGTGCTGCATTTGGTCCAATCGTTCTTCTTTCTCTTTTCTGGAAAAACTGTACAAAAGAAGGCGCCATTGCTGGAATTATTGGCGGTGGTGTAACAGTTGTTGTATGGCACAATATTTCTCTTGGCGGCATTTTCAGCCTTTATGAAATTGTTCCAGGATTTATTATTTGTCTTGTTCTTGCTGTTGTTGTCAGTCTGTTTACAAAAAAAGACGAAGAAGTTCTTGCTATGTTTGACAAATACAAGGCTTCATAAAATAAAGCTTTCGGCATAAAACAAAAGCCCGTCAAATCAAAAGCTTTGGTTTGGCGGGCTTTTTTTGTATAAGTTGTGCTGCAAAATATGCCTGATTCGTCCGGAATGTTTCATGTCCTGTCTTTTAGACCGTATAAAACAAAAATCGGCTGCGGTGTCTTATGCAAAAGAACGAATCTTAATGCATTGTATCTGAGGTTGTTCTTTTATTTTTCCAGTTCATTCAAGAGCTTAGAAACGGCTGCGATAATTCCGTCATAGTCAAAAATATCTGTTGCCGCTTTTATGTTTTTTATATGTGCGGCAAAAGGTTCCGGCCATAAAAATTTTGCAAGTTCATCGAGTGTGTCTTCAACTGCAATGATGTCAATGTTCTGTGCACGGTCAAGAATAAAAGGAGCCTTTCTTTTAAGAAGGTCAATGTTTCCTGCATCAAGATCTGCAAAAAGATTCATATTTTCAACAGAGACAAGATATTCTTTAATATTGTCTTTCATTTGAGAAATTTGAAGCAGAAATGCTGTTATATTTGTCTGAATATAAGCTGTGTTTACCTGTTTTCCTGCATCTTCCATGCGCAATGCAAAAGTAGACAGCTCTTCTGCACCAATGTTTGCTGCAGCGCCTTTTAGTGCATGTGAATAAACTGCATAAAGGTGCCAGTCCTGCTGGTCAAAGGCATATTGAATCTGCTGAATCTTGTTATCAGTGTCAATTACAAATGTAGTAAGAATATCATGGTATGCATTCAAATCATTTCCGGCAAATGCCAGACCTGTTTTGTAATTTACATCTGCGATGAAAGGCTTGTCATCAATAACTGTTTCTTCAGAATATTTTTTCTTAAAAATCTTTGATTCCGGCAGCCATTTCTGCAGAATCGCATTAAGCCGTTCTGGTTCAATCGGTTTTGCAAGAAAGTCATTCATTCCTTCTGAAACAAACATTTCGCGCACACCGCTTATTGCATTTGCAGTAAGTGCAATAATTGGAATGCTTCCGTTTTCATTGTTCAGGTTTCTTATCGCATGTGTTGCATCAACGCCGTCCATTTCCGGCATCATGTGATCCATGAAAACAAGGTCATAAACAGTTTCTTTAACTTTGTTGATTGCTTCAAAACCAGACTGTGCTGTGTCTGCGTTGATGTCATGGCTTCTTAAAAGTCCGACTGCAACTTTGATATTGACCGAATTGTCGTCAACAACAAGAACTTTTACGTCTGGCGCACTAACTTTATAATTATTTTCTTCAGCAAGATTTGCTGCTGTCTGCGGTACGTAACCGAGTGCAAGAACCTGTGCAAGCTGAATGCTGTTCAGTGGCATTGGAACAATCTGAAGGTTTTTATCGTATTGAAAATCGCTTGAACCTTCTGCCAGAACTGCAAATTTTATTCTGCTCTTTCTTTTTTTTGCAGAAATGAATAATTTTCTGTAATAGATTGAAGAAACAAGCACAAAATCAAATGGTTTGCCTTCATCTGCCGGTTCGTTCAGCTTGCTTTCAAAATCTTCAGGTTTTGTTGTGTGCACAAAATTCAAATGCAGGTCGGTTAAAATCTCTTTTATGTTTTCTGCATTTTTTTCGCGTGGTTCATAAACCAGTACTGTCTTGCTTGTTTCATCAGACAAAGCAATTAAAGGTTCGTCATCTTCGACGTTTTGTTCAATAATGGCCGTAAAAACTGAACCTTTGCCGTATTCGCTTTGAACAGAAATTGTGCCTTCCATCATTTCGCAGAGCTGTTTTGTAATTGAAAGTCCAAGACCTGTTCCAACAACATTGCGGTTGCGTTTTGTATCAACACGTGAAAACAGCTCAAAAAGTTTTGAAAAATCTTCATCTTTAATGCCGACACCAGAATCTTGAATGCGGAAAGTTAATCTTAAAGTTTTGCCCTGCTGCATGCCTGAAACGTCGAGCCGGATAAAACCTTCTTTTGTATATTTTACAGCATTGCCAAGAATGTTTATAAGAACCTGTTTTACGCGGTTTTCGTCACCAATCAATTTGTGCGGCAGAGCAGGGTCGATGCGTACAAAAAATGCAAGGCCTTTGCTTGCCGTTCGCATTTTTATCAGCGTCAGCACGTCATTTATAAGTGCACCCAAATCGTACTGCACTGGAACAAGATCAAGTTTGCCTGATTCAATTTTTGAAATGTCAAGAATGTCATCAATAATGCCAAGAAGGCTTCTTGTGGCAGTGTTTATGTCGTGCGTATATTCTTTTATGAGCGGCGGAAGCTTTTCAAGGAGAATTAATTCTGACATTCCAAGAATTGCATTCATCGGCGTTCTTATTTCGTGGCTCATGTTTGCCAGAAAATTAGATTTTGCTTTTGTTGCCTGCAGCGCAACTTCTTTTGCTTCTATTAAAGATGTGGAAATTTCGTCCTGGATTATTTGAGCTGCAAAAATACGTGCACATGTTGCAAGAATTGCTTCTTCGTCCGAAGTAAACGTGCGTTCTTCGTGGCAGTTGTCGTAGCACATAAAGCCCCAGAAATGATCCTGAAAAAACAAAGGAACAACCAGTGCAGAAAGTATTTCAAGCGGGCGATACAATGTCTTTGAAGCAGTCAATGCAGAATAGTTTCCGTTTTTTATGCCTTCTGTTTCAAGTTTCTGCTTCCATTTAATTAAGACATCATTTTTGTCTTCAAAAACTTTTGGAAGTGTCGGCGTGTTCAAAAAAGAAATTCGTGAAGACTGCCATAATGCGATAAGTTCGCTTGAGTTTATTTTGTTTTCATCTTCCGTAAGATGATTCCGCCATATATGGACACGGTCGATATCAAGCTGTTCGCCTATCTTTTTTATTCCTGTTTTCAGTCTGTCGAAAAATGAAACCTGTGAAACTGCTGTCAATTCTTTTGTTATGTCTGTAACACAAGAAAGCAGCATGTCTCTTGCACCGATTTTTCTAATGCTTTCCTGCTGGAAAATGTATGCAAGAATCATATGTCCGCAGGTGTTTACGATGTTTTCCTGGCTTGCTGAAAAATGCCGTTCTTTGTGGCAGTCGCTTACATCGATGTAGCCCCAGTATTCGTTGCCTAGAACAATTTGGATTGTCAACTGTGAACGAACCTGCTGTTCAAGAAGACTTTCGTAGCCACGCGGCTTGTCTTTTGAAACGCGGCTGTTTGTAAGCATCTGGTCTGGACGCATGTTTTGAATGATATCTTCGTTTGACAGTCTTTTTCTGTTTATAACGCCCTGCGGATTTCTGGGCGCATCTTTTGATTCCCAGTAATATTTTAAAGAAAGCCAGCAGCCGTTTTCACAGTCTTCTGTTTTCTGCCAGATGAACATTCTGTCTGCTTCAACTGATTCACCGATAACGTGCAGTGCGTTCATAATGCGTTCGTCAAAGTCTGCACCGTCGTTTTCGGTTAAAACGCGTGTTACTTCGTTGCTTGCTTTGACTAATTTGTCGCGCTGCTGTTTTGCAAGAAGACTGCCGTGTTTTGTAATGTGGTCAAGAAACATATATGCACATATGTTCAGAATATTTTCTTCTGTTTGTGTAAAAAGCCGCTCTCTGTGGCAGTCGTCTAAACCGATAAAACCCCAGTATTTGTCGCCAAGAAAAATCTGTACGACAAGCAGCGAACGGATCTGGTCGCGCTGTTTTTCTTCCCATTCACGCGGTTTGTCTGAAATACGTGCATTTAAAAGACGCTGTTCGGGCAGTTTTCGCAATGCAATTTCATCTGAACTTATAAAAATGCTCTGGTGGTTTTTCCCCGGATGATATGGCGGTGCGCTTTGTGACTGCCAGAAAAATGAAAGTTCAACATTGCAGCCGTCTGGTTCTTCTTTTTTGTTATGGTAAATATATGCGCGGTCAACGCCGATTGATTCGCCAACGATTCTTAAGGCTTCGTTCATTTTGTGTTCAAAATCGTTGTCGTCTTCATTATTTAAAATCTGAGAAACTTCATTTGTTATTCTTAAAAGTTCGCCGCGCTGAGACTGGCGGTTTCCCTGTGTGGTTTCGACTGAAGTCTGATTCTGTTCTGTTTCGTGAATTCCTGCTACGAACAGAGTACGGAAAATTTCAGAAAGGATTGAAATGTCGTTTTTTGAAAGGCTTTGAGCCGGTCTGTTTTTTAACAAGCCAAAGCCGGATATTTTTTCATGATAAATTACTGGAAAAATTGTATCTGAATTATTAAAAGAAACATGTTCAGTTTTTAAAGAAAGAATTTCCGGCAGGTCAGCCTTGAAAACTGCATCAAAATCAATTTTGCAGACTGTTCCGTTGTCCTGTGTTTTTTTGTCTGTTGAAGCTGCCATGCACTGGCAAAAAGATGCTCCGTTTTGTTCGTTGACCGACCAAAGTTCTGCACTTTGTGCTTTTGCATCGATGACTGTTAGCGACAATGCTTTTTTTATAGACGCTGCAACCTGTCCGGCTGGTGCAGAATCAACAAAATGAGCCGTTTTTTTTAACAGCATAAGAGGTGACTCTATGGGAATTTTTTTGATTGCCATAAAATTTTTTAAGCCTTCTTTTAATTAAACTTTTTTAACTGCCCGTTTTTAAGCGGGGCTTTTTTAATTTCAATAAATTGAAACTGATATTAAACGATTTACTTGCAGTTTAAATGTCGGTTACTTTGCAAAATTCAAATACATATAAAACTATATCATTTAACATTTCTTTTGTCTGAGGTTATCGCATATCTTTTACAATAAATTAAAATTGTAAAATAATATGTGAAATAATTCACAGGAAAAATTGAATTTTTATTGACTCTTTTTTTTCAGTTTGCTACTATTCTGGCATAAGGTGTTGTGAAAACCTTCACATTGATTTTGTGTTTATAGAAAGCTCAGACTTGTGGTGTTGCGATGGAACAGAAAATTTCAAAACCTGCAAGGGAACGTTTGATTCGGCTTGCCAGGTTGCTCGAGCAGCTTGAAAAATCTGGTAAGCAGACAGTTTCTTCTGCTGAAATTCAGAATCGTACAGGCTGGACAAGTTTTACTATAAGGCGCGATATTTCAATGCTTGGCGTGCGTTGTGCAAATGCTGCCGGTTACAATGTGGCACTTCTAAAAGATACGATTGGAAGTGTGCTTTCATTGGGTGCAGCAGAGAAACGCTGCTGTATTGTAGGACTTGGTCGGTTAGGCGAGGCACTTGCCGGTTTTACTGGTTTTGCCAATTCGTCTTTTGTTATTGCGGCTGGTTTCGATTCAAGTGTAAACAGGACCGAAACTCTGCGGGCGCCTTTTCCGCTTTATTCAACTGCAAAGTTGGAACAGATAATTGCAAGAGAAAAAATTGAATATGCAATTCTGGCTGTTCCAGAAGCTGCTGCGGAACAGATGGCACTTCGCCTTGCTGCATGCGGAATACGCGGAATTGTAAATTATACGGCTGCGATTCTGCATTTGCCTGAAACAACGGCAGTTGAGAATCTGTCGGTTATTGATGCACTTCAGAATTTGTCGTGCAAATCTCTGGCAAGACTTTCAGAAGTATAGTTTCAGATTGTTTTGTCATGCGTCTGTATTAGATGCACTTATATAGAAAAGATCTGGTTTTCCAGTTCATATATGAAGATTTTGAAAATCTTCAAAAAAACGTTGCACCGCGTTTTGATGCGGTTTATAGGAGTCTAAAATGGCAAGAGTATTCAATTTCAGTGCAGGTCCTTCAGCACTGCCAGAAGAAGTTTTGAAAGAATGCGCAGCAGAAATGCTTGACTGCAACGGAACAGGTCAGAGCGTTATGGAAATGAGCCACCGTTCAAAGGCTTATGAACCAATTATTGCAGATGCAGAAGCAATGGTTCGCAAATTGATGAACGTTCCTGCAAATTATAAAATTTTGTTCCTGCAGGGTGGTGCTTCAACACAGTTTGCAATGGTTCCACTTAACCTTGGTATTAAAACTGGAAAAGCTGCTTATATTAAAACTGGTGTTTGGGCAAAAAAAGCAGAAGCAGAAGCTAAAAAACTTGGAATGGAAGTTACAACATTGGCTTCAAGTGAAGACAAAAACTTCTCTTATATTCCACGTGTAGAAAAAGTAACAGGCGACTATGATTATGTTCATATCACATTGAACAACACAATCATGGGAACACATTATGAATACATTCCTGATACAGGAAACATTCCACTTGTTGCAGATATTTCATCTTGCATTTTGAGTGAACCACTTGATGTTTCTAAATTCGGCGTTCTTTATGCTGGTGCACAGAAGAACCTTGCTCCTGCTGGTGTTACACTTGTAATCATCCGCGAAGATTTGATTACAGAAACACCACGTGCCGGAACACCAACAATGCTTACATATAAGACACATGCTGATGACGGTTCAATGTTCAACACACCACCATGCTATACAATTTACGTACTCGGTAAGGTTATGCACTGGATTGAAAAGAACGGTGGTGCAGAAGGCATGAAAAAACGCAACTATGAAAAAGCAAACATGCTTTATGACTATCTTGATAAATCTGATTTCTATCATGCAACAGCAGAAAAGGGCAGCCGCTCAATCATGAACGTTCCTTTCCTTACAAAATATTCTAATGGTGCAAAAGACGAGGCAAGCCTTGCTAAAGAAAAAGAAATCAATGATGCTTTCGTAAAAGGTGCAACAGCAGTAGGTCTTGTAAACCTCAAAGGACATCGTCTTGTTGGTGGAATGCGTGCATCTATTTATAATGCAATGACTTTGGACGGCGTAAAAGCCCTTATCAAATACATGGATGAGTTTGCTGCTGCAAACAAATAACTAACTGAACTTTGCAGAACTTTTGCATGAAGCATTTGTTCTGCAGAGTTTGAAATGGAGAACGAAATGTTTAAGATTCAGACTTTAAATAAGATTTCAGCTACTGGTTTGGAAAAATTTCCAAGAGACGATTATGAAATTGCTTCAGAAATTATTAACCCTGATGCAATTTTGCTGCGTTCTGCAGACATGCATTCAATGGAACTTCCTGCAACAGTAAAAGCAGTTGCACGTGCCGGTGCTGGAACAAACAATATTCCGATTCCTGCAATGACAGAAAAAGGTGTTGTAGTATTTAATACACCAGGTGCAAATGCAAACGCTGTAAAAGAACTTGTAATTGCAGCACTTCTGTTTTCTAGCCGTCCTGTTCACAAGGCTGCAGAATGGGCAAAAACACTTGCCGGCAAAGGCGATGAAATCCCTGAACTTGCAGAAAAAGGCAAGAGCCAGTTTGTTGGTCCAGAAATTAAAGGAAAAACACTCGGTGTTATCGGTCTTGGTGCAATTGGTGCAATGGTTGCAAATGCAGCTATTGAACTTGGCATGGATGTAATCGGCTACGACCCGTTCCTTTCAGTTGATGCTGCATGGAGCTTGAGCCGTGCTGTTCATAAAGCAGAAAGCCTTGATTCATTGCTTGCAAAATCAGACTACATTACAATTCATGTTCCACAGACAAACGATACAAAAGGCTTTATCAATGCAGACCGCATCGCTATTATGAAAAAAGGCGTTCGCATTTTGAACTTTGCCCGTGGTGGTCTTGTTGTAAACAAAGATGTTCTTGCTGCAATCGAAGCTGGAAAAGTTGCGGGCTACACATGTGACTTTGCAGATGAAGAACTTCTCAAGAATGACAAAGTAATTTGTCTGCCACACCTTGGTGCTTCAACACCAGAAGCAGAAGACAACTGCGCATTTATGGCTGTTGCACAGCTCCGCGATTTCCTTGAAAACGGCAATATCGTTAATTCTGTTAACTTCCCGAAATGCCGCATCGATGCACCGGTTCCAGCAAATGGAACACGTGTCTGCATTGCAAACAAAAACGTTCCAAACATGGTTGGTCAGATTACAACAGTGCTTGCTGATGCAAAATGCAACATTGCTGCAATGGTTAACCAGAACCGTGCAGACGTTGCCTATAACATCATTGATGTTGAAAATGCAATTGATGATGCAGTTGCTGCAAAGCTCAAGGCTATTGAAGGCGTAATTTCAGTTCGCCTTATTACTAAATAAGCTTAAAGATTTGTAAAAAAGGCTGCTAATAAGTTTGTCAGTAAGACAATTCTTGTTAGTCAGCCTTTTTTTTGTTTTAAATAAATAGAAGTTCAATCTGCTGTTAATTTAGCAGGCTGAAAATCTGCTGTGTTATAAGCTTTTACTTAAAGCTTGCTCTTGAAAGCGGCGAACCAATCCAGACGCCTTCGCTTCCGATATAATCTTGTTTCATTCCTTCGATTAAAAACTGAACGCTGTCAACTGTAGAAAAAGTTGTGGCTGTATAGACAATCTGAATGAGCTGTCCGAAATAGCCTTCAACGCCATATTTGTTCCACTGGAATGAATCGTTAAAATTAAGATAGGCAACTTTGTTTTTTACAGTTGCAGAAAGCAGAACTGTTCCGTCTGGAATTAATGAAATATATCCTTTTGATTCTTCTTCTGTGTTCGTGCCGCCAAGAAGTGCCTGAATTGTTGCAGTTAAAGGCGAATCTGTTGCGGTAATCTGTCTGTTTGTTTCTTTTCGGATTAAGTTGCCGGTGCTGTCAATGTACATAAAATAAAGAGAAATATCTCTTTTTGGAACATCGGGTTTTGCGGCTGGTTCGGTGTTTTTTATTTCTTCTGTTTCTTGTCGTGCAGTCGGTTTTGAATTGTTTGTTTCAACAGGTGTTTCGTATGCAATTTCAGTCGGTTCTTCTGTAAAAAGCGGCTGAGTTTCGTTGTTTTCAGAATTCTCTGAAACTGTTGTTATGTCAATTGAAAAATTATTATCGACAGGTTGAAGTGCTCTTGTAACACCTTCTGAAGGCGGCGGATCTTGAACGGCAAATTCAATTTCGGTTTTTACTTCAACTTCTTCTTTGGCAGTTTCTGTTTTTTTATCTGAATCTTTCTGCGGTGTGCCGAAAACAGATTCAACAAAATTTGTTTCTTCAAGAACTTCCTTA
>JAZQNK010000067.1:0-17499 GCA_045627325.1 Treponemataceae bacterium | reverse complement strand
AAAATTTAAAAGACGCTTGACATAAAAAGTATTTTTATATATTATTTTGACCATGCCAAGTGCATGGTGCCTGTAGTTCAGGGGTAGAGCGCCAGATTGTGGATCTGGTTGTCGTGGGTTCAAATCCCATCAGGCACCCTTAAAGGCACTGAAAAACTTCAGTGCCTTTATAAATTCTGCGTTTGTAGCTCAGCTGGATAGAGCGTCGGACTTCGAATCCGCAGGTCGCACGTTCGAATCGTGTCAGACGCAAAAAAGGTCAGATTGAAAAATCTGACCTTTTTTATTTCTTAAAAAATATCTTATCTGTAAGTCTATAACGGCATCATTCCGGCAGGAGCACTCATTGTGTGCGTAATTGCTGCAGCAAGCGCATCTGCTGCATGGTCTGGTTTTGGCACCTGCTGCAAACCAAGCAGAAGCTTTACATACTGCTGGACATGCTTTTTTTCTGCCTTTGCAGAACCGACTACGCTCTGCTTTATGGAAAGAGGAGAATATTCCGCCAAAGGAACTGCATTCTGTGCAAGACAGAGAGTTACAACTCCACGGGCTTCTGCAACAACAAGACCAGACGTAATGTTTTTTGCAAAATAAAGCGCTTCCATGCTCGCTTCTGACGGTGCATATTCCCTTAAAACGGCAAGAATATGGTTATAGATATCAAGCAGGCGAATCTGATGAGGTGTCTGGCTTGATGTTTCGATAACACCATGAGCAATATGTACAAGATGAGAACCACACACATCAATTATGCCCCACCCGGTAGAAGCAAGACCAGGGTCAATGCCAAGAATGCGGCGTTTTGCGATAGATGTGTTTTTTGAATTGCCGGATATATTTATGTTTGTGTTACAGCTTCTGTCTTTAAAAGACAAACTGCCCGAACTCGCTGCATCTGTGCAACCAGCTCCGGGCAGTCTGGAAGAAGCATCGGGCAACACAAAAGTGTTGTCGTCTGTCTTTTTCAAAAATTACTCAGCTTCATATCCGTCTGGATATTCAATGTTTGTGTAAACGTTCTGAACGTCATCATCTTCTTCAAGTTTGTCTGTGAGCTTGTCACATTTGCGTGCTGTTTCAGCATCAAGAGCCTGATAAGAAGAAGGAACCATGGCTACTTCTGCAGAAAGAGGCTTCCAAGGATCTTCCTCTTCTTCATCTTTCTTTTTGTCATCAGTTACAGGTTTCTGTTTTGCTTCAAAAGCTTCCATTACAGCAGTAAAGTCATTTGGAGCAGTTGTAACCGTGATGATTCCATCTTCTGTTACGATGTCTTCAGCACCAGCTTCAAGAGCAACGTCCATTACTTCTTCTTCTGAAACTTTTTCTGCATCAAATTCAATTACACCTTTGCGCTCGAACATACGTGATACAGAACCTGTTGTACCGAGGTTTCCGCCTGTTTTGTTGAAAATGTTACGTACGTTTGCAGCAGCACGGTTTTTGTTGTCAGTCAAGACTTCAACAAGAATAGCAACTCCACCCGGGCCAAATCCTTCGTATACCAATTCTTCGAATGTTGCAGCACCAAGTTCACCAGTACCTTTTTTGATTGCACGTTCAATATTGTCTTTTGGCATGTTTGATGCTCGTGCTTTAAGGATAGCTGTTCTCAAACGTGGGTTAGAGTTAGGATCTCCACCACCCATTCTTGCAGCAATTGAAATTTCCTTGATGAATTTTGTGAACAACTGACCGCGTTTAGCATCAGCAGCACCCTTGGCGTGTTTAATTGTCGCCCATTTACTATGTCCTGACATGACGTCTCCTTATAATAAATTACAATATAAAATTCACTATGCAAGGCAATTGTAAGCCTTATTACAAGAGTTTATCATATAGAGAAAATAGCGTCAATATGCGGAAAAACGCATAAAATGGCAAACTTTGCGCGCAATAAAACCGATAAAAAATACATGAATGTTTTTCAAAAAGGTCATCCCTTCATTATTGCAGAAATTGGAACTGCACACGGCGGTTCATTTGAAGAAGCACAAAAACTCATAGAAGCAGCTGCTGCCGCAGGTGCAGACTGCGTTAAATTTCAAATAGTTTATGCAGATGAAATTCTGCACCCGGATACAGGTTTTGTTGCATTGCCAGGCGGCAACATACGTCTTTATGACAGGTTCAAGGAACTTGAAGTTGCAAAAAACTTTTTCTTTAGATGCAAAGATTACTGCAAGACATGCGGCGTAGGTTTCTGCGCTTCACCTTTCGGGCTACAGAGCCTTGACGAACTTATTGCACTTGAACCATTTGCAATCAAAATTGCTTCACCGGAATTAAACCACGAACCACTGCTTGCAAGAGCAGCAGCACGCTCAGAAAATATTCCGCTTATTCTTTCAAGTGGTGTTTCAATGCTTAAAGACATCGAAAGGGCACTTCAAATAATAGAAGAAAACAGACCAGACGGCAAACTGAATGATATTGCACTACTTCATTGCGTCACAAGTTATCCTGCACCGGAAACAGACTACAATCTTAATGTGCTTGAACCATTAAGCAGAATATTTGGTGTAGACATTGGCGTAAGCGACCATAGTCTTGACCCTATTCTTGTACCGGTGCTTGCAACAGCATGCGGAGCAGCAGTAATTGAAAAACATATCTGTCTAAGCAAAGAAGGCAGCGGCCTTGACGATCCTGTAGCACTTCCACCGGAAGATTTTGCAAAAATGGTCGATACAGTCCGGCAGGCAGAATGTTCAACTAAAGAAGAAAATATCACAGCACTTTCAAGATTTTATGGCAGAGAAAAAGTACAGGCTGTTCTTGGCACAGGCATTAAAAAGCTTGCACCATCAGAAAAAGCAAACTATACAAGAACAAACCGTTCAATTCATTTTATGCGGAATATGAAAGCTGGCGAAAAAATAAACATTAATGATGTTTCTATACTTCGCACAGAAAAAGTGCTCACTCCGGGGCTTTCTCCTTCATTTCTGCCAGAAATTCTCAATGCAGTGCTCGTAAAAGACGCAGAAAGCGGCGAAGGTGTTACACTTTCTCATTTTATTGCAAGAGCCGAAACCGAAAAACACGGACTGTTGAATAAGTGCATTGAAAAGATTTAATGCCAGAAAGGTTTTCGCATTAACTGGTTCACATACTTTAGATATGATTAATGCATTACATGGAGAAAACTAGATGAAAATTTTAAAAGCAATTGTTAAAGCAATTCTAATATTTAGCATAATATGTTCTGCACTCTTTGTTTTTTTATATTTTATCTTGGGTGATTTTCCAGAAGCACAAGAAAAGCGCATGAGAAACAGACTTTTAAAGTGCAAGGATGTCGTTGATGTAGTTGTAAGGAATCCACTGGGTGCAGACGAAATAAAGGCAGATGTAACAGTCTATCTTATAAATAACAGAAAACTTGAATTCGGCTGTGTGCACTATGATATGAACAATAAAAGCATGTGGTTCTATCAAATCGGCAATGAACTTACAAGGAAAATCTGTTATGATTATAGAGCAAATAGAAGTACTAATAAACCTGATTGTCATACAGATAGCTTAAGCAGTACTTATTATAGACTAAAAGATATTACTCATTTTTTTCCAGAAATAAAGAGTGTTAAGGATGTAATAGAAAATTACGACATGCTTTATGAAGTTATTTCAAATTTAAATGAACTTCCAGATAATACAACAAACTGGAAAGCTTTTGAGTCTGACTATGTATATTATGATGAGAAAACTCAAAACTATATAAAACTATCTAAAAGACATCTTGAAGAGAACAACTAGTTTGTCTGTCAACACCTGCGTATTTACACTGGTGTATGTTTCTTAAATATGTCACTCTAAAAGTGCAAAATCAAAAAGGAGTAATCTCTAAAAGTGACAAACACTAAGCATCCTAAAACAAGCCACATTCCGCACAAACTTGTGGCACAACTCAACGCGAAACCGTTTCTGCCTTTATTTCTTCTGCAAGCTGCTGCACTGTTTCGAGAGGCAAATTCAGCCATTGTGCAATGTTTTCGATAGAGTTGTTACTACCTAAAATCATATTTCTTGCAGCTTCAAGAGCTTTTTCTGTGCGACCTTCTTCTTTGGCGGAATTAACAATCATGCAGTAATCCATGTATTCTTTTCTGGCTCTTTCTGTCATTTTTATTTTCCGCTCCTTATCTTTTAGTTTAGAACATAGGTCTGAATCTGCTTCATCAGTAAGGAAGAACTTCAACAAAGAAGATTTATCCTGTTTCTTTATTTCTTCCCACTTGGAACAATTATAAAACAACTTATATGTTTTGTCTTCAAGATGTAAATTTAACGCTTGAAAGCGTTGGAACTAATAAGGGAAAGGACAAACCCCTACTCGGGGTTTTCGCTTTGGGGTTAATCACATACTTTGGTCTGATTCGGCGAAAACGGTCAGATTTTTGCTTCGCAAAAACTGACAAATTTGCTTGTTCGCAACTGCTATACTTTGTACAAGTTCCACGAGTTTTTGCGTAAGCAAAAATCTCGCCGCTATTCGCATCAGCATTTCGAATCAGTGAAAAAACTGGATATTTCTTCTTTACAATTTCAAAATTGATACTAAAAATACATCTTTTGCATCTTGTTTTGTAAACTTTTTTAGCTGATAATACGTCTGTAAGCCGGCTTGAATATTTACTGCAAGCATTTTGAACACCGCTAATGCGATGCGTAAATACTTGCACTTTTAGGAGCAGATTATGCGAAATACATTTTTAGGTTCATTTATATTTACATTTGTTTTATGCGTGTTAATGTCTGTTGCATCTGGCGGAACATGGGACGCTGTTCTCTGGTCATGGACATTATTAGTTGGCATTACAGCTTTCAGTTTGATAATGGTTTATATTTCAGGAAACATTAAAAGCTTTTTTTGGGTTTTCTCTGGCAAAAAAAAATATGAAGCTTTGAGTCTTGGTGAACTTAAAAAAGTACATTCTTCAGTAAGTCTTTTTCTGAAATATTTCTTTTATTTTTCTATTTTCTTTCTTATGCTTGGTTTTATTTTCTTGTATTTTAATATTGATGAAATAACAACACTAGGACCAAATATTGGCACAATGATTCTGTCTTTTCTTTATTTTTTCTTAGCTTCTGCCACTCTGCTTCCAGTTCAGGCAAAGATAAAAAAGCGCATGATTGATTTTATGAAAGAAGATGACGATGCAGCAGCCGAAAATGACAAAAAAAGCTTTTCTATTGCAGCATTAATAAAAACTGTTATTTATGTACTCATAATTACAGGCGGCATTCTTCTGCTTGCATACGCAAACACTTCATGCATGCGCAAGAATATGCTGAACCAGCAATTTTACACAGGTCTGTTTGGTTTCTTTGACATTATCTCTTTTGCATTTCTGCTTTGTTCGGTGTTTTATATCGCCATAAGCGGCACATTACAAGATTTTGTCAAAGCATTCAGTACTGTATTTCTTAACAGAAAGATTTCAACAGAACAGAAAAATCTTTTTGTAAATGTGCTCGATTTTACAAGAAAGCAGATTCTTTCTATTGGTTTTACAGGAACACTGCTCGGTATAAACAGCTGTCTTTGCAACCTTGAAATAAAAGAAGCTCTTGGCAGCAACATGTATGTTGCATCTTTAATTGTGTTTTATGCAATTATTGTCAATGTAATTCTGCTTGCAATAAAAGCAAAAGTTGAAAATCTTGCGGAATAGTTATGGTCAATATTTTTGATTTAACGGAACTTCTGACTGTTTTCTGCATTTCTCTTGTTCTTCTGCTGCCGGATTTTATAGTTACAAAAAAAACTGCAAAAGAAAGGCTAAAAAAAGCTTTATGTGATTTTGCTGAAAAGTTTTTTTTAAGTGGTGCTTTTGTAACTGTAATTCTGCTGTTGATTTTTATAAGCAACCCTGAATCAGAAACACCTGCAGGAAGCGAAACTTCAAAGATTCCGTTTTATTTTCTGCTTTTACAGAAATTCAGACCGTTTCTGTATGGCGTGCTTGCAAAAATTATCCGCAGTGTTTTTTATACACAGCATACACAGAATAAAACACAAACCGAAGCCCAGCACATTAAACAGAATGAAAAAAAAGCAGATGAACTTCTTTCAAGACGCGAAAAAGAAGTTGCACTGCTTGTAATGCGCGGGCTTTCAAATGCAGAAATTGCAGACGAGCTTTTTATTTCTGTTGCAACAGTAAAGCGCCACCTTGCAACAATTTTTGAAAAACTTGAAGTTTCGTCAAGAAAAGAAATTGCAGAAAAATTAAAATAATAAGCATACAAACTGCAGTTTCGGGACCAAAAATTACAGTTTCGTAACTGCAGTTTTAAACACTCAAATCATCTTGAGCAAAAAAATCTATCTTAAAATATTTATACATAGATAATATATAATCTTTTGACTTTATCTATTCTTTTTAAGTATTATAAAAGTATATTGGGCATTTCTAAAAAATGCAGATTTTAGAGATGCCCGGATATTTTAAAACATTAAATTTCAACGGGAAAAAACTCTGTTATGGATGCCAAAAAGATAGATTTATTTGAAAATTACGCAATTCCAAAAGCTGTTGCAAATCTTGCAATTCCATGCCTTTTAGGCTGCATTGTAATGATTATCTATAATATTGCAGATACTTACTTTGTAGGTCTTCTTGGAAGCGAAACAGAAAGTGCAGCAGTTTCGCTTGCAGCTCCGCTTCTGCTCGCATTTAACGCCATAACAAATCTGTTCGGTGTCGGCGGTTCAAGCATGATGAGCCGAAGTCTTGGCAAAAAAGATTATGACACCGTTAAAAAAACAGCATCGTTCAGTTTTTACAGCGCACTTTTTTGTGCTGTTTTGATTTCTGCCGTTTATACAGTCTTCCGCGGAGCTGTTCTTGCAGACGGCGAAGTAACCGGTTTTTTAAAACTCATCGGTGCAGATTTTCAAACTGGAGATGCAACTTCAAGATATCTTTTCTGGACTGTAACATGCGGCTCAATTCCTGCAATATGTAATGTCGTTCTTTCAAACATGATACGTTCCGAAGGCGAAGCAATGCATGCAAGCATCGGCGTTATGAGCGGCTGTTTTTTAAATATTATTCTGGACCCGTTTTTTGTTCTGCCGCAGTTTTTAAACATGGGTGCAAGCGGAGCGGGTTTTGCAACATTTATTTCTAACTGCTTTTCACTTTTGTATTTAATCTGCGTTGTGTTCAAAAAACGAAAAACGACATGCGTCTGTTTAAATCCGATGAAGTTCTGCTTTAGAAAAGACATTTTTACAGAAGTTTTTGGTGTCGGTGTGCCGGCTTCAATACAGAATCTTTTAAATGTTACGGGAACTTTAGTTTTAAACAATTTTACGGCAGTTTATGGCGCCGCAGCTGTTTCTGCAATGGGCATTTCTCATAAAGTTTATCTTCTGCCTGTATACATTTCCATGGGCATTACACAGGGCGTAATGCCGCTTATCAGCTATAATTTTTCAAGCGGAAACAGCACACGCATGAAAAATGCAATCATGTATGTCTTAAAACTTACAGTCGGAATTACTGTAGCACTGGCCGGTGTTTATTTCATTTTTTCAGGCAGCCTTATCCGTCTGTTTATTGATGTTGATGAGATTGTCATGCACGGCAAAATACTGCTCAGGGCAATGAGCATTGGCATTCCATTTCTTGCAGTTGATTTTATGGTTGTCGCCGTTTTTCAGGCTATCGGCAAGGGCAAATATTCACTTATTTTTGCAATCATGCGAAAAATCGTGCTTGAAATTCCAGCCATAATCTTGCTGAACAAAATCTATCCGCTTTATGGCATGGGTTACTCGCAGGCTTTTGCAGAATTCGTTCTTGCATTTTGCGCAATATTTATGCTTAAGAAAATATTCAGGGAATGCAACGCATAAAAAAAAGTTACCGGTCAAAGCCGATAACTTTTTTATACTTTAGTCAGATTCAGAGTTTTGCTCTGAATGACTGGTTTTCAAACAGTCTGAACAGTCAGATATTTTATTTTGTTTTGGTCTGTGTCAGACCGAATCTGTTGAATGGATAGAAACGGAGCGTCGTAAGCCCCAAAATTCTTGATGCATTTACTGTCTGCGGTGCAAGTCTTGAATAATAGCGCATTGAATATGCATCTTCTTCGCATAATGGAATCAATGTCTGTTCATAAGAATGGCGCAGGTCGAGCGAATTAAAACGGTTGTCTCCCATCATGAAATATTCATTTTTTTCTATATAAGACGGAGTATCGTTTTTATTTGCAGGGAAAATGCACATATTTCTGCTGTCATTATAAAGCGAATATCTGTAAAGATTCTGCGCTTTTTCCATTAATTCCCGTCTTGTATCGTCATCAGAACTAAAACTGCCTGTATTAAGGTAATTTTCAACATTATGTACGACAATGCGTCCGACAGTAAGCTTCATAAGAAGATTTAATCTGTACATTGAATCTTTATACGGGTCATCTGCAACAGGTGTCTGACCGTTCGGACACTTTTTTGTCCAGTCTGTCATAAACGCATTAAACCACGCAACGCCACCTTCCTGTGTCATAAGCCGCTGCGTAAGGTCATCAATATTTATGAACATTGTATAAACCCACAAATCTTTGCCCAGTACAAAATTCTGCCAGTCGCCAAGCGAAAAAGGTTTAAAACTTCCAAGCTGCGTACAAAGCATATTAAACTGAGAAGAAATGCGCAAAGCTTCAAGCTTTGTTTTTTCAATGTCAAGATTTTTTCTTTCGTCTTCTACAAGACAAAGCGAAGCAAAATCATTGTCTGAAATTGGGAAATCACGGACTTTTCTTTTAAGGTTGTGGTCTATGCTGTTAAGGTTATAAGTTGCAAATTTTTTGTCCAGCTCAACAGCAGTAAATTCCGGATTTGAAGCTGTTCTTGCATAAAGCACACCGTCAACCATAACAAGCTGTTCACCTGGAACACCTGCAACTCTTTTTACAAGCGGATCTGCAAGCATCTGTCCAGATTCATCATAAGCAAGGTTTACAGTTGTAAAAGTAAGCATGTACACAAGCTGATTTACAAAAGTCTTTACTTCGTATTTTCTGCCGGAAGAATAATGCGGATTTCTAAATACAACTATATCGCCGCGTTTATAAGACACAACCCTTGGCAGTGCAACTTTTGAAAGCGGAAATGAAGGACCTGATGCAGTCTTAAACACAGCAACACGGTCGCCGATCAGAAACTGCGGCACCATTGATTCCGAAGGAATTGCATAAAGCTGAAAAACGAACACATTGACAAACGAAACGATAAAAGCAGCCTGAACAAATGCATCAATCCAGTCTGCAATTTCAAAAAACACGCGTCTGATAACAGACTTTTTCTTTTTTTCTGTTTTAACATCAAAAGGCATGCGCTTGTCTTTCAAAAAGTGAATGCACAGGCATGAAAAAATAAGAAGCAGAACCCAAAGAATTACACTGATTAAATCTAAAACATAGCTCGTTTCGCTAACGCCTGCACGACGCAAAACAAAAGCAACAATTGCAACAAAAGGCATATACTCACAAAGCTTTCTAACTGTAAGTACAAGTGCTTTAGAAGGTGCTTTTTTAAGCTTTGAAAAAACAATAAAAGCAAAAAGAGCTGAAAAAACAGCCATTAAAGGAAATGCACAAAATTCAACACCAAAAGAAAGTGTAAACAGTGAAACTGAAAACAGCAGGGCTGTAATGACAGTTGCATAAAATAATACAAAAATTCGCTTCATATAATAATTATAGCAAATATAGAAAAAATAGGCTAGAATAAAACAGAGAACATAATGCAATCTCTTAAAAGCAGACTTTTCAAAGCCTGCATAAGTTTGCAAAGCCATTTTGAAGCAAGGAGACATTATCATGGAAAAACAGACACTTAACGTGGAAAATGGTCTTGAAATGATGGGCGGCGACACAGAACTCTATGTTGAGCTTATGGAAGAGTTCATCAAAACAGGAAGCTTCAACATTGAAGAAGTAACAGAACTTGCCAAAGCAAATAATTACGAAGCAGCAGCTTCTATTGTACACAGGATTAAAGGTTCCAGCGCAACAATTGGCGGCGAACGTTTACAGGAAATTTGTGCACAGACAGAAGCAATTTTCAGGCATCGTGCCGAAGGCGACCCGCTGCCGCTTCTGCCAGAAATAGATAAACGCTACAAAGAATTTGTAGAAGAATTGAAAAAAGCCATAGAAAAATTGAAGTAAACCTGCCCTGCAAGCGTTTCAACTTCAATATTTCTTTCTTTTGCCACAGCTTTATAAACTCTGGTTAAAGTTTCAAGCCTATCCAAATGTTCCCCCTGAACATTACAGAAAGGAAAATCTGTTTCAAGCAGCAGTCTTTTTACATCAAGCGCAGAAGCACAAGCTTTTGCGCTTTTTTTTCCATTTATTAGCGAAGTTCCAAGAGAAAAAAAACAGTTTATGCCGCGGTTCAAAAGGCTTTCGGCCTGCTGCACTGCACCGCCAAAACCATGAAAGATAACAGCCGGCACTTTTTTAAGCAAATGTGACATTTCAAAAATCTGCGGCAATGTTTTTACGCTGTGCACCACAAGAGGCTTTTTATATTTTGCAGCAAGATTTATTTCGTCTGCAAAAATTTCAGTCTGTTCTTTTAAAGTCGCTTTCCGTTCATAAGTTGAAGCATCAAGAATTGCTTCGCCTACAGCATCAATATCATTTGCCTTAAGAAGCTGTTCAAGCATTAAAACATCTTTTCTGCCGTTTTCAAGCACAATTTCAGGTTTATCTAAAAAATTATAAAAACTGAAAGCACCGGCACTGACATAAAGATTTTTATTTGAATATAATTTTTTTTGAGACAAAAACGATTCAAGCTCAGTTTCTGAACATACAGAAACCACACCATAATCATCTTTTTCATTCAAACCATTTTCATCTAAATGAAAATGCGAATCTGTCAAAATCATAATTCTTTTGCATTAAAAATTGTACATGGACAGCCGTGCACACAGAATATGCACGGCGCAGGCGCTCAAAATTCAGTCAAAATAAATTCTTGGCACACGCTTATTTATGTCGCATGTAATTTCATATGGAATTGTACCTGCATTATAAGCAAGTTTTGCAGCAGATGGTCCGTTTTTATCAGGGCCAAAGACAGTAACCTGATCCCAGAGTTTTACATCATGTTTAGAACCAAGATTAACCATGCATTGATCCATGCAGATTCTGCCGACAACCGGATAAAGCTTGCCATTTATAAGTACATTAAGCCCAGGCGAAAGGCGGCGCAAAAGACCGTCTGCATAACCGATTGGAAGCGTTGCAATATCCGTATCTTCTTCTGCCGTCCATGTGCGGCCATAAGAAATTGAATCACCTTTTTTGACACGTTTTATCGTTACAACCTGTGTTTTTACTTCCATTACAGGAAAAAACTCAATTGTCTTTTTATGTTTTTTCTCAAGGAAGGCCCTGATTTTTTCATTTTCGGAACCTTCATCTGGAAAGTAACCGTAAACAATAATGCCAGGTCTTACCATATCAAGGTGCATTTCAGGATAAAGAAGCACGGCACCGGAATTTGCACAATGTACAATGCCAGGATTTATGCCTTCTTTTCTTATTGATTCAACTGCCTCTGTAAATCTTGAAAACTGAAGTTTGGTATATTCAATATCAGATTCTTCAAGAGAATCGCTTGCTGCAAAGTGTGTACATGTGCCTTCAAGAAAAAGCGAAGCTTTTGAAGCAATCAATTCTGCAACTTTGCAGGCCTCATCGTACGGACAGCCGATGCGCCCCATGCCTGTATCAATCTTTAAGTGCACAGGAATTGTTCTGTGCATTTTCAGCGCAGCATCTGCAAGCTGTGTAATAAATTCCGGGTCAAAAACAAGAGGAGTTATGGAATGAACAATTATGGATGGAATTTCGTCTGGAGTCGGAAGGCTCAATGACAAAATTGGTGCAACAATTCCAGCTTCCCGAAGTTCAATGCCTTCCTGAATGGAAGCAACAGCTAAAAAATCTGCACCACTTTTTATTGCAGCAATTGCTACACGGGTTGCACCGTGTCCATAAGCATTGGCTTTTACAGGAATGCAAATGCGTGCATTGTTATTAACAAAACCTTTGATAACTTCAATATTCTTTCTTAAATTATCAAGATGTATATGTGCTTGAGTAGCTCTCATAAAGACAATCGTAGCGAAGCAGCGGAACAGAGTCAAGGGAAAGATTGCACAAACAGATTTATTCTGCGCAGCACTTTACTTCCATAAAATATAATATTTTGATATATTTTTATGTGTATATGGAAATATGCCGAAAAAAGTTAGTGTTCTGTAACTAAAAGCCAGAACCTTCTATTTATATTATATATAAAAAACAATGTGCATAATTTGGAGTTTTCAATGAAAAAATTATTTATCGCAAGTTTTACTGCAGCATTTTTATTTGCAGCTGCATTTATTTCAGCATCTGGTGCTGCAGAAACAGATGCACAAGCCACAGAAGTTCAGCTTGATGAATCAACGCCTGCAGCAGAAAAACCTGTTGAGCAGCCCAAAAAACAGAAAGTTTCAAAATCAAAAACTTATCTCAACAGTTTTAACCAGGCTGTTGAAGCAAGAGATTATTTAAAAGCTCTTGAAATATGGCAGGATGTTAAAAATTACAGGGAAGAAGAAAATTCAGAAAATGTAGATGAAGCATTTGACTTTATTGAAAATACAATAAATGAATATTTTGAAGATGTTTCATTTGAAAAAGTTTCTGCACCGGCAGCAACAACAAAAGGCAAAGCATTTAAATCTGCTTTTGCCGTCAAGCTTGTTTCAAAAGACGGCAAAGTCAATCCGCAGAATCTAAAATATACAGTTACATATCCTGTTTTAGACGCAGACGGCAAAAAAACAACAGAAACTCTCACACTTGAACCAAAAGAAGACGGCACAATTGAATTTACAAGCCCTGCACTTGCTGCAGCAATAAATTCTTCTGCAGTTTTCAAAGTTGAGCTTCCAGAAAATGTTTACAACTGCTTTGAAAAAGCTCCTTCTATCAAGCTGCCTTATCTTGTTGCAACAAACATGAAAGCAAGCGGCGGTTCAATTGGAATCGTTGACTTTACAAAAGCCGGAAAACCAATAACTTCAAATTCAGAAACTTCTTCTGCAGTTTTGACCGAACTCATAAAAAAAGGCTTTACACGCATCGGAAACTGCGACTTTGTTGATGAAGTTGTGTCAAAAAATGACGCAGCCGTTCAGCGTGCAGCATCAGATCTTTTTGGCAAAAGCGTAACTTACTTGATTTATGGCACAGTAAAATATGAAACAGTTGAAAAAGTTGAAAACGGAACTCACGTTATTTTAAAAGCAGAACTCAAAGTAAGAAACATTCTGCAGAACAAAGAACTTTTTGCAACAACAATCATTTCTGAATCAACAGACAAAACTGAATGGGCTGCAATCAATGCAGCACGCAAAAAACTTGCATTAACAGCTTCTGACCAGATTCTCTACGGAATGTAATGACCTCAAAAACACAAGACCGCCCGTCAAGAACAGTGCGCAGCTGCCTTTCTGCGCTGCTGCTTTTATTTGCACTGTTTTTTGCATACGGGCTGCTTATTTGCTGCACAAAAAATGAACTCAACCTTTTTAAGGCAGAAACAGCTTTTCTGTTTATCTGCAATGCCATGTGTTTTGGTTCAATATGTTTTCTGCTGCCCAAAACACTGTCAAAATGCATAACAGCGCTTCTGATTTTTTTAATCTGCCTTGCAAACAGCATTCAGCTTTGTTTTTACGGCGTTTTTCTTACATACAGCACATTAGGAGTCATCATCAACGGCACAGATGCGCTTACTAATTTTCCGCAGATTGTCAATGGAACAATTGAAAAGAATAAATATTTTCTGCTGCTCATGCTCGTGCCGCTGCTGCTTTCATTTGTCGTTGCAGTCATAGACAGCCGTCATTCCAAAAAGTGTTTCAAAAAACAAAAAGAAAAGCTCGACAAACTGAAAAATCTAAAAAAAAGCCAGAAGCGGCAGATTGCAAATCTTGCAAAAGAAGAAAAACTGTCTTTCAAAAATGTACTCATCTGCTTTGCAATTTTCATTTTGTTTAATGTTTTTCCGGCAGTCATCATAAGTGGAAATTCATCGTTAAACAGCAGCATTTTTCATATCTTTACAGAAAAAAGACCAGCAGAAGAAACTGTAACCGGAATCGGTGCTTTTCATGCTTATGTTTTAGACGGAGAACGGCTGCTTTTTGGCGAAAAACAAATTCCTGAATCATACTGCCTTTTGACTTTAAGCAATCTGCTCGATGACAAATCTGCAAAGAATATTGCACAGCAAGAAAAAAAAGAACTGTTCATCGAAAGCATTGCTGAACCAGAACAGCCGGAAACAAAATATAATGTACTCGACATAGACTTTGATGCTCTTCTAGCAGACGATTCTGAAGAAACAATTCATCAGATGGACAATTATTTCAAAAACAGACAGCCAGACGCACAAAATGAATTTACAGGTCTTTTTGAAGGCAAAAACCTCATCTATATTACAGCAGAAAGTTTTGCTTCTTTTGCAGCAGATCCTGAAATTACGCCAACGCTTTACCGCATGATTCATGACGGTTTTTATTTTACTAACTTCTACACGCCCTACTGGGAAGTTTCAACGACAGACGGCGAATATGTAAACTGCCTCGGTCTTATTCCAAAATCAGGCACATACAGTTTAAAAGATTCTGTAAAAAATTCGCTTCCATTTGCACTTGGCAATCAGTTCCGAAAACTAGGTTACAAGACAATGGCTTTTCACAATTACCTTGGAAGTTACTACGACCGGAACATTACACACCCGCATTTAGGCTATAAATTTGTTTCAATGGGCGACGGCTACCGTACAACCGAAAAATGGCCTGACTCTGACCTTGAAATGATGCAGGAAACCTTAAAAGAATATATTGATGAAGATAAATTTCATGTTTATTACATGACCATAAGCGGACATCTTCCATATAATTTCTGGGCAAATGCAGTTGCCATAAAGAACAAAGAGCTTGTTGAAGATTTGCCCTATAAAGACGAAGCGGTAAAAGCTTTTTTTGCATGCAACATTGAACTTGACCGCGCCCTCGCCTATCTGCTTGAAGAATTAAACAAAAAAGGCAAAGCAGAAGACACTGTAATTGTGCTTGCAGCAGACCACTATCCTTATGGACTTGAACTTGCCCAGCACAGAATGCTTGCAAAAAGTCACGTAGACGTTACTTTCGAGCTTTACAGAAACAGCCTGATTATTTACAACCCGTCGCAGGAACCATATCAGGTTGACAAAATCTGTTCCAATATGGACATTGTTCCAACTTTATCTAATTTGTTTGGTCTGGAATATGATTCCCGTTTGCTGATGGGACACGATATTTTTAGTGACACACCGCCTTTTGTTGTTCTAAAAAGCGCAAACGTTATTACAGACAAAGTAAAATACAGAAGCGACACAGATACAGCCGTTACGCTAGACGGACAAAGCGTAAGCGCAGAAGAAGCGGCTGAAATAAAAAAGCGGTTAAAAGACGAAGTGCATTATTCAAGCCTTATACTCGAAAAAGATTATTACAGCCGTGTTTTGCCGCAGGAAAAAACAGAAAACACATCAGAAGAAGCCGAAACAGCTGTAAATTAAAAAACAGACATACAGAACCTATCAGTCTGCGGCATTTTAAAACTTCAGAAATATAAAAAAAAGGCTGCCCTTTGTAAAGTTTTGAATAACTTCCAGGACAGCCATTTTTTAATTTTCCGTATCATTCAGAAAATTGAATCTGCTTATTTTACTGCTTCAAAAATAATATCTGCAAGGAAAACAGCAGCAAGAACCCATGTTGCAACAGGAATATCTTTTACTTTTTTGCCTGCGCATTTTGCAATTACATAACCAATCATGCCGAATGCAATGCCTTTGCTGATTGAATATGCAAATGGCATAACCATAATTGCGATAAATGCAGGGATTCCTTCTGTCGGGTCTTTGAAATCAATGTCTGAAACCTGCTGCATCATAAGGAAGCCTACAAAAATCAATGCAGGTGCAGTAGCAGCACTTGGAATCAATTTGAAAACATCTGTAAAGAACAAAGCAATCAGGAAGAAAATACCGGTTACAACACTTGACAAACCTGTGCGTCCACCAGCTGCAACACCACTTGAACTTTCAACAAATGAAGTTACTGTAGAAGTTCCAAGACAAGCACCAACAACAGTTCCTACAGAGTCTGAAAGCAAAGCCTGTTTTGCGTTTGGAATTTTTCCGTCTTTTACAAGACCAGCCTGCTGTGTTACACCCATCAATGTTCCAAGTGTATCAAAAAGGTCTGTAAACAGGAATGTAAACATAATTACAAAGAACTTGAGTGACAAAACGCCAGCCCAGTCAAATTTGCAGAAAAGAGGTGCAGAAGGAACAGAGAAAATCTTAAAACCATCTTCTACTTTTGTTACACCAAAAGGAATGCCAATAATTGTTGTAATAAAAATTGCAATAAGAATTGCACCAGGTACTTTAAGCAAATACAAAACAACAGTAACAACAAGACCAAGAATAGCAACAAGAGCTGCAGGATTTGACATATTGAAGTTTACAAATCCAATGATTGTACCAGTTTCACTTGAAACGATTCCGGCATTTGCAAGACCAATAAGACAAATAAATAAACCGATACCAACAGCAACAGCTTTTTTCATTGTTTCTGGAATTGCATCAATGATCTTTTCGCGGACACCAAAAATTGAAAGAAGAATGAAAACGATACCTTCAACAAAAACTGCTGTCAATGCAAGCTGCCAGGAACAGCCCATCGCACCACATACAGTGTATGTAAAAAATGCATTCAATCCCATTCCAGGAGCAAGAGCAACCGGCAGATTAGCAAAAAATGCCATTACAAGTGTTGCAACAGCTGATGCAATTGCAGTTGCTGTAAATACAGGCTCAAAGCCCATTCCTGTAGAACCAAGCATTCCAGGGTTTACAGCAAGAATATAAGCCATTGCAAGGAATGTAGTAATACCTGCAACAACTTCACGACTTACAGTGGTTCCGTGTTCTTTTAATTTGAACAACTTCTCCATTTCGATAGCCTCCTACAAGCTTTCAATTAAAGAGTACCAAAAAAACATAATGGCAGAACTTTTGCCGAAAAATATACATTTTCAGTGTTTCTCACCAATGTTTCATATAATTCGATTATAAAACAGTAATATAAAAATAACAATAAGAGTTTTTTCCAATAATTGTATAAACGCAAAAAAATATTATTCAAAATAACAGAAATAACCTGTAACATATGAAAAAATCAGAATCATAAGAAAAAAAGCTGCGGTTTGAAAAGATTGAACAATAGAAAAGCAAAAAAAAGACCTCTGAAAAATCAGAGGTCTTTGGGCGATGAGGGGATCGAACCCCCGACAACCTGGGTGTAAACCAGGTGCTCTCCCAGCTGAGCTAATCGCCCGTAA
>JAZQNK010000066.1:0-5613 GCA_045627325.1 Treponemataceae bacterium | reverse complement strand
CTAATTGACAAGTATGTCAAAAGGGAGTAATTTCTTTTGTATGAATGATATATTAAAAAAACTTGGCAATATCGGGCTTGTTCCAGTTGTCAAAATCGATGATGCTTCTCGTGCCTGTGGTCTTGCACAGGCTCTTATTGACGGCGGCTTGCCTTGTGCAGAAATTACATTCCGCACAGATGCTGCAGCGGATGCCATTTCTGCCATTTCCAAAAAATTTCCACAGATGCTTGTCGGTGCAGGCACTGTAATTAATATTGATTATGCAAAGCGTGCGAAAGCGGCTGGTGCAAAATTCATCGTTTCGCCGGGTTTTTCTCCTGATGTCGTTGACTGGTGCATTGCAAATAACCTTCCGATTGTGCCTGGTGTAAATAACCCGAGCGGAGTAGAAGCTGGTCTTGCAAAAGGGCTCGATGTGCTTAAATTTTTTCCTGCTGAAGCTTCCGGTGGTGTTGCAATGCTTTCTGCATTGTCTGGTCCTTTCCCGCAGGTTAAGTTTATGCCGACTGGTGGCATTAGCATGAAGAATCTGAATGATTATGCAAAATGCGGTACTGTTCATGCAATTGGCGGCAGCTGGATGGTCAAGTCTGATTTAATCGAAAATGAAAACTGGGAAGAAATTACAAGACTTTGCCGCGAAGCTGTAACTGCCCTGCATGGTTTTGAAATTGCACATATTGGCATTAATGCAGAAAATGCAGAAGAAGCAATGAATGCAGCAAAACTTTTTGCTTTGTTTGGTTTTCCGCTTAAAGACGGCAATTCTTCAATATTTAATGCTTCTTGCATTGAGGTTATGAAATTTAAAGGACGAGGAACAAACGGTCATATAGGATTGAAATGCTGGAATGTTGAGCGCGCTTTGTCTTATCTTGAACAGTTTGGTTTTAAAGGCGTTGAAGAAACTGCAAAATATAAAAAAGATAAGCTTTCAGTTATTTATCTTGATAAAGAAATTGCAGGTTTTGCCCTGCATCTTGTAAAAGCATAACTGCCTTTATTTTAAAAGCCGAAGATAATTTTGAATTTTTAGAGATATTTTAATTGTCTTGAATTTTCTGTTCTTCTTCGGCTTTTTTCATTTTAAAGCCCATGTTGAGTGCAACCTGAACATGCGGAAATGTTTTTGAAATTTGTTTTCCGTTGATGACAAGTGAAGAAGAACTGCCGCCGTCAAGCATTATTGCATTTTGTGCGCCAAGTCTGGTCAAAATTGTAGAAGTTTCATTGAATGTACTGCCTTTTGAGGTTGAACCGGATTTGTCTACTGTAAGAATAATCAAAGTTTTTCCATCGTTCATAAGACCTGCAGCTGTGCGCGGTTCTTTTTGTTGAGAAGCAAAGTCAATAATGAGATTGTCTTTTATAATTATCCAGAATCCCCCGAAAGCATAAATCATGGAATCATCTGGTTCTATGTCATTTTGTGAGTCTATAATTTTTGCAGACATGTTTCCGTTTTTGTCGTTGAAAAAAACTAAAGCTGAATATCTTCCGGCTTTTGGTGCATAAACGATATTGTTTTTGATAAAAACACCGGCAAGTGTGCGTTTAGAAGAAAGACGACCGGCTGGATAATTGAATGGTGTCATGTTTATTGCAACAATTGCATTGTTGTTTTGTGCAAATTTTTTTGTTGTTTCTGCTTTAAAAACTGCTGTGTTGCTGTTTTCATCTGTTTCAGGTTCACTTGCAATTATTTCAAGATTTTCTGTGCCGAGTTCAATTTTTACTGCATTGCAGAAACTTCCGCTTGCATTGTCAAAAAAAGTACAGCTTTCAATTCCATCTGAAATTTCTTTCCATAAAAATTCAGGTTTATCAGCAGGTAAATTGGCTGCTAATGAGGTGAGAAAAATATCTGATTTGTCTTTGTCTTCAAAATCATTCGTTTCTGTTGTTGAAACAACGACGCAATTTGAGAATAAAATTGTTATGCATAAAGACAAAAAAAGCTTCAAGGAAAATCTTGAAGCTTTTTTCTGAACCGAAAGTATCAATTAATAAGATCCTTTTGTATCCTTTGTTTTTCTTGACTTTTTCATCAACTTGCGCTGAATTGTCTTGTTCTTGCGGTTCTGAATAGTAGAAGGTTTTTCGTAATATTCGCGTTTTTTCCATTCGCGGATAATGCCTTCTTTTTCAACCATTCTTTTAAAGCGTTTAATTGCTTTCTCGAGGTTTTCTGAATCGTCAACTACGATGCGTGCCATGTGTACTCACCTCCTTTCGGAAAACCGTCAGCGTGTGAGCTATTTTGCGTGAAAAACGGGGTTTTGTCAAGGTGCAAACGGCATATTTTCGTTGTTCTGTGAATTATCGTCATGTTTTGTTCTGCAAATTTGACAGTTTCTGCCAGATAAAATTAATGAAACATTCCCCAGTTTTCTCCGCTTTCAATGCTTACTTTAAGCGGAACATTAAGTTTTGCAATGTTTTCCATTTGTTTTTTTAACAGATTGCAGACTGTTTCGCATTCTTCTTTCGGACATTCTATAATAAGTTCGTCATGCACCTGAAGAAGAAGCTTTGCCTTTAAATTTTGTGCGTCAATTTCATTTTGCACGGCAATCATTGCTTTTTTTACAATGTCTGCGGCAGAACCTTGAATAGGCGTGTTTACGGCAATTCGTTCTGCACCGGCTTTTTCTGTTTTGTTCTTTGCATTTATTGAGCGTACAAACCGTTTTCGTTTAAAAAGTGTTTCAACATAGCCGGTTGTTTCACATTTTTCAATTACAGAATGAATGAAAGCCTGAACGCCGGAGTATGTTGCAAAATATGAATCAATAAATTCTTTGGCAGTTGTCCTTGAAATTCTTAGTTCGTTTGAAAGACGGAAAGCGCTCATTCCGTACATTACGCCGAAATTGATTGTTTTGGCTGTCCGTCTTTGTTCTGGTGTAACTTCTTGTGACGGAACACCAAAAATCAAACCTGCGGTTGCTTTATGAACGTCAATTCCTTCGTTAAATGCTTTCTGTAGGTTTTTATCTTCTGAAAGGTGCGCAAGAAGCACAAGCTCAATCTGCGAATAGTCTGCAGAAACCAGAACTTTGTCTTTGTCTGCTGTAAATGCGCTTCTTATGCGGCGTCCTGCTTCTTCTCTTACAGGAATGTTCTGAAGATTTGGGTCTTTGCTTGAAAGTCTGCCCGTGGCTGTGCCTGTCTGCATAAACCATGTGTGTATGCGGCCGTTTTTGTCGGCAAGGTTTGGCAGTGCATCAACATAAGTTGAAAGCAATTTTGAAAGGCTTCTGAATTCAAGAATTTTCTGTGGTACAGCGTCCATTAATGCAAGTTCTTCAAGAACGGCTGTGTCTGTTGAATAGCCTGTTTTTGTTTTTTTTGCAGCCGGAAGTTTCCGTTCTTCAAAAAGGACCTGCTGAAGCTGTTTTGTTGATGCAATGTTGAATTCATGGCCTACAAGCTCAAAAATTTCTTTTTGGGTTTTATCAATTTCTGCTGCCAGTTCAACCCGATATTCTGCAAGCTTCTGTGTGTCAACATGAATTCCTTCAATTTCCATTTCAGCCAGAATCGGCAAAATCGGCATCTCAATAGAAGAAAAAAGCTCAAAAAGTTCAGCATCTTTAAGCTGCTTTTCAAGTTTCTGCCATAATTTCAGCGTTAAATCTGCATCTTCTGCGGCATATGGAATTGCCTGTTTTAGTGGAACATCTGCAAATGTTTTGCCTTTTGCAGAATCTGCTTTTGAAACAAGGCTTTCAAAGCTGATTGTTTTCAGGTTGAGGACATTTTCCGAAAGTGCTTCAAGTGAAAATGAATTCTGTTCAGAATTTAAAAGCCATGCGGCAATCATTGTGTCAATAAAATGACATTTTGGTTTTGCAAGACCGTTTGAACGAAGAACTTCATAATCGAATTTTCCATTGTGCGTAATAACCTGAATTGAACTGTTTGAAAAGATTTTTTCAAGCTCCTGCAATGCTGCACTTTTTTCAATGTATTGAGGTGCGTCAAATGTTCCGTTTTCTGCACTTGTAAAAGGCACATAAAAAGATTTTCCGGTCTGAAAACTGAGCGAAAAACCGACCATTTTTGCCTGATGAGGATTTAAACCATCTGTTTCAAGGTCAAATGCGCAGAAACCCGCTTTCGATATTTCATCAATCAAATTTTTTAAATCATTTATATTGTGCAGGGAAGTGTAGTCGCCGCTGTTTTGGGTTAATTCAGCCGAAAAAGGTTCATTTTGTGCTGCGGCAATTTCGTTTTTTTCTGTTTTTGGCGTTGCTTTTGCAGGCTGCGCATCTTTGCTGCCACCGGCTGCATCTGCACTGTAACTTCTGGCAACAGCAAAAGCTCCGGCTTGTTCAAGAAGTTTTGCTGCGCTTGCATAATCTGGCGAAACGAAAGCATAATTTTGTATTTCTGTGTTTATTGGAACATTGTAGCAAAGTTCAACAAGTTTTTGAGAAAAATATGCAGATTCTTTTCCTTCAATGAGCTTTTTCTGCGTTGAACCTTTTATGTTTTCGATATTGCTGTAAATTCCGTCTAAAGTTTTAAAATCGTCAAGCAGCTTTTTTGCTGTTTTTTCGCCGATTCCTTTTACACCTGGAATGTTATCTGCTGTGTCGCCGACAAGCGAAAGCATGTCACGCATTTGTGACGGTTCAACGCCCCATTCTGATAAAACCCCGTCTTTGTCGATTAATTCCCAGCCGCTGCCAAAATGTTCAGGCTTAAGCATGTGTGTCGTGTCTGTTACAAGCTGCATTAAGTCTTTGTCGCCGGAAAGTATGCGGCATGACCGTTTAGTCCGCTCGCATTCAGCTGCAAGAGTTGCAATAATGTCGTCAGCTTCATAACCGTCGCAGCGCAAAACTGAAACGCCCAGTGCTGTTAAAATTTCTTCAATTAATGGAATTTGTGCATGCAAATCTTCCGGTGTTTTCTGCCGTGTGGCTTTATATTGGTCAAAGAGTTCATGTCTAAAAGTTGGCGTGCGCGAATCTAGTGCGGCAAGAATATATTTTGGATTATAATCTTTTAAAATCCGGTGAAAATTTCTGAAAAAACCGAAAACAGCCGAAATATTTTCGCCGTTTTTATTTATCAAAGGTTTGTTTATAAAAGCATAATAAGCTCTGTAAATTAAACCGTAAGAATCAAGAATGTAAAAAGTGTCATCTGATGACATAAAAACTCCAGAATTCCAGAATTACATCAAAAGTGCTGTATACTGATTGTATTTTGTTTTTAATCATAGCAGAAAAAGTCTGTGTGCGCAAATCTTGAATTACAAAGAGATATGAGTATATTTGTATGATGATTTTATTCCTGTCTGAAAACAGTTAAGATTGTCCTTTAAAAACAAAAAAAGCCGGTATACGATGCACCGGCTTTTTTAGTATACGCTTTGTTATTGCTGCACATCGATATAATTTGCTATGCGCATTTCTGCGGCATAAATGTTTTTTCTGTTTGCATAAAAACATTTTTTAATCTAAAGAGGGTTTAATTCCCCGACGCTCTGCGTCGAAATCGTGTATACTGGAGACATGAGTGATGAGCATATATACAAAAGTCACAACAAGACAATGCTACTGTATCATTTGGTGTTTCCTGCGAAGTACCGGC
>JAZQNK010000065.1:0-3008 GCA_045627325.1 Treponemataceae bacterium | reverse complement strand
ATACAGGGGTTATGGTTCTATACTTGGAGCATCTGAAAAAAACAAATTCATAGAAATTCCTGAAGAATGAGTAATTTATAGTACAGAAATCTACTGTAAAACACCTAAACATTACTTTAAATTCTCATAATATAATAAAATAAAAGCAAGCTGAAACACTAAAAAGATTTTGTGTATAAGTCATGGCTTCTATGTACTTTTACTGACATTTATGTTATAATCAAGTCGTGGAGTTTCAATGAAATTAAAAAAACTGTTTGTTCTTTTCATTTTTGCCTGTTTTACAGTTTCTGTTTTTTCTCAAGTCAGTGTAGACCCCAGTGATCCTATCTATACAGATATTTCCAATTGGGAAAGTCTTGGAATCATCCACAATGTACCACCGTTACGTCCATATCCGCTTACACTCATTACATCATTTTTAAATACTGTAATGCAGAGCGAATACGAAGACCAGGCTGCAAAAGCACGGCTTCATTACGAAAGGATATACGGCAAATCTGTTGATGTCGGTTTTGAAGTTTCTGACTATTTAAAATATGGCAGAAATGGCGTAGATGACCACGGCAAAAACGGTACAAAAGGCAAAGAAAACGAATTTGACATTTATCTGCAGGGTGCAGGCGATATAAAAGCCACTGATTATATGTCTGTCAGCGGCAAAATGAATATTCTTGTAACTAATGGTCTTGACAAAAATCCGCTGCCTTTGTTTGAAAACAAAAAGTATGACGCTGTAAACGATGCTACAAATTTGAAGTTTGCAAAAGCTTTTCTTGACATGAACGTTACCGCCGCAATCGGAAACGAAAACATCTATTTTCAGGGCGGAATCAGCAGAAATTCATTCGGACCTTTTTATGAAGACAGCGTTTCCTTGAATCCACAGGCTTTCCATTCAGGTAACGCTTCTTTTGTCATCAGGCATAATAACTGGAACTACACACAGGCAATGTTCATTCTTGGTGCAACAGATGATATAGGCGAACATCTTTCGCCTAATAAATTCATGATGATGCACTCATTTGATTTTACTCCAAAAAAATGGCTTACTGTTTCATATTATGAAAACGTTGTTTACGGCGGCCGCTTTGACCCGATTTACATGCTGCCGTTTGTTCCTTACATGGTTGCGCAGGGCATCGGTTCATTTAACGACAACGTACAGATGGGCATTGCGTTTAAAATCCGTCCGCGCCCAGGTTTTACATGGATGACAGACGTATTTGTTGATGACCTTGCAATGAGCGACCTTGTAAAACTCCGCTGGGACACAAAACTGCGCTTTGGTGCAATGACTGGTCTTGTTTACAGTCCGACAAATTCACCATTCTCTGAAATTTCATTCAGCTACACAATGATGTCGCCTTATATTTATACACATGAACAGTTTGCTGAAAACGGCAATTCTGTAGGTTCAACAGGAGCAAACTACCAGAACTACACGAACAACGGGCAGTCAATGGGTTCAAATTTGCCGCCAAATACAGACAGAGTTTCGTTTAAGATTAAGGCAAACCCTGCTGCAAACCTTACACTTACATTTGGCGCAAACATGATTCGCCATTCAAACATAAACGAGCTTATCGTCGAAAAATCGCCGGAAGAAGCCATGAAATATCTTAACCTGCCGTCTCCACCTGGTTCTTTAAGAACAGACGGCGGTGTATTGAACCATCCGTACAGCATTGGTGCATATCAATATGCATGGAACCACTTTATGTTCCTGCAGTCACCGACACGAATGCAGGTCTGGCAGGCATCTTTTGATGCAGCGTATACACTGCCAATGCAGAAATTCGGCAATCTTACTCTTAATCTTGGCTATACATTTGAATATGCCCAGAATAATGGTGTTCAGAATGACATGCTGCCTACTGGTGTTTACACAGCAGATCAGGCTGGTCTTGACAGCGCATATAACGCATGGAAATCTTCTCTGCGCAACGATATGAATCATTACTTTAGATTTTCTTTCAAATATTTGTATGGACTCTAATAATGAGTACTCAAGCTGAAAAATATCTCTTTTTGTATTTAAACACTGGAAACGGACACAAAGAACCGGCAAGAATTCTAAAAAACGAAATTGAAAAAAATTCAAATATAAAAGTTTTGATGATCAGGGGATTTGGTAAACATCAGTTTATTGCACGTTCATTTTTTGAAAGCGGCTATCACACAACGACAGCAACAATTCCGGCAGCATATTCAGCATTTTATGACATGATGAACATTCCGTTTTTTCTGAATATCTGCAAATTTTTCTGCACATTCATTACAAAACATTACCTTGCAAAAATTATAAAAAATGAAAGCATAACAAAAGTCATCAGTTTTCATTTTGCTGTTTCTCCGGCAGCATATTGTGCAATAAAAAAGATAAATCCAAATATCAAGTTTATCGTTGACATTACAGATCCTTTTACGGCTCATACAGCATGGTATCTTGTTCCATCAGCATATTTTATTGTTCATTCAGAACAGTTAAAAGAAGAAATGATATTGCACCAGAACATAAAGCCAGACCACATAAAAGTCCTGCCGTTCATAATTGACAAAAAATTCATGCCAGAGACAATGCCTCAAATAAATGCTCTTAAAAACAAGCTTAATTTTTCAATAAATCAAAAAGTCATTTTAGTTGCAGGCGGTGGCGAAGGGCTGCCGGGGCTGGTCAAAATCGTAAAGGCTTTTATTCAAAAAAATGCAGAAGAAACAAAAGACATAACAATGGCCGTAGTCTGCGGACGAAATGTTTCGAGTCATGCAATTATTGATATTTTAAAACAGCAAAACCCTGAACATGACATAAAATTATTTGGCTTTGTCAATAACATGAATGAATTGATTAACATTGCAGACTGTGTAATTACAAAAGGCGGTGCTTCCATGCTTATGCAGGTTTCAGCCTGTCATAAGCCTGTTATTTTTTCAACATACATTCATGGACAGGAAAAAGGCAATGTCGAATTTGCAATAAAAAACAAAACAGGTTGGTTTATTCA
>JAZQNK010000064.1:0-5978 GCA_045627325.1 Treponemataceae bacterium | reverse complement strand
GGCGCACAAAGCAGAGAAGTTTTGTGAAAACAAAACTTCAAGTTACGAAATTGCACGATGCAATTTCGTAACACGCAAATTAGCCGCTATTCGCGCCAGCGAATAGCCGTGCACAACCCCAAAGCGAAGCCGAAACCGTTGCCCAAAAACTCTGCTTCCGTTATACTTTTCTTATGTTTAACAGCATTTATGGCACGGTTAGTGCAAAAAAGCCGCAGATGCTCATGCTTGAAACAGGAAGCGAAGATACTGGAATTATTGAATGGTGTTTTGCCGTAAGTGATTCTTCGCTTGATGTTTTCCCTCACGTCGGAGAAAAGGCGCGGGTTTATACATGGCTTCAGCATAAAGAAGACGGCATGAACCTTTTTGGTTTTGCATCAGAAAATGAAAGAGACACTTTTTTTGATTTGATGAAAGTTGACGGTGTCGGACCAAAAGCGGCTTTGAAAATTCTTTCCAATATCAGTGCATCTGGCCTTGCAGCCGTTCTTGACGAAGGTGATTTAGCCCGCCTTGAAAAAATTCCTGGAATCGGAAAGAAAACTGCCCAGAAAATGCTGCTTGCTTTAAAAGGCAAACTTACAATTCAAGAAGATATAGTCCGTGTTCCGGCAAAGAATCTGTCTCCTTGGCAGGATGTTATGAATGCTTTGTGTAACATGGGTTATGATAAACGTGATGTTGAACCGCTTATAATCCGCCTTTCAACTGAAATTGATGCAAATCTCAGCAGAAAAGAGCAGGAAGATATGCTTTTCCGCCGTGCAATAGTGGAGCTTGCAAACTGATATGTCTGATTTTGATGATTCTCATATTGTACGACCAGATTTGAATGTGCAGGATGATAAAGAAGGGTCGCTTCGCCCGAAATTTTTGACTGAGTTTCAGGGACAAAGCCATATAAAAGATAATCTTTCTGTTTTTATTGAAGCTGCAAGAGAACGCGGCGAAGCAATGGACCATCTTTTTTTAATTGGTCCGCCTGGTCTTGGCAAGACAACTCTTGCACAGATTACGGCACACGAGCTTGGCGTAGACTTTAAGGTTACAAGTGCGCCTGCTTTAGACAAGCCTAAAGACCTTGCAGGCATTCTTTCAACTATTACAGAACGTTCCGTGTTTTTTATTGATGAAATTCACCGGTTAAAGCCAGCAATTGAAGAAATGCTTTATATTGCAATGGAAGATTACGAGCTTGACTGGATAATCGGGCAGGGACCTACTGCACGGACTGTCCGTGTGCCTATTCCAAAATTTACGCTTGTCGGTGCAACGACAAAAGCCGGCGCTGTTTCTAGTCCTCTTATAAGCCGTTTTGGCATTGTGCAGCGTTTTGAATTTTATACGATAGAAGAATTAACAGACATTGTCTGCCGTTCTGCTTCTATTCTTGCCGTTGACATTGATAAAGATGCGGCAACTCTTGTTGCTTCGTGTTCACGTGGAACACCCCGTGTTGCAAACAGGGTTCTGCGCCGTATGCGCGATTTTGCCCAGTTTTATCAGGACGAAGCTTCAAAAGTGCCGCATATTACGCTTAGTATCGTAAAGTCTGGCTTAAATAAACTTCAGATTGATTCTCTTGGGCTTGAACGTTATGACCGCGAAATATTGCGCAGCATAATCGAAAATTTCGGCGGCGGGCCTGTTGGTGCAGAAACTCTTGCAATTTCAATTGGAGAATCAATTGATACTCTTGAAGATTATTATGAACCTTATTTGATTCAGTGCGGGCTTTTGCAGCGCACGCCAAGAGGGCGAATTGTAACGCCAAAAGCTTATTCTCATCTTGGACTTGAAGGAAAAATGAAACATGAAAACGAAAGACTTTTATTTTGATTTGCCGGAATCGTTGATTGCGCAGCATCCGTCTGGAGAACGCGGAAAAGATAAACTAATGTGCCTTGACCGCTATTCAGGTGAAACTAAAGACTGCCTTATGAAAGATTTGCCAGACTTGATTGAAAGCGGCACTGTAATGGTTTTTAATAATTCACGTGTAAGGCGTTCAAGATTATATGCAATGCCTGTTGCAAACGAAAATGCGCCAAAAGGAGCAGAGCCTGCAACTAAAGAAGTTGAATTCCTTGTTTTGCAGTGTTTAAATTTTAAAGATTATGCGCCGGGAACTGTCTGGAAATCTATGACGAGAAATGCAAAAAGACAGAAACCTGGCAAAAGTTTTCGTTTTAACGATGGGTCAATTGCCAGAATCATTGAAAATCCGCTTGATGAAGGCACAGAATTCAGAACATTGCATTTTGACCATGCTCTTGATGAAGCATGGTTTGAAAAAAACGGACATATTCCGCTGCCGCCTTATATTAAAAGAGAAGATGTTGACGAAGATGCAGAAAGATATCAGACAATTTATGCAAAAGAAACTGGTTCTGCGGCGGCGCCTACGGCAGGGCTTCATTTTACAGAAGAAATGCTTGAACGGTTAAAGGCCAAAAACATTGAAATTGTTTATATAACGCTGCATGTCGGCTTGGGTACTTTTCTGCCTGTCCGTTCAGAAAATATTGAAGAGCACAAAATGCACGAAGAGCATTTTTATGTTTCGGATGAAGCTGCTGAAAAAATTGAAAAAGCTAAGAAAGAAGGGCGGCCTGTGCTTGCTGTCGGCACGACTTCTTTGCGCACGCTTGAATCTGCATGGGACGAAGAACTCGGTGGCTTGAAGCGCGGCGAGCAGGATACTTCAATTTTTATTTATCCGGGCTATAAATTTAAAGCTGTAGACAAATTGTTTACCAATTTTCATACGCCAGAATCAACTTTGCTTATGCTTGTTTCTGCTTTTGCCGGAAAAGACCATATTATGGCTGCTTATCAAAAAGCAGTGCAGAATGAATACAGGTTCTTTTCTTATGGCGATGCAATGCTTATAAAATAGATTTAAGACAAAACACAGGGCTGTTCTCTTTTGCGGATAGCCCTGTGTTTTTATTTGCTCAGTTTTATTTTTAGAAATTAACTTTCTCTGCATGGCGTCTCTAAAAACTGAAATTTTTAGAACCGCCGTCTATAAGTTTCAGTTTTACGTCTTTAAGTTCAAGTCCGTTTTGAGCAAAAAAGAATTTTATAAGAACATATTTTGAGAACAAGCCGAGTTTCTGCTTTATTGGCTGCCATTCTCCGTTTGTTCCGTTCCATGTCAGACTTGCTACAGGAATTCCATTGCATACAATGCTTACTGGAACTTGTGCAACATCGCCTGCAGCCGTGCGTCCTGTAACAGTTACATCATAAAAGCCTGTTGAGGCAGCATCTACTGCAAATGTAAATGATGTGCCTCGTTTTACTTTTACCGAAGAAAGGTCAACTGTAAGTTCATCTCCAAGCTTAAAATATTCAATTTTGGTCTGTTCGGTTTCCTGTGACTGCGGTCTGTTGATAATTTCAACCGGCGCATTTGTTTTTGTAAAACGCTGCTGTGCTCTTGAATGCATAAGAAAACGCAGGATATTTTCAGCACAGCGCAGAAGTTCTGCTCTTTCAAGCGTGCCGTTTTTAAGGCTTTCTTCAAGGTTGTCGTTATGCAGGTTCTGTTCGCTGTCTGGTGTAACCATATAAAGATCATTCTGTGCACGCACCATTGCGGCAAAATTGTTTTTTGTCTGAGGTTCACCTTCGTCATTAAGTGAAGCCCACCAGTCTGTCATTGTAATGCCGGTAAAGCCCCATTCATGGCGCAGAATTTTTGTTACAAGGTCATAGTTTGAACCTGTCCAGATGCCGTTTACAGCGCCGTATGTCGTCATGATTACATCAGCCTGTGCTTTTTTTACGGCAATTTCAAAGCCTTTAAGATAAATTTCCCTTAAAGCCCGTTCGCTTATAACTGAATCTACGACAAGCCGTCCGTATTCCTGATTGTTCCCGCAGAAGTGTTTTAATGAACCGGAAACACCTGCCCAATGTAAACCTCTGATGACAGCACTTGCAAATTCGCCGCTTACAAGCGGATCTTCTGAAAAATATTCAAAATTGCGGCCGTTCAACGGATATCTGTGGATATTCATGCCTGGTCCAAGCAGAATATCAATGTTGTTGGCTGCCATTTCAAGACCTGTGTGCTTGAACAGTTCAGTTGTAAGTTCTGTGTTGAATGTACATGCAATCATTGTGCCGTTTGGCATGCTGAATGCATGAACACCACTGTCGAGCCTTAGTCCTGAAGGGCCATCTGTACAGCAGCCGCATGGAACTCCTTTTGACTGCAGGGATTTTGTAACACCGCCAAAAGCTGCGGCTGTTCCGGGTGTAACTTTCGGACTGCCCATTCCTTCGCCGCGCACAATTGAAATAAGGTCTTTGTCTGTAAGCTGGGCTAAAAAATCCGGCATGCTTATTTTTCCGTCTAACACGCCCTGCAGTGGAACAATGTTCGTTTCAGCAGTTTTTTCCTGCGGATAGAACATTTTTACCATATCGAGGTCTTTGTCGCGGTGTTTTTTCTGTTCCATAGGTGAAGCTTCGAGTTTTTCAAGCTGCATCTCTAATTTGCTGCCGTTTAAAACTGGTTTAAAACGTTCAAATGAAAAAACAGGAGAAAGTGCTTTGCTTAGTTTTTCTGTAACAACTGTTTCTGCAATGTCGATTGTTCCGGCTTCACTGCAGTTTCTTACTGAATCGCCTGCAAAAAATCTGTATGTGCCTTTTTCAATTACAAAACAGCTTAAATTGCCTGTTTTATTTGTATCATCAAAAGATGCAATTTCGCTTAATGGAATTTCAAAATCGATTGTTTCAGATTGAGAAGGCTTAAGCTCTTTTGTTTTGGCAAATGCAGCAAGAACACGTGCGGGCTTTCCTAAAAGTCCCTGCGGCTGTTCAACATAAACCTGAACAACCTGTTTTGATGCAAAACTGCCTGTGTTTGTTACTGTTACTTTAAAACATGCTGCCGGAACAGAAAGTACTGTTTCTGCATTTTTTAGGACAGCAGAAACCTGTTTTGATGTTATTTTAAAGTCTTTTGGTTCTATGTCAAAATTTGTGTAAGAAAGACCATAACCAAACGGGTAGCGCACTTTGTCTTTTGCAGCAGTTTCAAAATAGCGGTAACCTACATAAATGTCTTCTGCATAAAAGTTGCGTTCTTTATTTCCATAATATTTATGTGATGGATAATCTTCAATGCTGCAGGCGATTGTATCTGTTAAACGGCCGGACGGAGAAACTTTGCCCGTCAAAATGTCTGCAACTCCGTAACCGCCGGCCATGCCGCCTTGCCATGCGAGCAGAACTGCGTCTGGTTTTATTTCGTCTATAAAAGACATGTCCATAATGTTGCCTGTGTTAAATGCAACTGTAACAGACTTAAATGACTGGCGCACAGTTTTAAGAAGGTTCATTTCTTCCTGGGTAAGCTGCCACGAACCAGGTTCGTTTTTGTTGTCTTTGTCTTCTCCGGCTGTTCGTCCGATTATTACAAGAGCTGCATCACTTTTTGATGCAATGCGGTCGGTCAATTCTTTTGTAACAGCCATTTCTTTTTGACACCATGGGTCTTTGCCCCAGCCGATGCCTTCTTCAAATGGATTCGCTTTTTCCCATTCAAGATAAATATTTTCAAGTTCTTTGTTGATTTCTATGTTTTCGCATTCTTTTAATGCATCAAGAATGCCTGTTACTTTATCAACTGCAACCATGCCTCCAGAACCTGTGCCGCTTTTGTAGTAGTGTGTCTGAATGCGTCCAAAAACTGCAAGCCGGGTGCCTGCTTTGTAAGGCAGTGCTTTATTTTTGTTTTCAAGCAGAACAATTCCTTCTGTTGAAACTTGGCGCGCTGCCTTTATATAATTATTCCAATCAAGAATTTGTGTTTCCATGTGCTGAAGCTAACACGGAAAATTGCTCATGTCAATTTGTTTTTTTGCAATTATTGCATTAACGTTGTAAAATATAAATTATCTGTCAATTATAGTTGTGGTCATGTTCAATTTTATTTATTCGCGCCGACGGGT
>JAZQNK010000063.1:0-45474 GCA_045627325.1 Treponemataceae bacterium | reverse complement strand
AAACAATTAATTGATGAAATAGATAATTTTTTGGAAAAAAGAGTTTCTTATTTTTTACGATATGACAGAGATTCAACTAATACAGATGAAATACTGTGTAAAATTAAAAAATATAAGGAATTTATTTTTTCTGAAATTCCCGCTATTAGAAAGGAATTATCGGATTTGTATGGTTCAAAGATGTTTCGTATATATCAATCATGGGGTAACAATATCCGAAAGTATGGAACTGCAAATAAAAAAGATGCTCCTGAAGAAAATGTTTCAACACTTGCTAGAAAGATTAATTCTATCATAAAGATGTTGGAGGATGAAAACATTTATTATAAAAAGCCAACTTTCATTGTAATCGATGCTATTAGAAATCCGTATGAGGTCTTATATTTTAAAGAGCGATACGCTGCTTTCTATTTGATGTCTGTTACAACTGATAATACAATAAGAAAAAAAGGATTATATGATAATGATTACAGGGACTCAGAAATAACTGAATTAGACGAGGAAGAATATCCAAAAAAATCTAAACCATTAGAAAAATCTTATGTAGAACAAGATGTACAAAAATGTGTTGAATTGTCGGATGTGTTTATTTATAACAACGGCAAGAAAGTTGAAGATAATATTGAGTTAAAAGAACAGATTGTCAAGTATTTTTCTTTGATTCTTCATCCAGGATTGATAACACCTTCCCCAGTAGAAAGAGTTATGCAAGTTGCATATGCTGCAAAAATGAACTCTGGATGTTTATCTCGGCAGGTAGGAGCAGCAGTTACTAACGAGGATTTTTCAATAAAATCAATAGGTTGGAATACTGTACCACAGGGGCAAACTCCATGTGATTTATGTGATTTTGATAATCTGATTAATAAACATGATAATAATGCATATAGTGATTATGAATTAGAGGATGATAAGTTTAGAGATTTTTTAAGAATTGCTAAAAATCGATATGAGAATTCAAGATATAATTTTAATGGATTACCTCATACTTTTTGTTTTAAAGATTTTTATACAACACTGCAAAAGGAATCAAATCAAGTTCATACTAGATCGTTGCATGCGGAAGAAAATTCTTTTTTGCAACTAGCGAAATATGGATCGACTGGAATCGTAAATGGGAAATTATTTACTACTGCTAGTCCATGTGAATTATGTGCAAAGAAAGCATATCAGCTTGGAATAAAAGAGATATATTATATTGATATCTATCCTGGGATTACAGAAAAACACATATTAGGAAATGGTCTTCGTAGACCTAAGACTATTTTTTTTCAAGGAGCAATTGGACGTGCTTATGATAATCTTTATAATCCTTTAATTATGTTGAAAGACGAGATAACAGAGTTAACAGGTGTAAATATTAAGAAGATAAATGATTCTGTTGATTTGAAAAATCAAAAGGGGATATGACGGTGGCTATAAAAGTTTTTACAAGTTCAGTAGATAAATTGAGAGACGAGCTTAATAAAAAAATAGAAGATGGTGATATTGAGACATGGGAGGTGGATCAAGATGGGGATTTTACTCATTCACCTGAACAATGGAGATGTAAAGCTTGGATTCATAAGCCTGTTATTCCTAATAATGAAGATAATCAGTTAATATTTGGATTAGTAGGAAATAAGCAAGTGTCCATGACAAAAGCATTATATGCTGTATATCATGGACGTTTTTCAGAAATGTTGTTATCGCACTTTGATGACATAATAGAAAAGATAGAAATTACATCTCAAAAAACAGAATATGATTATTTCAGTTAAGGAATTAATGTAAATGACAATTGCAATAACAGGTGCAACTTCAATGCTTGGAGTTGCTACAATAAAAGAATGTATAAATCAGAATATTTCAGTTCTCGCTTTTTGTAGGTCAAACAGTAAGAATATATGTCGTATCCCTGATAATGAATTAGTAAAAATAGTTGAATGTGATTTAGATTCAATGCAGGGATTTAATGATGAACAATTAAAAGCCGATGTTTTTATCCATTTTGCTTGGACATTCACAGACAAAGAAGGGCGTAATGATCCTGTAAAACAGATGAAAAATGTTCAATATACACTTGATGCCGTTTATTTGGCAAAAAGACTTGGATGTAGAAAATTTATTGGTGCTGGTAGCCAGGCTGAATATGGTACACCTAATACAATTCTGAAAGAAGATACTCCTGTTAATCCTGTTGTCCCTTATGGCGTTGCTAAGTATGCAGCAGGAAGATTTGCAAAAATCGAATGTGAAAAAATTGGAATGGAATATAATTGGGTAAGAATCTTAAGTGTTTACGGAACAAATGATTTACCTGGTACTCTTATTAGTCAATTAATATATAATGCAAAAAATAATATTCCTATGGGGTTAAGTGGATGTGAACAGACATGGGATTATTTATTTGAGGATGATGCTGGAAGAGCTTTTGTGGCAATTGCAGAAAAAGGTGTGAATGGTAAAGTTTATAATTTGGGTAGTGGAGTAGGACGTAAATTAAAGGACTTTGTTCAAGATGTAATTGATGTTGTAAATCCAGATTATGTACCTGAATATGGGAAATATCCGTATAGTGAGTTACAGCCGATGTATTTAGTTGCTGATGTATCTGATTTAAAAAATGATATTGATTGGAAAGCAGATATAACCTTTAAGGAGAGATTAAAACGGATTCTAAAATAAAAAAACTAATACCAAGTTTGCTACAATTCATAAAATTTGGAATAGTAGGATTTTCAAATACAATTATCTCATATTTAGTTTATACGGTTCTTACTTACTTTGGAATTCCTTATGTAGTTGCAAATATTATAGGATTCATTGTTAGTGTATTGAATTCATTTTTTTGGAATAATAAATTTGTTTTTAAAAAGAATGAAGGTGAGGATAGAAACGTATGGTGGACTTTATGTAAGACTTTTATCTCTTATGCAGGAACTGGTCTTATTCTAAGTAATATATTGCTTGTGTTTTTTATTGAGAAAATAGAAATTTCAAAATTTATTGCTCCAATCTTTGGACTTATTATTACAATTCCGATAAACTTCTTGGTAAATAAATTTTGGTCATTTAAAACAATTAAAACGGAAATAGAAAATGAAAAAAATTAGTGTTTTAATTCAATTTAAAATTTGCTGGGCAAAATTTAAAGACAGTACTTAGTTTATGAAAAATTAAATTTTAACGCAGGTAAATATTATTTTTTTAGGAAGAGACGCGGTATGAAAAAATCTATGGACTTTAACAATAAAAAAAATATTATATTTGGAGTATTAGCTATTTTTATTATTTTCTTCTATATATACATATATATATATACCAAAGGTGTTTTGCATCCAGAATCTTTATATGATATAAGTAATTTTATGTCTGAAGGTGGTATGCATGGCTTTAAGGATTTTATAAAAAAATCTTTTAATTTAAATATGATAGAACATTCTTTTTATAGACCTCGACTACTTGGATTTATGATTCAATATCTTGATATTAAGTTGTGGTATGTTTTAAATAGTCATGGACTGCATATAGGTGGTAGATTTTTATTTACTTTGCTAGCCATACCATTAACTTTACTTGGAGGTTATTTTTTAATTCATCAGTTTTATCCGCGAATGATTATTGGGAAAAAATTATTTGTGGCATCTTCTTTTTTAATGGTGGAGCAGTATATCGTCTCAAGTATTTTGTTTTTAAGAAGTGCAAAAGTAATTTCTCCTGCAGTTTCTTTATGTATTACAGCACTTTTTATTTATTGTTATAAAAAGAAATTTGAGTTTTCTACTTTTGTAATTTTTATGATTTCTTTTGTTTTGTCAATTTTGATAACTATAGATGAGCAATGTATTTATATAATTCTTGTTTTACTTGGTGGTCAAATTTTTGAATTTTTATATTCTCTTTTCAAAAAACAAAAAATGAATTGTATATTATTATATATATTGTTTGCAACTTGTATTTTGTATGTAAATTTTTATTTTGGTTGGGGTAGAACTTTATTTTCTTATTTTACAAAATCAGAACTGCATGCGCATCCACACGGATTTCTTAAATCTCTTACAATGTTTCATGTTTATATAAAGTATGGGGTAAAAGCTTTTGTAAATGCTTTTGAAGGTCTTTGTGGTGGTAAAATCTTTTCTTTTGTTTATGTTTTTATTTATGTGCTTGGTATTGTAATTTCTTTTATAAATAAAAAATATAAGACTTTGTTTCAAAGTTTATATTTACAATTTGCAATGATGATTTTATCTATTGGTATGGTAGGCTCTCACCCCCCTATTGCAACAATCCCAAGTTTAAGCCATTCGATATATTATATTACAAGTATGTTTTTTGTGCTTGTTTCATATTATCTTTTGTATAAAGATATATGCGTAAAATATATAAGTGGTGAAAATATTCTTATATTCATGAGTATGATGTTGGTATTATCGGTAATCATAAATTATAAAGATGTTACAACAACAGGTATTCTTGAGGGGGATAATATTTTCTGCGGAGGAAATATACTTGAATATTATCTTATGAAAGATGAGAATTATATAAAAAATGGTATAACTATAGATTATTTTGAAGGATTATATACTAATGAAGAGATGTTAGAAGGTGTTTATTATCGAAAATATTAATTTTATGGTAATAAAAAAGATTTAATGATTATGTAGGTTGAAAGTCGAGTTTTAAGATTCATAGTCATTCTTGTTCGGATAAAGCTATAAAAACAATCTGACATCCCGAATTTAGTTCGGAATCTATTAATATGAGAGATGCTAAAACTAAATTCAATTTGCTGTCTTCTGTTGTTAACGAATTTTTACATCTATTTTATTAAACTCGACATTCAGCCTATGTAATTAAATTTTGTTATTTTAAATAAATAAATTGGAAGAGGAATATGAAGAAAATTAGTATTTTGATACCGTGTTACAATGAAGAAGATAATGTTGTATCAATCACTAAGGCTATCGAAGAAGAACTCTGTAAATCTTGTTCTGCATATGATTATGAGATTTGTTTTATTGATAACTGTTCAACTGATAATACACGTTCACTGATCAGAGGTTTATGTCAGAATAATGCAAAGATAAAAGCAATTTTTAATGCTCGCAATTTTGGGCAGTTCAATTCACCATACTATGGATTAACTAAAATGAACGGAGATTGTGTTATTTTAATGTGTTGTGATTTTCAAGATCCTATCGAGATGATACCGGAAATTGTAAAAGAGTGGGAGAATGGAGCTAAAATAGTTTCTTGTATAAAAACAAAAAGCGATGAAAATAAATTTGTTCGTTTTTTTAGAACATGTTATTATAAGACAATAAAAAAGATTTCTGATGTTGAACAAATTGAACATTTTACAGGATTCGGTTTATATGATAAAGATTTCATAAAAGTATTAGCTGATTTAAAAGATCCAACACCTTTTTTACGTGGTATAGTAGCTGAATTAGGTTTTAAAAGAGCTGAATTATCATATAGGCAAGCCAAACGTAAGGCAGGTAAGACCCATAATAACTGGTATTCTTTGTATGATGCGGCTATGTTAAGTTTTACATCTTATACAAAAGTGGGATTAAGGTTAGCTACTTTTGTTGGGGCTATTATTGCCTGTTTAAGTATTTTTGTCGCGATATTTTATTTTGTACAGAAATTACTCCATTGGGATTCAATGGCAATGGGCATTGCACCTTTGGTAATAGGAGTCTTTTTCCTTGGTGGATTACAGTTGTTTTTTATAGGATTCTTGGGGGAATATATTATGAGTATTAATCAGAGAATCATGAATCGTCCATTAGTTATTGAAGAGGAGAGGGTAAATTTTGACAAGTAACATTTTTAATAAGATATATAAGCATCCGATAGTTTTTATCAGTTTTTTACTGTTATTAGCGAATTTCTTTTTTATTGTAAATGACAATATATATTGGGATGACTGGGTTTGGGTAGGAACATCGTTACAAGAATATATGTCTTATAATAGAATGTTGGGCAATTTTTGGTTGAATGGTTTACATTTTTATTTTATTTATAATATCCCTGTAATATGTGCGAGATTGATTTATTTGGTTTATATTTGGGTAAGTATTATCTTCTTATATAAAATCCTGAATAGTAAGTTGTCTAATGAAATGGCTCTAGAAATAACTTTGCTATATGCTATATTGCCTGTGGTAAGTATAAGGTATTCGTTTTGCATTATACATTATTATTTATCAATTATGTTATTTTTTATTGCATCGTATTTTTATATTTCTAATTATTCAAATTCTAAGAAATTTTTTGCTGTACCGCTATACTTTCTTTCTTTTCAGATGCAGTCATTGTTAGTCTTTTATACTTTACCTTTTGTAATGGCCTTCTTTTGGAATGAAGAAAAAGATAAGATTTCAATTAATAAGATATTTAGTTATTTTAAACATAATATTGTCTTTCTTTTGCTGCCATTTGTGTTCTTTATTGTTCATAAAGTCTTTTATCCGATTTCGGGTGTTTATGCAGAGGACGGGTATAATATATTTTCATTAGGTGCGATATTACGATTCCCAAAATATTTTTTCCAGATGCTGAAAGATTTATGTAATCATATCTTTTTATTGGATATTGGGGTGAAATTATTCTTTGTGTTATGTTTGATTGTTGTTATATTTTTGATTCTTAAACGAAAATATTTTCAACTTGTATTTTTAGTAGGATTGTTTACGGTTGCTATTTTCCCATATGCTGCAGTAGGGAAAATAGGTTCATATAATGATATCCAAGATTCTAGACATTTTATTTTATTAATTTTACCTCTCGCAGTTTTCATAGCATATGCAATTAATTATTTGATAAAAGATGAATATAAAAAAATTGTATATTTATTACTTGTTTGTTCTTTTTTGAGTATTTCTATACAAGAGGGAAAGCAGTTTTATTATGATAAGATAGTTCAAGATTCTATCATAATAAACATGAGTGAAAATGAAGAGATAAGAGATAATCATGTGTTTGAAGTAGAGGAATCTCCTTTTGAGATAGGTGTTTTCTGTGACAAATTAGATTCTTACATTTTATTTGGAACTTTTTGGAAAGCTTTTGATAGTCAAGATCATATTGGTTATAATTCGAAAGTAAATGATGTTAGTGAACTCGATTTCTTTTATAAAATTAAGGACAAACTATCATATAAAATAAATGATGTGGATAGTATTACTCCTACACACAAAATTTATATATCAGTAGATGAAAGCATGATAAAAGAAAAACTTTATCTTTTTGTCTGGTTAAATCTATTTAATAAGAATTTGTATAATCAATTAGTCAGAAATACAACACAAATTGAGGTGAGTTATAAATGAGAACTCTATACTTAATTCCTGCTCGAGGTGGGAGCAAAGGGATTCCGCATAAAAATATAAAGGAATTGGCTGGAAAACCTTTGATTAACTATTCCATTAATGTTGCTAGAAAACTTGCAACTGATAATGATATTTGTGTATCTACAGATGATGATGAAATCATTAAAGTTGTCGAATCTGTAGGATTAAAAGTGTCATTTAAACGTCCTGATTACCTTGCTAGTGATACAGCTACAACCAGTGATGTTATTGTTCACGCTATTAATTTTTATAAAGAGAAGGGTGTTGAATATGATGTTGTGGTTCTTTTGCAACCTACATCACCATTTAGACGAGTAGATGATGTAAAAGGGTGTCTTGAACTTTATGATGATTCGCTTGATATGGTAACGTCTGTAAAGGAATCCTATGTTTCTGCTGTTCTTTGTCATGAAGATGGAAAAGGTTATTTAGTTGATACTTTAAATAATGGGGCTACTAGAAGACAAGATGCTGCAAAATATTATGAATATAATGGTGCAGTGTATGTTATCAATGCAAAAGCAGTTCTTGAAAAAGGGCTTGGAGGATTCACCAAGATTAAAAAATATGTAATGCCAGAAATCAATTCTTTGGATATTGATGTAATGACAGATTGGTATATAGCAGAATCATTGATAGAAAAGAGGGTAATAGAATTATGAAAAATGCTGAAGTAATAGAATTTATCAAATCATTATATCCTGAATATAAGGAAAATGTTTTTCTTCATCCTCCAATCTTTTTGGGTAATGAAAAGAAATATTTAAATGATTGTATTGATACAACCTTTGTTTCAAGTGTAGGACAGTATGTTGATCAGTTTGAACAGAAAATGGCTGAATATACAGGGGCTGCCAAAGCTGTTGTATGTGTAAACGGTACAAATGCACTTCATATGAGCTTAATGCTTAGTGGCGTTAAACAAGGTGATGACGTTATTACTCAGCCTTTAACATTTATTGCAACTGCTAATGCTATTTCGTACTGTAATGCTTATCCGGTTTTCTGTGATGTTGATGAAGAAACAATGGGACTTTCTCCTGTTGCAGTAAGAAGATGGCTCGAAACACATGCAGAAATTAAAAATAATCAGTGTTTTAATAAGAATACTGGAAGAAGAATTTCTGCTGTTGTTCCAATGCATACCTTTGGTCACCCGGTAAAATTAAATGAATTAGTTTCATTGTGTGAAGAATGGAAATTAGCATTGGTAGAAGATGCTGCGGAAAGTATCGGTAGTTTCTATAATGGAAAACACACAGGCCTTTTCGGAAAAGTTGCAGCTTTGAGTTTTAATGGTAATAAAACTATCACATGTGGTGGTGGTGGTATGCTTTTATTTACTGATGAAGAACTTGCTGCAAGAGCTAAGCATCTTACCACACAGGCAAAAATTCCTCATCGCTGGGAATTTAAACACGATGAAATTGGCTATAACTATCGTATGCCAAATATTAATGCGGCACTTGGTTGTGCACAATTAGAAAATCTGGAAAAGATTCTTGAAAACAAAAGAAAAACAGCAATGGCTTATAAAGAATTCTTTGCAGGTTCAGATATTAAATTTTTTGATGAACCAGCAGATTGTAAGTCTAATTTCTGGTTGAATGCAGTTATTCTTCCTAATAAGGAAGCTCAGATTAAGTTCCTTGAAGAAACGAATGATAATCATGTTCAAACACGTCCTATTTGGGAATTGATGAATAGATTGGAAATGTTCAAGAACTGTGAACATGACGAATTAACAAATGCTATCAGATTTGCTGATACAGTTGTTAATATACCTAGTGGATATCGAAGATAGAGTGTTGTATAATAAATAGTGAGTGGAGGTGTTTTTTATGTACGTACGTAATGCGCATGGTGACTATTCGATGAATGGGTATGTGTTACCGACTTGTAATTGTTGTGTTTATGGGTGTCCATCAAGGGCAACAGATAGGGCTCATGTTAGGAAAAGTGATTCCAATGGAAATCTACTTAGTAGAAATGTTTACATTGTTCCTATGTGTGAGTTTCATAACCGTTCTAAAACTGATGAACCTTTTAGAGTTAAAGATTCGACTGAATTTTTCCCAATTAATTAATTTGGAGTCAAAGATGTATTATATAGAAATTGAAGATTTGGTTACAAATGCTTTAATAGAGTTATTGGAGAAATTTAATAAAAGATCAATTACATTTTCTTTGTTGGATTCTTATTGTAATGTCGTAGTAAAAAAACTCGAAGATAATAATAAGAAAGTTGTTACTTTATTTTCAAGGGATACAACGGAAGCCTTCTTTCATGATTATACAGAATTTTTCTATGTAAATGACACTTCGATAGTTTTAAGAGAAAATATTAAACTTGAACAACTGAAAACAAAATTTAGAACAAATTTGGCATTAGATGTTTTTCTCGCGTTTATTAGCAAAGAAGCTGTTGAAATTTTACAACAGGTGGCATAATGGATAAACTTCTGAAAGATCCTGTTTATGGTTATATTTCCGTAGACAAAAATATTATGGACAGAATAGTTGATGATTCTGCGTTTCAGAGATTAAGACATATCGGACAAACAAGTTATACACCATTGTATTCTTCGGCTTTGCATAATAGATTTGTTCACTCTTTGGGTGTGTATAATCTTGGAAGAATGGTTTCTAGCTCTTTAGAAAAATCTATTGAAGATGCAGATATTATAGACATTAATCTTGTTAAAAGTTTGAAAAAAACATTTGAGTTGGCTTGTTTACTTCATGATGTAGGGCATTCTCCGTTTTCGCACACAGGAGAGAATTTTTATTTGAAAAAGCATGGTTCCAAAGATGAAGCTTTATATAATAATCTGACTAAAATAATTGATAATGATAATTTTTCTAATGATTTTGAGGATTCTAGAATTAAAAAGACTTTAGGTAAACCTCATGAAATTATGAGTGCCTATTTAGGAATAAAATTATATTCTGAACTGATAGATGATTTAGATTTTTTTGCCCGCTGCATAATTGGATTGTTGTATCGTGATGAAAAATCTTATGATAATCAAATAAAAAATATTTTTATTCAGTTATTAAATTCCTCTTGCATAGATGTTGATAAGATTGATTATTTATTACGTGATGCTTATGTTACAGGTTTTGATACTATTTCCATAGATTATTTTAGACTTTTGAAGAGTGTTGTGATTCGAAAGTATATTTGTGATAGAGATGATGGAACTCCATTTGTAAAATATAAACTTGCATTTAAAAAAAGTGCAGTCAGTGTTTTAGAGAATGTTGTTTATGCTCATGATTCTGAGAGAAAATGGATTCAAAATCATCCGACTGTTTTATATGAAAATTATATAATTACTCATGCAATTGAAGTAGTTTCAAAATACTATCAAAACATTAGATTAGATGTATTTACTTATGAGGCCTTGCTTGAAGAAGGTGTGGAGAACGAAGAGGGAGTGCGCATTTCTTTAATATGTGATGATGACTTTATTTACACAATGAAGAATTGTATTCAAGATGAACTGGTAAATGAGTATTTCAATAGAAAATTACGAAGACATCCTGTATGGAAGTCAGAATCAGAGTTTCTTGCTTATTTTGTAAAAAAGGGAGATTGGATTTCTAGTTTTAATAGAGATATGTCTTTTTTGGATAAGTATTTGAAGGAAGAAGAATGCGTAATTCTGGATGATAAGATTCTTGAATCGTTAAAAACTAAAAAAAAATTTATAAATAATAATACTGATATATCCAATGATGAGAAACAAAATCAAATAGCACGATATGATAGAATATATAATATTGTGAATAAATTAAAGACGATTGCAAACAGTTTAGACCTTGAATTTAACTTTGTAATTATTAATTCTGATATTTTTAAAAGTGGATTCTCAAAAAAAGCTATAAAGGAATTGTTAATAGATTTTAATAATATTGAAAATGAAATAACTCTTAAGTCTATTACTACATTGCTTGATGCAGATGTTAAAGAATATTCAGATTTTTATTATATTTTTTATAAAAGAACTACGGAAATAAATACTTATGATTTTGCTCAAAAAATTTTTGAGCAATTTAGGTAATCAAAAGTGGTGTTGATATAACGACTTTCAATAGCAAAAAATAATAGAGATTGGTTAATATGAAAAAGATATGTGTTGTAACAGCCGCGCGTTCTGAATATGGACATCTTAAGTGGCTTATTCATGATTTATTAGAAAGAAAAGATATTGAAACTCAGGTTGTTGTTACAGGTGGACATCTTGATGAGAGTCAGGGACACACAATTGATGAAATTATTTCAGATAATGTCAAAATTGCGAAAATAGTTGATGTTCGTATTTCAAATAAGAACGCTAAAGATGTAACTGATACAATGGGAAGATACATATTAGCGTTTTCTGAAGCTTTTGCCGAATTACGTCCAGATGTACTAGTCGTTTTAGGTGATAGATATGAGTTACTTCCAATTTGTTCGGTAGCCTTTATTCAGGGAATAGAAATTGCACATGTTTCTGGAGGTGATGTAACAGAAGGCACTCTTGATGATACTGTAAGAAACACTGTTACAATGATGGCAAAATATCATTTTCCAGGAAATTTAGATTCGGCAAAGAATATAGAGAGGATGAGAAATAGTACTGAGAATATTTATTCAGTTGGAGAACCCTCTTTAGAAGCATTTAATAGACTAAAGTTAATGACAAGAGAAGAACTTGCCAAAAATCTTGATCTTGATGTAAATAAAAAATGGGCTTTGCTTACATTACATTCAGAGACAACTAAAACTATAGAATATAATAAAAGAATGGCAGAATCTTTGTTCACTTCTGTCTCCAGATTGAATGATTACCAAATTTTAATAACAAAAGCTAATACCGATTTAGGCGGAAAAGAAATAAACGACTATTTTGAATCAGTTGTCAAAAAGAATGTTGATAAATTTAGGATTATTCCATCGTTAGGACAATTGCGTTATCTAAGTTACATGAAGCAAGTAGATTTTGTCGTTGGTAATTCCAGTAGCGGTATTGTAGAAAGTCCTTTTTTAAGTATTCCAACAGTTAATATTGGAGAAAGGCAGAAGGGAAGATATCAGTGTGATAATATCGTACAGTCAGAAACTGATGAAAAATCTATTTCTAAAGCCATCGAAAAAGCTTTGAACAAAGATATTTCATTAAATGACAGATATTTCTGGGGCGATGGAAATACTTCAAAAAAAATAATAAAGGTGTTGTGTGAAGAATAATTCTATTGGCGGTGAATTTGAAATTCATCCTGATTTGTTGAAAATAAATAATTCTCATGTTAATTACTTTGACTCAAAGTTTTTTTTCTCATCAGGAAGAGCCTCTCTTTATAATATTTTAAAGAATGAACCAATGGAAAAAGTCTTTATACCGGATTATGTTTGTCCGTGTGTTGATGTTACAGCATTAGAGGCTGAAAAGAAGATTATAAAATATCATATAAATCATAATTTACTGCCTGAAATACCGGAAACAAAAGAAGCCGTTATTTTTTTGTTAGTGAATCATTTTTCTTTATGTAGTGTAGATAACTTAATAGAAGAAATAAGAACAAAAATTCCCAATGGAGTAATAATTCTTGATGATGTTCAAGCTTTGTGGGATTTAAAGAATAAACATAATGCTGATTATGTTTTTAGCAGTTATAGAAAATGGCTCCCTGTTCCAGATGGTTCACCTGTACAAACTCTGCGCGACATTAAAGATTATTCTGACAGAAAAAACGAATTTTCCATAAATAAAGTTATTGGAAGCTTGTTGAAGTTTTACAGGAATTATGAAGAAGTAAATGACGAGGATTATTTACATTTCTTTGAAGATGGTGAATCCAAACTTGATGTTAATTGGAATTGCAAGCCTTCTTCATTCTCTATGAATATTTTGAATAACATTGATTATGATTTTATAGAAAAACGTAGAAAAGAAAACTTTTCATATTTATACGAAAAGTTGCCTTACGAAATTTTGAATGGGGATATAGCTGTAGACTATAAAAAAATAGTAGATAACAGCAGTATTCCTATGTTCTTTCCTGTTTTCTTAACTAAAAGAAATGAGTTAAGGCGTGAACTTATGAAAAATAATATTTTTTGCCCGGTTCATTGGCCTTTGGAAAATAATAAAATTTCAGAAAAAGAATTAAGTCTTGTAATTGATCAACGTTATAGCCAGGAAGATATGGAACGAGTGGTAAAAGTAATTAAGGATTGGTGCAAATGTATATAGAATTATTAAAAGACTGGAATAAGTATTTAGAGAATATTCCAGCAGAAAAAAAAGATATATATTTCACAGAAGATTATGTAAAACTCTATGAAGATGGTAACGCGAAGGCTGTTTGTCTAGTTGTTAATGACAATGATAATTTTTTGCTTATGCCTTTTATTCAAAGGTATATCTATGATTCTTATTATGATTTTGAAACAGCTTATGGATATGGTGGGCCTATAACAAATTCGGATGATATTTCTTGGATATCCAATGCTTTGAAATCAGGAATACAGTACTTAAAAGAAAAAGGTTTTGTTGCAGGTTTTATTCGCTTTCATCCTGTGTTAAAAAATGCAGAATTATGTCGGAATCTTTTTAAAGTAATAGATGATCGATTTACTGTATCAATTAATACAGAAGAAACTCCCGATTCAATCTGGGCAAATCAGATTATTTCGAAAAATAGAAATATGATTCGAAAAGCCGAAAAAAACGGTCTTACCTTTGAAGCTGATTATGAATTTAAAGAATTGGATGCATTTAAAAATCTTTATAATACAACAATGAAGAGACTGGATGCAGAAGATTTCTATTTTTTTGATGATAAGTATTATGAAAACTATGTAAAGGCTTTTAATGGAAAAAGTTTTCTTGGATTAATTAAAAAAGATGATTTAATAGTTGGTGCTGCTATGTTTATGTATGATAATATACATGGACATTATCACCTGGCAGGAAGTAACAGGGAATATACTACTTTTGGTGTGAATAATCTTTTATTATGGAATACTGCAAAAGAATTGCATGATCTTGGAATAAAGAACTTTCATTTGGGAGGAGGAACAACCTCATCGGTGGAAGACAGTTTGTTTAAATTTAAAAATAGTTTTAGTAAAAATCTAAATCAGTTTTCTATTGGTAAACTGGTTATTAATGAAGAAATTTATGATAAATTGTGTGCGGATTGGGAAAATAAATATCCTGATAAAATAGAAAAACATGGAAAATTATTGCTGAAATACAGGTATTAATATATGGGAAAGACTTTAATAATTGCCGAGGCCGGTGTAAATCATAACGGAAAATTAGATATAGCATTGAAACTCTGTGATGCAGCAAAAGAAGCTGGTGCAGATGTTGTAAAATTTCAGACATGGCAGACTGATAAGATTATTACAAAAAATGTTGCTCAGGCTGAATATCAAATTGAAAATACAGGAAAAACGGAAAGCCAGTATGATATGCTTAAACGGCTTGAATTGAGTTATGGAGATTTTAGAAAAATAAAGGAACATTGCGATCAGATAGGAATTCAATTTGCATCTACTGCTGATGAAAAATGGAGTTTGGATTTTTTAATTGAATTGGGAATCCCATTTATCAAAATCAGTTCAGGTGAAGTAACTAACATCCCTTATTTAAGATATATGGGCAGTAAGAAACTGCCAGTTATATTAAGTACTGGTATGAGTTATTTATCTGATGTTGATGTTGCTATCAGAACATTAAAGGAAGCGGGGTGTCCTGAAATAACAGTCTTGCATTGTACAACGAATTATCCTTGTCTTATGGAAGATGTCAATCTGAATGCTATGTTGACAATGAGAGATACGTTTAGACTTCCTATCGGATATTCAGATCATACAAAAGGAATTGAAGTTTCCATCGCAGCTGTTGCATTGGGTGCTGTTGTGATCGAAAAGCATTTCACTCTTAATAAAAAAATGGAAGGCCCTGATCATATTGCAAGTACAGAACCTCCGGAATTTAAAAAAATGGTTGAATCGATAAGAAATATTGAAAATGCTATGGGCTGTAACGAAAAAAAACCATCTGCTATAGAAAAGAAAATTTCAGAGGTTGTATTGAAAAGAATAGTCGCATCTAAGGATATTGTTCCGGGAGAATTATTTTCAGAAGATAATCTAACTGTTAAACGAAACGATAAGGGAATTTCTGCTAAATATTGGAATTTGATTATAGGGATGAAAGCAAAGAGGAGATTCTTTATAGAAGAACCTATAGATTTGGGTGGCGGTGTAGTAGAAATCAAGAAAGCAGATTTGAATGATTTTGATTTTTTTTATCAAATCAAAACAAATCCTGATAATATGTATTGGTGTGGATATAAAAATATTCCTAGGAAGTCTAATTTGTTGGCTTTTTGGGAAAAGAATATTGGAGAAGCACGTAAAAATCAAAATAGAATGGTGTATATGATAACATATAATTCTGACAATGTTGGTTATATATATTTAGATACGCTTTTTAATAAAAAGTATGAAGTAAGTATTGCTGTTATTGATATGTATTCTGGTTTAAAGATTGCTTCGAATGCTTTGACTTTGATCTTAAAAGAATTGAAATATGGAACTATTATTGCTAATATCAGACATGACAATTTTCGCAGTATTAATCTTTTCCAAAAACTTGGTTTTGTAAAAACAGGGAAATCGGAGCAGAAAAAGCTTGAGAATATGGAGGAAACTATTGTAATGGAGGAATATTCTTTGTCTCTTCATTACTGATAGGATTTTTATAATAGAATGATTACTAATTATGAATGTTTTCTAGTACCAGATAGTTATACAATTATTAATGTGTTGAAAAGAATAGATTCAATTTCTGAAAATATTACAAAAACAATTTTTGTAATAGATTGTAAAAGAAAAGTTGTTGGTTCTGTCAGTGACGGCGATTGTCGTCGTGGTTTGATAAAAGGATTTCAACTTACAGATTCGGTTGATAAGATTATGAATAAAGAATTTGTCTGTCTTGTCAAAAATAAGTATGATTTAAAAAAAATCCAAAAAATCCGTAATTTAGGTTTAAAATTCGTACCAGAACTTAATGAAGATGGTACATTGCATACCATTCATGATTTCTCAAACGGTAAATCTTATGTACCTGTGGATGCTGTTATGATGGCTGGCGGTAAAGGTGAACGTTTAAGACCTTTAACATTAGAAACTCCTAAACCTCTTCTTAAAGTTTCCGGTAAGCCTATTATTGATTATAATATTGAAAATCTTTTTAACAGCGGAATAACGCATATTAATGTAACGGTAAATTACTTAAAAGAACAGATTGAAGAACATTTTAAAGAACCTATTGACAATATCAAAATTAATACTGTCCGTGAACCCGAATATCTTGGAACGATAGGTTCTATAAAATTTATAAAAGAATGGTACAATGATACAATCCTTTTAATGAATTCAGATCTTTTTACAAATATTGATATAGAAGCTTTTTATCTGCATTTTAGGAAATATAATGCAGATATGAGTGTTGCAGCCGTTCCTTATAATGTAAATATTCCGTATGGAATTTTTGATTTGCAGAATGAACGTGAAATTTTAGGAATCACGGAAAAGCCAAATTTCCATTATTATGCAAATGCTGGAATATATTTAATAAAGCGTGAGTTGTTAGATTTAATACCTGATGGTGAATACTTTAACGCTACTGATTTTATGAATCTTTTGATTAAGAACAATAAAAAAGTAATCCGTTTCCCTATTGCCGGATATTGGATTGATATTGGTAAACCTGATGACTTTAAGAAAGTTCAGGAATTTGCCGCAAATATAAGAAAATAGTGATAGGATATTTAAGCAGAATGATAAAAAACTATAATTTATATAGCAAGAAGCTGGTTACTAGAATTAATTATCGGTTATTTAATGGATGTGAAAAATTTATCGATAAAGAAAATACACATGGATTCATATATAATACTATGTGGTTTGTTAAATATTTAATTAATTTTTTTTTAAAATTAAGTTTAAAAAATCCTAGTTTTAATAAAATTATATTTTTCTCTACAAGCAGAAATAATAATGCAGCCTTGTCACCAATAATGGAGAAACTTAATGTAAGTAGTTATGTTGTTTGGGATAAAGATGATGTTTTCCCTCAGACAACAGTATCTTTTTTTTCATTTTTTTGTATTTTTGATTTACTTTTAGTTTATTTAAAAAGTGATCAGGATGATAGAGATATAATAAATTTCTATTTTAATCAATTCATATTGACATATGGTACTTTTTTTTACTTAAAAAGGTATTTAAAAAAAAATAAACATTCAATTAAACTTGTTGTAATGGCCAATGATCATTCTATGACAAATAGATGTCTTTTGGAAGCTTGTAAAACTAATGGTATTGAAACATTATATGTTCAGCACGCATCTGTTTCAGAATTATTTCCACCTCTTGAATTTTCTTATTCATTCTTGGATGGCAAAGATTCTTTTGATAAATATTCATCTGTAAAATTAATTGAAAATACAGTTTTCTTCTCTGGCTGCTCACGATATGATAATTGTCCGATAAGAAGTGTTCATAATAATTTTGTTATTGGTATAGCTACGAATATTATTGATGATTATAAAAAAATCATGGATTTGTGTTTTTTGTTGAAAAAAAGAACTGATGCTAAGATTATAGTTAGACCTCATCCTGCTAGCGATTTTTCGGAGGATTTTAAACAAAACCTTATAGAAAATGGATTTATACATTCAGATTCAAAAATTGTTTCTTCTTTATCTTTTTTATCTGAAATTAATGTTTTAATTGCAAATGAATCATCAATACATCTTGATGCTGCATTTATGAATATTCCAACTTGCTTGTATAATATGTCAAATAAAAATGCTATAGAAGATGTGTATTCTTATGTAAAAAAAGGACTAATGCCTTATTGCAAGACTGAAAACGAATTGATGGAATTTATTTCAAATCCTCATATGAGTACTGAAAAAGTAAAATATTACCTTGCAAATTTTAATACAAAATATAGAAATTCTGTCTCTAAAATAATTTCTGGGTTTATTCAGAAAATCATTGATGGTGAAAATATTGATGAATACATAAATCAGTTTTTCCATAAAGAAAATAATTATTATGTCTACAACGAATAAAAAATCAATTACAAATGTTCTTGCATGGGATTTGGTTGCCAGGTTTTTACTGCAAGGAATTGGTTTTATAACAGCTCCTATTATTTCTCGGTTAATGACAACTTCAGATTATGGACAGCTGTCAACTTTTACTGCCTGGGTTGGTTTGTTTTCTATTTTTATCGGTTTGCAGACAAATGGTGCAATTGGACTTGCCCGGGTTAAATATGATGAAAACGAATTTTATAAATTTAATTCTAGTGTCTTATTTATATCTTTTATATCATTTGTAGGAGTTTTTTTACTTACATTATTTTTAGCACCTTTCTTGTCTGTTAAGTTAGGGTTCCCTACAATTATAATTCCGTTGATTGCTTTAAATGCATTCACATCTTACTGCTTGTCTTTTAACTCAACAATACTGGTGCAGTTAAAAAAGACTAATATTAATACTGCTATTGCTCTTATCAATGGTTTATTAAGTACTGTTGTTTCAATTTTGATATTAAAATCAGTAACTGGAGAAAAATATGTTTATCAAATTATAATTTCGACGTGTTTTTCTTTAATAACAGGTTTCTCTTGTGCTGGCTTTATTTTTTTTAAGGGTAAAACTTTTTATAATAAGGAATATTGGAATTTTTGTTTACCTATAACATTACCACTAATTCTACATGGTGCATCTTCAATGATATTTAACCAAAGTGATAGAATTATGATTAAAATGTTTGCTGGAGAATCTGAAACGGGGATATATAGTGTAGCTTTTGGTTTAGCAATAATTATAAGTATAATTTGGACATCTTGTAATCAAGTTTGGGTTCCGTTTTATTATGATTATAAAAAAGCTAACGATTTTGAATCTATAAAAACTAAGAGCAAAAACTATCTTTTCTTTTTTACAGTGATGACTATTGGCTTTATTTGTCTAGCTCCTGAGGTGTTTAAAGTTGTTTATCCTGAATCTTATTGGGATGGAATAAAGATTATTCCATTTATTGCTGGTGCTTATTATTTTAATTTTATATATTCATTTCCTGCAAATTACGAATTCTATTATTCTAAAACTAAAGTAATTGCCTTTGGCACTATGATGGTAGCTTTAATAAATATTGTTCTAAATTATTTATTAATTCCAAAATATGCCGGAATGGGCGCTGCAGTTGCTACGTTTATTTCCTACGTCTTTTTATTTTTGATACATGAAATGAATGTAAGATTTATTCTTAAGGCTAAAGATTTTGAATGTAATTGGACTTTTTACCTAAAAGGTATTATTCCTGTTTTTGCTTTTATGTTTATATATTACAACACGCTTGATTTATGGTATATTAGATGGGTTAGTGGTTTCTTGCTTGGAATAATATTACTTGTTAGAATTATTAAAAACAGAGGAATTTTTTAATAATATGGAAAATATAAAATTAGTTATTTGGGACTTAGATAATACTTTCTGGAACGGGATACTTTCTGAAGAAGAAATTGTTCCAATAGAAAGAAATATTAATATTATAAAACAGTGTATTGATTACGGTATAATGTGTTCGATATGTTCAAAAAATGATTTTGAACAAGCAAAAAAAAAGTTAACAGAACTTGAAGTCTTTGATTTGTTTATTTTTCCAAAAATATCATATTTCTCAAAAGGTATGCAGATAAAAGAGCTTATTTCTCAGGTTAATTTGCGTGCTGAAAATGTTTTATTTATAGATGATTCTATTGAAAATCTTCAAGAAGCAAAAAGTATTAATACCAAGTTGAATGTATCTTTGCCAGATATTCTTGATACACTTTTAGACCAAAACTTTATTAATAAAAGCAAAAAAGATTTATTACACGAAAGATTGAATCATTATAAAACTTTAGAATTCAAATATAATGAGAAAAATAACTATTCTAATAATATGGATTTCTTAAAACAATCAAATATAAAAGTTGATATTTTTCATGATTGTATCAAAGAAAAAGATCGTATTTTTGAACTTATTCATAGAACTAATCAATTGAACTTTACAAAATTCCGTCAAGAAAATAGTGATTTTGAGAAGTTGCTGAATAATGAAAATATAGATTGCGGCTATGTCAAAGTATTTGATAAATATGGAGATTATGGATTAATTGGTTTTTATGCTTTGGACAAAGTATCTAACAGATTAATTCATTTTCTTTTTTCTTGTAGAACTATAGGAATGGGAATTGAACAATATGTTTATTCTAAGCTGAATTATCCTGGATTAACTGTTGTTGGTGAAGTGATTAATAATGTTGGAAAATTTCCTGCACCTGATTATATAAATTCCAATATAAGTAGCGAGAAAAAAAATAATCTTTCAATAAATAAGTCTATAGTTTTGAGAGGTGGTTGTGATTTGATGCAACTACTGCCTTATATAAGAAATAGTGATAAATATATTAAGTGTGAATTTAATCATTTAGATTTTCATAGAGATCATACACATATTATACGACAAATTAAAGAATTGCCCGAATCTGAAAAACATAATTTAGTAGAAAATCTGAATTTTTATGATAATGATTGTTTTGAAACAGAGATATTCAATAACAATAATAAAGTTGTTGTAATAAGTGTCCTTATGGATTTTGTTCAAAATGTTTATCACTTGAAAAGAAATAAAAATATAAAAATATGTTTTGGAGATTTTGATTTTCCTGTTATTTCTGATGAAAGAATGTCCAAATGGTCAAACGAAGAAAAAGAATTTTGGAATGGAGTGGAATCAGAGGGGCAGATTTCTTCTGAAGAATTTTATAGCAATTTAACATTTATTCGTAATAATCTATCTAAAGATACAATATTAATACTTATAAATGGAGCAGAAGTTCCATCTACAAATTCTACAGAGTTAAACAATAAAAGACATCTTGTACATAAAAAATATAATTTAATTATTGATGAGTTTATAAAAAATAATTCTTTCAATACAAAACTTTTAGATGTAAGGAAAATTGTTACTTCTACATCAATGTTGAATGATAATATCAGGCATTATAAACGTGAATGCTATTATGAAATGGCAAAAGAACTTGTGTCTATCATTTCCCAAAGCAAAAATGAAGCTAATGTAGGGTGTCATAATTTTTATGCAATGAGATTTTTAAATTTCATTAAAAAAAATTTACAGTGTTTTGAAAAATAGCAAAATATTCAACAGTGTTAATGGGGGGGGATGAGATTCTGTTAAAACTGTCTGATACAACTCTTCGTGTCGCTGCATGAGGAGTTGTTATATGTTTTAATACGAAAATTGCTTGTAAACCTATATTCTAAATATAATGAGCTTTATAGGCATATTTAAGGAAAAGATGGACAAAAAAGTAAAGAAACAGGTTGGAGGATATGGAGAAAGACTTATTGTCAATTTTCCAGCTTACTTAACAGGTAATACATTCTTAGGAAATTTTGATAATTTTAATGGAATGAAAATTATAGGTGGAGGGAAGGTTACTATTGGTGACTATTTCCATTCAGGTCCTGAGTGTGTTATTTTAAATCAAAATCATAACTATGAAGGTGAAATGATTCCTTATGATGATAAATATATTTGTAAGGATGTTGAAATCGGGGATTTTGTTTGGCTCGGGCAGAGGGTGTTTATTTTAGGGGGAGTTAAAATTGGTGAAGGTGCAATAATTCAGGCATGCTCAGTTGTCGTTTCTGATATTCCTGCTTATGCGATTGCAGGTGGTTCTCCTGCCAAGGTTTTTAAGTATAGAGATATTGAGCATTTTAAGAAACTGAAAGCTGAAGGGAAATTTAATTAATACAAATTAGGTATCTGAAGAAAATATAATTCAAGGATAAAATCTGTAGAAGGGAAATCTTATTAATGGTGAATGATATACTTTTTTCAATTGTAATCCCTGCTTATAATAGGGAAAAAACTATTGCAAGATCAATAGAAAGTGTTATTTCTCAGACTTATAAAAATTTTGAGTTAATAATTGTTGATGATGGCTCAAAAGATAAAACTAAAAATATAGTTGAATCGTATACATCGGATACAAGGGTAAAATATTTTTATCAAGAGAATTTAGGGGCACAAGTTGCACGTAATCATGGACTTGATTTATCAAGAGGTAAATATATATTATTTTTAGACTCTGATGATACAATTCTACCTGATTTCGTGCAAAAAGCATTAGATAAATTTGAATCTGATGAAGATATAGGAGCTGTTTATTGCATTACAGGAATATATGATAAAAAAGGAAATATTGTTCCTGCTAGAAAAGATACTGTCGATGGAATTTGTTATAAAGATGTCTTAAAACAAGGCTATTTAACATCTTCGTCTTTTATTTCTTTTAGAAGATGTTGTTTTGAAAAAACTGGTAATTGGGATCCTCAATTTCCAGCTTCACAGGATGATGATATATGTTTTAGATTTGCTAAATACTATAAAATTGCTTTGATTGATGAAATTCTGGGTATATATTATGTAGATGCTGGGGAAGGAAAACAAATTAGTAGTTCGTCTATACGTGTTGCTAATGGATGGTGGCTTCTTTGGAATAAATTCGAAAATGATATTGTAGAACTATGTGGTATTGATGAACTTGTAAAGAAATATGAAGACTGTTTAAAAAGATTTATAAAAAACAAGGATGTAGAAAAAATGGATCTTTGTATTTCTAAATTGCATAAATATGTATCAACTGGAAAATTGAATAGAATTATATTGAAAAATAAATGTATTGTGTTGTGTAGTATAGTAATTAATAGAATACGTTTTATGATCCACTTTTTGTATAGTATAATAAGCAAAAGGAGTTGTTAATGATCAATACAATCAAAGACCAGAACGATGATGTTCTTGCGATTATAGTAAAGGCAAACTATGACAAACCAGGCATCTCTTTTGTTACACCGGATGACTATTCCCAGCAGCTTGCTTATATGCATCATCCTGCAGGGCATATAATTCTTCCTCATGTACACAATGAAGTAAAACGTGAAGTCCTTTACACAAAAGAAGTTCTTGTAATTAAAAAAGGTAAACTCCGCTGTGATTTTTATTCCAACGATCAAGAATATCTTGAATCTCAGGTTATTGAAACTGGAGATGTAATTCTGCTCGTGTCAGGCGGTCATGGTTTTGAATGTATTGAAGAAACAGAAATGTTTGAGATAAAACAGGGCCCTTATGCCGGCGAAAATGATAAAGTAAGGTTTGAACCTCATAAGTTCAACTAAAGCAGGAATTATTATGGCAGAGTTTATTCCAGTATGTACACCGCTTTTAGGCGGAAATGAATTAAAATATGTTACAGATGCAGTATCAACCGGCTGGATTAGTTCAAGCGGTTCTTATGTAACTGCATTTGAAGAAGCATTTGCAAAATACTGCGGTGTAAAATATGCAGTTGCAGTTTGTAATGGAACTGTAGCTATTCACCTTGCTCTTTCTGCTTTAGGTATCGGAAAAGGGGACGAAGTTATCATTCCTTCATTTACAATGATTGCAACAGCTTTTGCAGTCTGCTATACAGGAGCTACTCCTGTATTTGTAGATGCTGACAAAGATACCTTCAATATAGATGTAACAAAAATCGAAGAAAAGATTACATCAAAGACAAAGGCAATCATTCCGGTACACATCTTTGGAAACATGTGTAATATGGATGAAATTCAGCGTATTGCAAAAAAACATAATCTCTTTATCGTAGAAGATTCTGCAGAAGCTCATGGTGCTGAATATAAAGGCAAAAAGTCTGGAAGTTTTTCTGATATTGCATCGTTCAGCTTTTTTGCAAACAAGAACCTTACTACCGGTGAAGGCGGAATGGTTGTTACTGACAATGAAGAATATTACAAGAAATGCAAATACTTTAAGAATATGTGTTTTCCTGTAGATGCCCCCCGTGTTTATTTGCATGATGACATTGGATTCAACTACAGAATGAGCAATCTTCATGCTGCCATTGGTCTTGCGCAGGTTGAAAAAGCTGATGAATACCGTGACATGCGCATTAAAAATGCAGGTTTTTATATGAAGTATCTTTCAGAAGTGCCTGGTATCATTTTTCAGAAAGATGAAAAAGATTCTCTTAACGTACACTGGATGAATACAATCGTAATTGATCCTGAAGTTTACGGGCATACCAAAGAAGAACTTGTAGTACACTTAAAAGAAAATAATATCGATACGCGTCTTCTTTTTGAAAGTATGTCGAAACAGAAATCCTTGCAGGAATACGGCTGTAACTGTAGCGGAACTTATCCTGTAACAGACTGGCTTTCTGACAACGGCTTCTATCTTCCAAGTGCTTCAAGCCTTACCGAAGAGCAGATTAAATATATTTGTGATGTAATCAAGGAATTTAAGAAATAATGCGTATTGGTGTTTATTTAGGAAATGTAATTCCTTCTACCGAAGGGGGTGGAAGTGTTTTTCAAAATGAAATTGTAAAAGAGCTTATAAGTCAGAACAAAGATTACGAGATAATTTTTTATTATTTTGGAAATTTTATAAATGAATCTAAAAAAGCAAATATAAAATATGTAAAATTGTCAAATTTTTTGAAATTTAAAAATTATCTATTTTCTTTTAAAGATTTATTATTTTTCTTGTATTTTGGTTTTAAAAAAAAATATTCATTTTTGAATAGTATCTTATTAAAAGATAAGATTGATTTGGTTTATTTTCCAACGCCATCATGTTTCTTGGAAACAGAAATTCCTTTTTTGTTTACGATGTGGGATTTAGGAGATAAAGTCCATCCTTATTTTCCTGAAACTTCTATGCAAAACAGAGAGTTTGAACTTAGAAATCACAAATATTCACAAATTCTTATGAAAGCAATGTTTGTTTTTATCGGAAATAAAACTGGTAAAGAGCAATTAATGAAATATTATTCTGTTGGTGAAGACAGAATTGTAATAAATCCTATGTTAACGCCAAAGTATATTTATTCATTACAATCTGATGATTCTGTTTTACATGAATATGGATTAGAAAAAAACAAATATTTTTTTTATCCTGCTCAGTTTTGGGCTCATAAGAATCACATTCGTTTAATTTATGCTATGAAAGATCTTGCAAAAAGAGGATATAAACTAGTTTTTACAGGTTCTGATAAAGGTAATTTAGATTATATAAAAGCAAAGGCAATAGAATATTCCTTAGAAAACTCAATTATTTTTACAGGATTTGTTTCTCAGGAAAAAATTATTGGACTGTATAAAAATGCATTTGCTTTAATTTATGCATCTATAATGGGACCTGACAATATTCCGCCTTTAGAAGCAATGGGACTTGGTTGTCCGGTAATATGTTCAAAATATGACGGAGCAGAAGAACAGTTAAAAGATGCTGTTTTATCTTTTGACCCATATAATATTAATGAAATAATAGAATCAGTAAAAATATTAGAAAATAATACTTTATTACGAGAATCTTTAGTTTCTAAAGGAAAAATTTTGGCAAAAAAATATAGTATTGAAAATTATGTAAAAACTGTTTTTGATACAATAAAAAAAGCAGAAAGTATTCGAGAATGTTGGAAGTAATGAATAAATGCACTTATTTTTAATAATAAAAAAAGGGTAATATATGTTTTTGTCAATAATAACTATCAACCGTAATAATGCGGAAGGATTAAAAAAAACACTTGACAGTGTGGCGTCTCAAACATGCAGGGATTTTGAGCATATAATTATTGATGGCGCTTCTACAGATAATAGTATTGATGTAATTAAGGAATATGCCGCATCTTCGGCTGGCAAAAATGTTTCATACTGGGTTAGTGAAGAGGATAGTGGCGTTTATAATGCTATGAACAAAGGTATAAAAAAAGCAGAAGGAGAGTATTGCCTTTTTTTAAACAGTGGAGACTGGCTTGTTGATGAGAATGTTGTTCAGAAAGAAAATAGTCAAAACCATACGGAAGATATTATTATATTTGATTTTTTTTCTGTAAAAAAAGATAAAATAGAAATTGTAAAATTACCAGACGTTATATTTGATTTTGACTTTGTACTAGGACCTCTTATTAATCATCAAAATGAACTTATAAAGACAAGTATTTTGAAAGAAACCCCATACAATGAAAATTTAAAAATTCTTGCTGATAATGAGTTTAATATAAAAATGCTGATCAAGAATAATGCTTCATATAAACATTACCCTTATTCTCTATCATACTATGAAGCTTGTGATGGAATTAGTAGTAAACAAAAAGCACTTGCTCATGAAGAGCATAAACAAGTTTGTATAAAATTCTTTGGAAAAGAACGATATGAAAAATATGAATTGTTACATGACTATGAAACAGGATATTGGGGAATTTTAAAAAAAATGCGTTTGTTTTTGAAATTTATAGCCTCAAAAACTACACGTCGGAATTCAGACTGTTAGGTTGTTTTTATCAACATTGATTGTAAAATAATTTATAGTTGAAAAAAAATAGAGTAAACTTTATGGACGTATCAATAATTATTGTTAGTTATAACACAGCTGAATTATTAAAAAACTGTATAGTCTCGATTTATAAACATACCAAAGATATTGATTTTGAAATTATTGTCAGTGACAATGATTCTAAAGATGAAACGCTTATAATGCTTAAAAAAGAATTCCCGGATATAATTGTTATTGATAACAAAAAGAATTTGGGATTTGGTGCTGCCAACAACAGGGCTTTGGATATTGCACGCGGTAAATATATTTTCTATTTAAATAGTGATACTATTTTGTTGAATAATGCTGTAAAGCATTTTTATGATTATTGGGAAGAATCTCCTGATAAAGGAAATATAGGCGTATTAGGTTGTAATTTGGAAGATTCTGAAGGAAACTCAACTGGTACGGCAAGTATGAACTTCCCAAAATTATCACGAGAGTTGTTTAATAGTTTTTTGGTTTGTGGAAGTTATTGGTTGAAAAGCATCTTGCAATTACTGAAACGGGATTTACCACGTTCTTTTATAAAGCCTAAGTTGCCAAGATATAATGGAGACGTAGCCTGGATTTGTGGTGCAGATTTATTCCTTAAAAATGATGAATTTGCAAGATTTGATGAAAACTATTTTCTTTTTTATGAAGAAGTAGATCTTGAATATAAAATGCATTTAAACAATAAGCGACGGATAATAATTGACCAGCCTGGAATTATTCATCTTGAAGGTGGGTCAGACAGAAAAAAAAGTTTTTCTATAATATCTAAGTCTGATATTATAGAAACTTTTTCTAAAATTATATATTTGAGAAAAAATAATAATGCAGGGAAGCTGTATATGTTTATTCTAAAGACAATAATTACATTCACATGGATAAATCCAGCTCTTTATAAATGCACGAAAAGTTATTTTAAAGAACTGTGGAGAAAATAAATGCCCAAGATTTCTATAATAGTTCCCATTTATAATGCTGCAAAATATCTTTCTCAATGCATAGAATCTATATTGAATCAAACATTTACGGATTTTGAATTAATTCTTGTAAATGATGGTTCAACTGATGAGTCTGAAAAAATATGTTTAAAATATAAAGCGTCAGATTCCAGAGTAAAGTACGTGTTAAAAGAAAACGGAGGAGCTGCTTCTGCCAGGAAAGCTGGATTGGAAAATACTACGGCTGAATATGTAGGCTGGGTAGATGCCGATGACTGGATTGATGTTGATATGTTTAATGTACTTTATGAGACTGCAATTGCACAAAATGCAGATATTGTTGCCTGTGGTGTAACTCAGGAATATGCAGACAGAAAAAATATGCTTATACCGAATGCTTGTGAATATCAAAAAAGCATAGACCTTTTGCTGTTTAGCTATTGTAATAAGATAATTAAAAGGGAGCTTTTTACAAAATCTAATATATCATTTCCTATTGGTACTGCAGAATATGAAGATGTAAGTGTAACGTTCAAATTGATTTCGAATACGAATAAAATTTCATTTATTCCAAAAGCATTTTATCATTACCGAATGAGTAATGTTTCTGTTACACATTCGTTGAATGTAGAAAAATTAGTACAAAACAGGCTTGCTGTTACAGAAAATAATCTTGATTACTCCAAAACTCATTCAATAAATACACAATCAAAAATTCTTGCAGAAAGGATGATCTTGACTGCAAAACAGAACTATCTTGATAATCTTCAGATTTTTAATCCAAAAAAATGGCGAAGCATTCACCCTGAAATTAATTACTGGAAGCTGTTATCTTTTTATCCATTTTACAATAAGGTTTTATTTATTATTGCTTTGCTAAAACTTGATGGATTGCTCTATGTTGCCGTAAAAGTGAAAGATTTTACAAGAAAAAAATTATTCTCAAAATTGTATTAAAATGCAGCATCCAGCAAACTGAAGTGTTACGCAATAATTGAACACTTTAACTAGACTGCTTTTGAGGTTTTTTATATGAAATATGATTTGATTTTAGTTGGAGCAGGTTTGTTCAATGCGGTTATTGCCCAGCAGGGTGTTAAGGCTGGCAAAAAATGTCTTGTAATAGAAAAGCGCCCTCATATTGCCGGTAATATTTATACAGAATCTGTTGAAGGCATAAATGTTCATAAATATGGGGCGCATATATTTCATACGGACATTAAAGAGCTTTGGGATTATGTAAACTTTTTTGCGGAATTTAACCGCTATACAAACAGTCCGGTTGCTAATTATAAAGGTTCGCTTTATAACCTGCCGTTTAACATGAATACCTTTAACCGAATTTGGCCGGATGTCATAACTCCTGTTCAGGCAAAAAAACGGATTGAAGAACAGGCTGCCGTAATGACAGGCAAAACGCCTGAAAACCTTGAAGAACAGGCAATTTCTCTTGTTGGTAAGGATATTTACGAGCTGCTTATAAAAGGTTACACGGAAAAGCAGTGGGGAAGAAAATGTACTGAACTTCCGCCAGGCATAATAAAACGTCTTCCTGTGCGCCTTGTATTTGATAATAATTATTTTAATGACCGGTATCAGGGCATTCCTATAGGCGGTTATACAGCCATGGTTGAAAAAATGCTGAAAGGCTGCGACATTTTGCTTAATACAGATTTTTTTGATGATAAAGGAAAATGGATGGCTATAGCTGATAAGATAGTTTTTACAGGAACTATAGATTCTTTTTACGATTATAAATTTGGAAAACTTGAATATCGTTCGTTGAAATTTGAAACAGAAACTTTGGACTGCGACAATTTTCAGGGTAATGCTGTTATAAATTATACTGATGCAGAAACGCCGTACACCAGAATAATTGAACACAAGCATTTTGAGTTTGGTACACAGCCTAAAACTGTAATAACAAAAGAATACCCTGCTGAATGGCATTTTGGCGATGAACCTTATTATGCCGTAAACGATGTGAAAAACACAGCGTTATATCAGAAATATAAAAAAGAAGCAGATTCTGACAAAAAAGTGATTTTTGGCGGACGTTTAGGTATGTATAAATATTTTGATATGGATGATACAATAGCAGCTGCGCTGGACTTGTGGACGGATATTTGTTAATAATGGATTTATAGTTTTATCGACCTGTGTGTACTTTTTGTATTTTTCGTTGAAAACCATATACAAATCTTGTGACATTATTTGCTGTGCGGGTGGGTGGGGCTGGCAAAAAGTATTAAAATGCACAATATTAGGAGCTGAAAATTATGTTTGATATTCCTATTCTGTTTTTGACATTTAACAGGTTGGAGACAGCAAAAAAAGTATTTGCTCAAATAAAAAAGCAACAGCCTAAATATTTATTTTTGGCTTCGGATGGTCCTAGAGCAACAGTTCCTGATGAAAAAGAAACTGTAAATGAAGTAAGAAATTATCTTTTAAGTGAAATTGACTGGAATTGTGAACTTAAAACATTGTTCCGTGATGAAAATCTGGGATGTGGAAAAGCTGTATCATCTGCAATTACATGGTTTTTTGAAAATGTTGAAATGGGAATAATTCTTGAAGATGACTGTCTGCCTTCTGATTCATTTTTTATGTATTGCAGGGAACTTTTGTTAAAATATAAAGGTAATGGACGTGTCATGCACATAGCAGGATATAATCCATTGGGTATTTCCTCTTCTTTCAATGATAAAGATTCATATTATTTTTCAAAAATTCAGCAGTGCTGGGGCTGGGCAACATGGAAACGGGCATGGCAGAATTATTCATTTAAAATAAATAATTCGGAGCTGCAGGCTTTTTTGGCATCTAAAGAATATCATTCCATATTTAAACATATTGAAGAGCGCCGCTATTGGAAACGTGTTTTAAACCAGATGACAGGTTTGGAAATTGATACATGGGATTATCAATGGGTTTATTCGATTTTGAAAAACAAGGGTCTTGTTGCAATTCCATGCAAAAATATGGTCAGCAATATCGGGTTTGATCCAAACGCCCTTCATACTGCTGATATTACAGCACGTCAGAATAATCAGGAAAGATATGAAATTGATAATATTTTTCATCCGGAAATAATTGATTATAACGAAAAATTGTGTGATGAAATAAGTGAAACAAATTTTCATATAAAAATTCATAATCTGATTGGATTTTATATAAAACACTTTTTTAAAGATGTTCTGTTCTGGAATGCAAAACAGATGATAAAAAAAGATAAGATATAAAAAGACAAAAAAGTGTTTGAATTTGTCTTAAACGGTATCTTGTTTGTATAATATAAATGTAAAATAAAAGGTTCGCCTGTTATGTGTTTCGATGTTGGAGCACAGGCAGAAAAAGTAAAGAAATATGACAAGGGATATATTGCAAAAGACATTTCTTAAATGAAAGAGATTCTTTTTAGCTTAAAAGCAAAAGCAGATTTTTCAGAATATAATGAAACTGTCGGGTTATAGACATGATTTTTAATGAGAATTTGTTACATTATTTGAGTAAGTGTGTTATATAATATAACTAGTGCGCGAGTATTATTAATCTTGCAGTTTGCAGATGCGCATATTATAAAATATCCTATTGAGATGCAGTCTAAACTGCATGTTGTTCCATAACTGGAACGTACAGGAGGAATTTGATGAAAACACGAAAATTTAATAAAACTGGTATGGCAATTGCTTTGGTACTCATCATTTCGTTGTTTGTTCCTTCAATGATGTTTGCTAAATCAGCAGAAGCCATTGATATTGGTGTAAAAGATGCACTTGAGATTTTCAAAACTCAGAAAGGTGCAACAGCTCTTTTGAATCAAGCTGTAGGCGTTTTGGTTTTCCCTGAAGTTTACAAAGTTGGTGTAGGTGTAGGTGGAGAATATGGCGAAGGTGCTTTGCTTAAAGGCAACAAAACTGTTGAATATTACAGTACAGCTTCTGCTTCTGTAGGCTGGCAGCTTGGCGGTCAGAAAAAAACTGTTATTTATCTTTTTATGACAAAAGATGCTTATAATAAGTTCATTGATGGCGACGGCTGGAAAGCTGGTGTTGATGCTTCTGTTGCTGTTCTTGCAGTTGGTGTTGGTGCTTCTGTTGATACAAACTACACACAGGATAAACCTGTTATTGCTTTTATTCTTGATCAGAAAGGCCTTATGTATAACCTTTCTCTTGAAGGAACAAAAATTTCAAGAATTAAACGTTAGTCTTATTGTGCAAGCTTAAAAGATTGGGCGTGGTCTGAATTTTTAGGTTTGCAGTACATATTTATATTTTTTCTTGCTTTGGGGCTGTCTAAAGGGTGTGTCATATGACACGGTAAAGGAACCTGATTGGACAGCCTCTTCTTTTTATAAGATTATTTTTTGTTTGTGGAATGTTTAAAAATAAGCATATAGATGCCTTGTTTTATGCAAAAGCACGAAGTCAGATGCGATAAAACAATAAATTTAATACGTTTAGCCGGATTGATTCATATTTGAATGGAAGGTCAAAAATAGCATATTTCATAATCTGCAAACGGAACGAAGCCTGCATGTGTATATGCTTTTTTTGCCGGTTCATTTTGTGTTTTAACAAAAAGCACAATTTTTTTCCCTTGTGACAATGCTGCTTTTACAACAATTCCAACTGCTGCACGTGCCAGATGTCTGTTCCGCCATTCTTTTGCAGTGTAGACTCCACCCAGCTGAAAATAAAAAGTGCCCATGGCATTTGTGCCGGCTTTTGCAACTGCTTTATTCCCATAAAAAACAGCATAAATAAGATGGTGTGAAAGATTTTTTTTAAGACCAAGTTTGCAGGCCAGTTCATTATGTATTTTGCCTGGTGGAAGAACTTCAACGATGTCGTATTCTTTTTGAAGCGGGTATAAGGTTTCTGTATCCAGCGGAGAACAGATGCGCATAAACAGCTCTTTAGGCAGAAATCTTTTAGGCGAAAATCTTGAAAAATCTGCTTCTGCTGTTGAAGGTGCATATTCCATAAGTATGTAAGAGCGTTTACATTCAGGCGTTTTTCCGGAAGCATTTATGAAAAGGTTTGTAGATTCTTCTTCGCCCATTATGCTGAAAATTTCATAATTTGAAACAATCGGCTTTAGTTTTTCCAGCAGTAGCTGCTGCAGAAGATGTTTTGTTTCGCTGTTTATTGTCTGGTTGTTTTTAAAGAGAAAAGGCACATTGTGTATTAAAAGGTCGCCGTGTGTAATGCCAAAAACACCTTCAAGTGTTTTAATGCTGTTTTCTGTTTTAAAAATGCAGAAAATATTTCCTTGCGGTGCAATGGAATCTGGCACTTTTACTGCTGAAATCATGGAAGAAAGCAGAACGCTGTATTTTTCATTTGATTCAACAAAATTTTTTGTCTTTTCATATATTGAGTCAGACAAAGGCTCGACAGAAAAATCGGTCATAAAATCCTCTAAAAGAGTTTAAAAAAGAAATGCTTAGTGCTGCAGGTGTAATTTGCGGGAAACAGGCAAATGGTATTTGTTTTTGAGTTGGTTTTCATTTATGCGTAATTTGAAGCGGCAGTCTGCCTTGTGCTTCAAAATCTCCTGCGATTGCGCCAAATACTGTCTTGAACGTAAATGGCGAATAACTGTAAGTTAAAATAATTGAGCCTGCCCAGTCAAAGCCTTCTAAAACAGGCACAGGCGAAAGTGCAGAAATGATTATAACATTTTTTTCTGATTTTGAAAGGCCCTGGGCAATTTCTGCTGCTGCCTGGTTCGGCACAAAAATCATGATGGTGTCATAACTTTTAGCAAGATTTTTCAAGTCTTGTGCAGCTTTTGCAATTTCTTCATTTGTCGGATAATACTTAAAATAATAAAGCCCTGAAGCCGGGTATCGTTTTACACCTTCGTCAAAAAATTCCTGAAATTGTGCAGCAAGAAGCACTTTTCCGGATTTTGCCGGCCATATCGGCAGGCTGCCTTTTTCATAAAATGTAATTGAACGGCAGGCTTGTTCAATAAAAAACTTTGAACCTTCCGGATCTGGAACTGAAGTTTTTATTGCGTCCATATCCGGCAAAATTGGAACAAAGTTGTCGCCTTTGAAATAATCAATTTTAGATTGAAGAACCTGTTTGCATGAACGCTGAACAGTGCGTCTGAAGCTTGGCGTTGTTTTCATCCGTTCAATGTTTTCTGTCCACAATGCAGAATTAAGTTGCGGTGTGGTTGAAGAGCAAAGAATATTGTTGCCGGCTTCAAGTGCAAGTGTTACAGCCCGTGCAATGCCGCCGGCATAATTTGTTGCACCATTCATCATCATGTCATCTGAAATTACAAGACCTTTAAATTGCAGTGTGTCTCTTAAAATTGATTTTATGAATGTTTTTGAAAGAGAAGCAGGTTCTTCATCACGTGTAATCTGTGGAAAAGCAAGGTGTCCGGTCATGATTGCGGGAATGTCTTCTTCAATTAAATATTTAAATGGAAGAAGTTCACGGTTGAAAAGTGTTTCTTTGTCTATGTCTATTACAGGCAGTTTTCCATGTGAATCAATTCCTGTGTCGCCATGGCCTGGAAAATGTTTTGCTGTTGGAATTACACCGGCTTTTTTTGTTCCTGCAACAAAAGAAGCAGCAAGAACTGCGGCTTTTTCGGGGTTTTCTCCAAAAGAGCGCGGGCCGATGATTGTTGAATCATGATTTGTGTATAAATCAACCGACGGCGCAAAATTCATGTTTATGCCCAGTGCACGAAGTTCTTTTGCAATATAATAGCCAGAATAAAAAGCATCCTGTGGAAAACCAGAAGCACCGATTGCAAGGTTCCCGGGTGTGTCGCTTGTGTTGCCTTTTACATGACGAATCCAGCCGCCTTCCTGGTCTGTTGCAACATACAGCGGAATTTTAAAGCGGCTGTTCATGGCCTTGTTTTGCAGTGTGGTTATGTTTTTTGCAACAAGTTCTGTGTTGTCTGTGTTCCATCCGAAAATTTTAATTGATCCGATGTGACGTTCTTCAACCCAATAAGTTACAAGCTTGCTTGGTTCTGCACCGGCCCAGCCGAACATAAAAAGCTGAGAAAGCAGTTCTTCATCTGTCATGCGTCGTGCTATTTCTTCTGCAAGCACATCCGAAGGGTAATCGCTCCAGAAATTCAAATCCTGGTCCTGCTGTGCTTTTTCTTTTAACTGTTCGCGGGCTTCTTCTTCTGCTGAAAGTTCAATCTGTTTTTGTTCTGCAAGCTGTTCTGCCGAAAGTTCAATGTTTTGTACGTTTGCGCTGTTTTTTTTGCATGCAAAACTGAAAAGCGCAAGGCAGATTATGAGGAGTCTTAAAAAAAGCTGTTTCCAATATTTTAATTGTGCCACTAAAAAACCTTTATTCTTCGCGGATATATTTTTCGGCTGCATGTGCAGCATATGCGCCATCTGCGGCTGCAGTTATAATCTGTCTGAATGGTTTTGCACGTACATCACCGGCACAAAAAAGACCTTTTATGGAAGTTTCCATATTTTCGTCTGTAATAATATAGCCGCCTTCATCTTTTTTTGCCATGTTTGCAAGTTGTGTTTGTGGATTCATTCCTGTAAAGATAAAGATTGCATCTGTTTCATGAATTGTTTCTTCGCCAGTCTGTGTATTTTTAAGCGTAATTGATTCAACTTTTGCTGTTCCGTTGATTTTTACTGGAACCTGGTTGAACATTTTTTCGATTTTAGGGTTTTTCATTACACGGTCTGCAACAGCAGCCTGTGCACGGAATGTATCTCTTCTGTGGATGAGAAAAACTTTGTCAGTAAGGTTTGAAAGGAATGTAGCTTCGTCGCATGCTGCATCTCCGCCGCCGATTACTGTTATGCGCTTGTTTCTAAAAAAAGGACCGTCGCAAGAAGCACAGTAAGAAACGCCTTTGCCTGCAAGCTCTGTTTCACCAGGTATGCCTAAATGACGGTGCTGTGCACCTGTTGCAAGAAGCACTGCTTTTGCAGTAAAAATGCCCTTGCTTGTTGAAATTTCAAAAAGTGCATTTCTTTTTTCAATTGATCTTACTGTTGTCGTAATAAATTCTGCACCAAAAGATTTTGCCTGTTCTACCATTTTCTGAATCAGTTCATATCCTGGAACTGCAGGAAAAACTCCCGGATAGTTTTCAAGGTCGTTAATTAAAAGGGACTGACCGCCTTTTGAAGAACCTTCAAGAACAGCTGTAGAAAGATTTGCACGGGCGCCATATTGTGCTGCCGTAAGACCTGCAGCACCGCTGCCAATAATTATAAAATCAAAATACTGGTTAGACATATCAAAAGAAGAATAGCCGATTTTGTTATTTGCTTTCAAGTGGAATATGGTCAAATTCTTTAAAAAATAGTTTTATTTAGAATAATTTTTTAATGATGCAGCATGTGAATGAAAAATGCTGGAGAAACCTCTAGACACACAGGTTTTTTTTTGATATATTCAATTCATTCATGGCGCCATGCCCAAGTGGTAAGGGAGCGGTCTGCAAAACCGTTATTCATCAGTTCGATTCTGATTGGCGCCTTAAAAGCTCAAAGATGAAAATCTTTGAGCTTTTTTGTTTTAAATTAACTGCGCACTTTATAAAGCGGTTAAAATTGATGCATGAGTTCAGATTAAAGCCAGTTTTTTAAGATTTCTGCGGCTTCACTTCGTTCTTCAGCGGATGCAAATTCAAGATAGATAACACCGTTCTGTTCTGTTACAACTTTCAGCATGTTTGGCGGCACAGAAGAAGCATCTTCTGAGTCGTTTTCATATTCAAATGTAGGAAAAGCAGTAATATTTGTTTTTAAAAGTTTTTTGCCAAGGCTGATTATGGCGTTTTCATATATTCCGTTTAATTTTTGAAGAAAATAATCCTGTATTGTCATATCTACGGCCATAACTGCTACAAGCGCAAAGACACATTCTACCCACAGTTCAAATTTTCTAAAAAAAAGAAGTGCAACAAAAACAAGAACAAGAAAAATTAAAATGAAATTTGATTTTTTAATTTTGCGCGACAAAGGCAGAATGCATTTTCCAAGCTCTGCCTGAACGGCCGGCTGTTTTGTAAATCTAAAAATTATGTCTGCAATAATTGCAGCATAAGCCAGAACAGGAATAATCAAAGTGTAATTTAATGTATAACTCATGCTGCTATTGTACTGTTTTTTGCTTTTTGAAAAAAGTGTTTAAGTCCGGCTTTGCATGAACATTTGATTGTCATCCATAAAAAAGCATTTTTAGGGCTTTTCAAATGTTATAGAAAAATTGCCATTTACTTTTGCAGTTTTTCTTTTAAAAGTGCAAAAGCTTTCCGCATTGAATCAAAAGCAATTTCGTTTACATCAAGTTCTTCAAGATTAATGAATTTGCAGTTTTCAGCTTCGCCGTCAACTGTTTGAATTTTCTTTAAGATTTCTTCTGGTGTTTCGCTGCATTCTGCATAAAAAAAAGCGTCGCATGTCGAATATACAAGCGTTTTATATGGATATGTGTTTGGAAAACTGCAGAAATAAGAAAAATCAGGCGGAGTAATTCCAATTTCTTCGGAACATTCGCGGCTGCATGCTTCTTCTAAAGATTCGCCTTTATTGACAAATCCGCCGGGAAGTCCAAGCTTGCCTTTCTGTGGATTTTTTGTCCGTGTAAAAGTAAGCAGTTTGCCTTGAGAAATCAGGAAAAGTCCGACGGCAGCAGCATCGTTGTTGTAAAGATCGTAGCCGCAGTCTGGGCATGTCCAGTGCACGCCGCCGTGTGTTTCTATTTTTTTTGAGCCGCATTGCGGACAGAATTTAAATTCGTTCAAGCTGCTTCCTCCGTTTAAGGCTCGGGCTGTTAAAGCTGCCTTTCAGTTTTTCAGATGATTCCATAATAGCGCGCATCTAATGCTTCTGCCAATGCTTCTGCTCTTTGCAGTGTTCGTACAAAAAGAGGCACAAAAAGAGGAATGAGCAGCCTGAATTTTGAAAGCAGGCTGCTTTTCTTTTGCTGCTGCCTTAATTTTCCGCATGAACGCACAGTCTGTGCTTTTATAATGACAGCGGCTTCTTCCATTAAAAGAGGAATAAACCTGAAGATAATGCTTGTAATAAGGCAGATATGCTTTGTCTTTATTCCAAGAAGTTCAAATGGTTTCAGCAGAGATTTCATTCCGTCTGTTATGTCGCTTTCTGACGACGTATATACAAAAACCGAAAGAGGGCAGAGAATGCCGATGTAATGCAAGGTTGTGCTTAAGCCAAGCTGCAGTTTTCGTACTGTAAGCGAAACAAAGCGATACGCAAAAATGACTTTGTCTGTGTCTGCCGGTGGAAAAAAGCATAGCTGAAAAATAAAAAACAGAAAAATCCATGGAAGCACAATCAGGAAATTCTTTGCAAGTTTTAAAAGCGGATATTTTGCAAGAATGGCATAAATAATGCTCAAGACGCAGATTCCGCATAAAAGAGGAATATTTGAAATGCTTAAAACAGAAATAAAAAAGAAAATCAATGCAAGATATTTTGCCAGCGGACTCATTCTGTGAACAAAAGTATTGTCTTTATGATAGCCGCCCAAAGCTGAACTTGCAAAAGATTCAATGTCTTTGGCATTTGCAAACGGTGTTATTTCGTTTATTTGGTTATTTTCCTGAAACTGTTTTTCATTTGTGTCGTTGACCGTTTTTCCGTTTGCAAGCGTAATTATGCGGTCTGCGGCCTGTGCTTCTTCCGTTCTGTGCGTGCTAAAAATTACAGTTTTGCCCTGTTTGCACAGATTCTGCATTAATTGAATTGCTGCAACGGCACTTTCCGGGTCGAGACCTGCGGTCGGTTCGTCAAACAGCAGAATATCTGCGTTTAATGCAATAATTCCTGCAATTGAAATTTTCCGTCTTTCGCCGCCAGAAAGAAATGTTGTGCGGCGGTCTGCAAAATCTTTAAAAGGCACGCCTGCAAGATCCATTGATTCTTTTACCCTGTTTTTCAGTTTTTTGCCTTCGAGTCCCTGCTGCTGCGGCCCGTATGCAACATCATCTGCTGCAAATTCTTCAAAAATTGTTGAAGCACAGTCCTGACTTGCAAGAACCGGTCTTGAAACTGCATTGATTTTGCCTTTTAAAGGAATAAGCAGACCGGAAATGAGTTCAAACAAAGTACTTTTGCCTGAACCGGACTGTCCGACTACAGCCGTTAAAGAGCCTTTTTCAATGTTCAGACTGAAATTTTCAAAAAGTTTTGGCTGTTTTGGGTGTGTATAATCGAGCTGTTCAATTTTAAGAACTGTTTTGTCTGTTTCTGTCTTATGCAAAATGGACGGTCTTTTTGCATAAGACGGTGCAAAAAAGTCATAATTTTTGCAGAAATCAGAAAATGTGCCGTCGTAGACGAGTTTTCCATTTTGCAGGTGAATAAGCCTTGTAGAACGGGCGGCTTCTTCTTTGTTGTGCGTTATGCTTAAAACAGTGCCGCCGTTTTTGTGCCATTCATCAATATAATTTAAAATAAGTTCGCGCCGCTCGGGGTCAACCATAGAAAGCGCCTCGTCAAGAACAAGCAGTTCCGGCGTAAGTGCAAGAATGCCTGCTATGCACAGTTTCTGCTGCTGTCCGCCAGATAAAGTTGCTGTCGGCTGCTCTTTTGCTTCAAGAATATCCATAAGTTCAAGGGCTGTTTCTGCTCTTTTTGTACATTCCTGTTGCGGCAGATTGAGGTTTGAAGGACCAAAACATGCATCTTTTATGACAGTTTCTGCAATCAGCTGGTTTTTAGGGTTCTGCAGTACAATGCCGTTTGGCACTTTTTCAATTGACTGTATTTTTCTGTCTTTGTTTTTAAATGCATCAAGCCTGAAAGCTTCGCCGGAAACTGTACCCTGCTGAACCGGCATTAAACCGGAAATGATTTTAGCTAAAGTGCTTTTTCCTGAACCATTTGCACCTGTTACTACAACATATTCACCTTTGGCAACAGAAAAAGAAATATCCTGCAAAGCTGCTTTTTTGTTTTCGCTGTCTTGAGCATAATCAAAAGAAAGGTGCTCAATGTTAAGAAAGGGCATGAAACGCACTCCGATTGTTTTTTCTGAGTGTAGCTTTTTTTTAGGCCTTAGTCGATAGCTGATTTGAAATCAAAGTAAGCGGAACCTTTTGACGGCAGTGAAAAAACTCAGTGAGTTTTAAAAAATTCTCAGTAACTTTTTAAAATTTCTCAGTGACTTTTAAACAGAAACTCACTGAGAATTTTCCTGTTGTTTTGTCTGCAAGGTCTGAAGGTTTATAGTTTTAGTTTTCATTGTTTTTTTGTAAATTCTTAATAAAACCAGAGATTTATCAGCAAATTTTTATATTTGATGTTATAATCAAAACATTATCAGAAGAGATTTTTGAGATTTCCTGAAACTTCTGTTTTTCAGACTGATTTTAATGTTTTGTGCTTTTTCTGGAGGAGGCTGTTTGATGAAAGGTGTTTTTGCAAAGAAGCAAAAGGAAGAAGAAAAAAAGCAAAAGTCTTTGATTACACGGATAGTTATTTTTCTTGCAGCAGGTTTGATTTTATACACATTTGCCATTCTCTTTGGTGTAATAAGTGCTACACAGACAGGCTTTAACCGTTATTTTGAAAAAACTATTGATGACCGCGTTTCTTTCCTGCAGAGTGAAGTTGCACGCAGAAAAGAACGTCTTCACAATGTTGCCCTGCTTGTTTCAACTTCAAGTGATTTAGATTACGCATTTGAAGAAGAGAATATTTCGTATGTAAAAGAAACTCTTGCAACAATGCGCGCTGCATATGATGTGTCTTCCGTTTATCTGCTTGACCAGATTGGAAACATTGTTTTCAGTTCAGATTTGGTTGTTGATAAACCTGCTTTGTTTAAAGGGTCAAATGTTCTGGAACATGCAAGGAAGATGACGCCTTTTGCTTCTGTTGCTGTTTTTGAAGACCGTGTTTCCATTGTTTCATTTTGCGAAGTTGAAATTGAAGATTATTTTTCTGGCTATTGTGTTCTTGAAGAAAGGCTGACTGATGACACTTTTGTTGATTATCTTCATGACATGTTTGGCTGCGAAGTTACTCTTTTTATAAAGGACATGCGTGTAGCCACATCTATTAAAAATGCAGAAGGTGCACGTATCGTTGGAACAACTTTGAATAATGATTTAATTTATAACACCGTATGCAATGATAAATTGCCGTATAGAGGCAAGAACATCATTCAGGGTGAAGATTATCTTACTATGTATACTGCAATTGACAATGAAGAAAATATGGATGGCATATATTTTATCGGTATTCCGGTAAAAGTTGTAAAAAGCACAAGAGAGCTTATACTTACGGTTATTATTCCTGTTATTCTGTTCTTTACGGTCATGCTTTGTGCACTTACTTTCTTTATTTTGCATTACCTTATTTTCAATCCGCTCCGTCTTGTTTCTTCTGCAATTCATAATCTTGCAGCAAAATCTGAAAATGCAGATTTAACTTACAGAATCAATTATAACAAAAACGATGAAATAGGCCGTCTTAGTGTTGATATTGATACATTCATTGAGTACCAGCAGAAGCTTATTAAAGAACTGAAGATTGCAGAAGTTGATCTTGACTATATCAGCATGACATTAGGTTCTTCTGCTTCTGATTCTGCAAGCTCAATCTGTCAGATTATGGCAAATATTGAAAGCGTGCGTCATCAGACTGTAAATCAGACTACTGCAATTGAATCTGCAAACAATCAGATGGCAATGTCAATTGATATGGCTAAACAGCTGCAGGCTACTGTAAAAAATCAGACTGCAGATATTTCAACTTCAGCTTCATGTATTGAAGAAATGATTGGAAATATTGCTTCTGTCAATACGGCAATGCAGAAAATGAATGCACAGTTTACAGAACTGTCCGGCGTAACTGCAGAAGGCAAAGAAAAGCAGCTTGAAGTTGACAAAAAAATTACGGAAATGGCGGCTCAATCTAAGCTTCTGATAGAAGCAAATGGCGTAATTGCCCGCATCGCATCTCAGACAAACCTGCTTGCAATGAATGCTGCAGTTGAAGCTGCTCATGCAGGCGATCTTGGTACAGGTTTCAGCGTCGTTGCAGATGAAATCAGAACGCTTGCAGAAAACTCAAGCAGACAGTCTCATATTATTGGTCAGCGCATGAAAGAAATTTCAACGACAATCAGCGATGTTGTTTCTTCTTCAAAATCTTCTTCTGAAGCGTTTGTTAATGTTGCAGATAAACTTTCTGTGACAGACCGGCTTGTTCAGGAAATGAGTTCAATGATGACTGAGCAGGAAGAAAGTTCAAAACAGGTTCTGGATGCACTGCACAATATTAATTCTTCTACAGAACAGGTAAAAGAAATGACCCGTGGAATGGAAGATGCAATTAACAAGACAAATAATGAAATGTCTACAATGACACAGATTGCAGACATTGTTGCCGGCAGCATGGATGAAATGGCGGAAGGAGCTGTTTTGATTAATAAATCTGCGCAGGGCGTTTCTGACATGGTTAAACAGACACGTGATAACATTGATTCAATGGAATCTATGATTGGACGGTTTAAGATTTAGGTTTTAGTTAGCTCAAATTTCGAGTTATAAAGTCCATCGTTGTGCTGGCATTAATAAAAGCATAAAAACAATCTGTCGGGGACGTCCAAAAAGATTAAATTCTATGTCATTCCGGACTTGATCCGGAATCTAACACACTATATGTAGCGTAGATGCTGAAATAAATTCAGCATGACATTATGAAAAAGCGGAAACTTTTAAGATAGTTTCCGCTTTTTTGTTTTGCAGTGCGGTTTATTTATGCGCTTCAAGCATCTGTTTTATGCGCCGTAATGCTTCTTTCATTTTATTTACGTCTGTTGCATAGCAGCAGCGTATAAAGCCTTCGCCGCCTGCACCAAAACATGTGCCGGGAACAACTGCAACGCTGTATTTTTCAATTGCTTCGGTTGCAAATTCTTCAGAAGTCATGTGCGTTGAACGTATGTCCGGGAACATGTAAAAAGCACCTTCCGGTTCAATGCAGGGAAGTCCCATGTCAACGAAAGCTTTATACATAATGTTTCGTCTCTGCTGATAGCTTATGCGCATTTTTTCAACTTCTGACCAGCCGTGTTTTAAGCCTTCTGCGGCTGCATATTGACTGAAAATCGGGGGACATATTGAATTGTATGCATGAAGTTTGCAGCATTGAACAAGCAGGTCGTGCGGTGCTGCAATGTATCCGATGCGCCAGCCTGTCATTGCAAATGCTTTGGAAAAGCCGTTAAAAATAATTGCATAGTCTTTCATGCCGGGGAACTTTCCGATTGAAACATGTTTATGACCGTCATATAAAAGTTCACAATATATTTCATCGCTAAGGCACCATATCTGATGTTTCTGCACGACTTTTGCAATTTTTTCAAGTTCGTCTGCCGGAATGATGCGGCCTGTCGGGTTTGAAGGAGAACAGAACATTACGGCTTTTGTCTTTGGCGTGCATGCATTTTCAATCTGCTCTGCCGTCGGATAAAAACCGTTTCTGCTTGTGTCCAGGTGAACAACTTTTGCATTGCACAAAGTTGCAAGCGGCTGGTAACTTACATAGCATGGTTCACATACGATTATTTCGTCATCTGGGTTTAAAATTGCACGCAGAACAAGGTCAAGCGCTTCAGAAGCTCCGATTGTAGGCAGAATTTCTGTTTTTGCATCATAAAAAAGCTCGTAACGCTGAAGATATTTTGCAATTTCTTCGCGCAGGTCTAAAAGACCCCAGTTTGAAGTATATGACGTATGACCTTTTTCAAGGTGATAGAATGCTTCTTCGCGCATTACCCATGGTGTTGAAAAATCGGGTTCGCCGACACCAAGGGAAATTATATCATCGTGACCGATGCAAAGCTCAAAAAACTTTCTGATTCCAGACGGTGGAATTTCCATCATTTTTTGAGAAAATTTATCCTTTCTGTCATTCATTATGCCTGAACCCCTTCACGGTTGTCGCGTTCATCTTCGACATAAACGATATCATTTTCTTTGTAAGTCTTTAATACGAAATTTGTTTTTGTTGAGCGTACGCCTTCAAGTGTAGAAAGTTTTTCTGAAACAAAAAGTGCAACTTCTTTTAAAGAATTGCCTTCGATGATAATCTTGAAATCATAACCGCCGCTCATAAGATAAAGTGATTTTACCTGTGGAAAACGATAGATGCGGTCTGCAATGGCATCAAAACCATGTTCTCTTTGCGGCTGCACCTGAATCTGAATCTCGGCACAAACTTTTTCTTTTGTCTCGAGGTCTTTTTCCGGATTTACAATAGCAGAATATTTAAGAATAACGCCGTCGTCTTCAAATTTTTTTATGATTGCTGCAACTTCTTCTGGTGTTTTTTTTGTCATTGCGGCTATGTCTTCGGCTGTGAGCCGCGCATTTTCTTTCAGTAAATTTAAGATTTCTTCCATAACTTATGCCTCCCAAAATCAGCAACCTCTCCGCAGTGTATCGGGTTGTCAGAACTTTTGCACAGATAAAGCCTTTTAAGCAGGCTTTGCAGCAATTTTTTCAAAGTTTAGCACAAATGCAATTAAAGGAAAAGAGAATGCATTTTATCTTGTTTTGAGCGGAAACTGTTGCTTTTGCATTGTATTATAGATTATAGTTGAGCATCTTATGAAACTGCTGAAAATGCAGACATTCATTTTTTTGCACTGTACGCAGTGTGTTAAGCTGCCGCACAGTGTTCATATGGGAGAAGTTTATGAAAACAAGAGTAAACAAAAAAGAAAGCTTTCTTTTTGCACTAAAAGTGATTTTTACGTTGCTGATTGTGTATGGCATTTACAAATTATTGGGGTATATAGCATCAACCCCTTCTCAAGATGGTGAACAAGTATCAGTCTTGGCATTGGCATCAACTTTTGTGCTTTATGCTGTAATAATTTTGATTTATGTGTATATCAGCAAAATATTTATAGTTGGTTATCTTAAAGGAAACGGTGTAGAGATAAACAGTGAACAGTTCCCTGAATTTTATGCGTTTTATCAGAAAATGGCAGAAGAATTGAATATGAAAAAGATTCCGCCTCTTTTTATTCTGCAGGAAGGCGGTGCGCTTAACGCATTTGCAATCAGATTTTCATGTAAAAACTACATAGCAATTTATTCTGATATTTTCGAGATGTATGACACAGAACCTGAAGTAGTCAAGTTTGTTTTAGGCCATGAACTTGGACATGTAAAAAGATGCCATATGCAGAAACAATTCTGGACAGCATTGGCTTCAATTGTGCCTTTTTTGGGTGCTGCATATTCAAGAGCATGCGAGTATACTTGTGATAATATTGGCTGCGCCCTTTCAAACGATGGTGCAGAAAAAGGTCTTTTGATTCTTGCTTCAGGAAAAAAACTTTATGCAAAAGTAAATCCAGATAAATACATCGAAAATGCAATTCATCAAAGGAGCTTTTCTGTTTTATTTTCTGAACTGTGCGCAAGTCATCCATATTTGCCAAACAGAATAAGAAACATAAGAAACGCAAAACTTTATACTTCTCAATAATTGTACAAAGCCTTGCACGGCAAACACTGTGCAGGGCTTTTTTTAACAAGCCTTATTTTATCAATTCAAAAAAAACACTTCTGCTTAATTTTTTTTGCTGTGCAAAAATGGTTTTGTGCCTTAAAATAAAT
>JAZQNK010000062.1:0-48872 GCA_045627325.1 Treponemataceae bacterium | reverse complement strand
AAAGGCAACTATCTGTGGCCTGCAATGTGGGCTTCAAGATTCAGCGATGACGGACCAGGGCTTGCAAATGCAGAACTTGCATACGAACTTGGCGTAATTATGGGCGCAAGCCACCACGAACCATGCTGCCGTGCCGGCGAAGAATATAAGCATCTTCGCGGCAAAGATTCAATTTATGGAGATGCATGGAACTTTATAAAAAATCCGGAAGGAATTACAAAATTCTGGGAAGACGGCCTTAAACGTAACGGAAAATTTGAAAATGTCATTACTGTCGGCATGAGAGGCGAAGCTGACACGGCAATCATGCAGAATGCAACTTTAAAAGACAATATTGATCTTTTGCGCAGCGTGCTTAAAACACAGAACAGTTTAATCAAAGAATTTGTAAACGAAGACCTTTCAAAAGTACCAAGAATGCTGGCCCTTTATAAAGAAGTTGAACCATATTTTTATGGCGACAAAAAAACAAAAGGACTCATAAATGATCCTGAACTTGAAGGCGTTACGCTCATGCTTTGTGACGATAACCACGGAAACCTGCGCACGCTTCCGACTAAAAAAATGAGAAGCCACAACGGCGGTTATGGCATGTATTATCATTTCGATTATCATGGCTGGCCCTTCAGCTATGAATGGTTCAATACGTCGCATCTTGCAAAAATCAAAGAACAGATGACAGCAGCTTATGATTTTGGAATCCGTGAACTTTGGGTTGTAAACATGGGCGACATAATGACAAATGAATTTCCGCTGAATTTCTTTCTTGACCTTGCATATGATTATCCAAAATATTCAAATCTTGAATATACAGCAGAAAGATATACAGCTGACTGGGTAAATTTCAATTTTCCTACAGTTTTAAATGAACAGAAAAATGAAATTAAAAAAATCATCAACAGCTACACAAAAATTTCGCACATGCGAAGAACTGAATGCATTCAAAGCGAAACATACCATCCTGTAAATTTTGGCGAAAGCGATGAGCTTTTGGCAAAAGCACAGAATATTATCGACTCATGCAAAAGATTAAAGGCTGAACTGCCTGAAAGTGCTGCAAACTGTTTCTTTTCTCAAGTTTATGTGCCAGCTTTTGGCAATATGAACGTATTAAAAATGCAGCTTTTGTGCGGCAAAAACCACTGGCTCGCACAGCACGGCATAATGGCTGCAAACACATATGTAGAAAAAATCCGCGAATGCCTTGAAACAGACAAACAGCTTGTTGCAGAAATTGATGCACAAAACAACGGAAAATTTCATGCCATGGGCTGGAGCGAACATTTCGGCTTTTCAGGATGGAACGAAGAAGAAAATCAATATCCGCTTTATATGACGATTGACGGCTGCCGCAAAAAGCGGCTTATTGTCTGGGTTGAAAATGATGAAACAACTACAAGCGGTCTTCCGTGGAGCAGAAAAACACTCAAACTTGATTCGTTCAAAGACCCGACATGCTGTAAAGCCTTTATTAATCTTGCAAGCGGCTCAAGAGAAGATGTTCCATACAAATTTGAAACCGACGTAAACTGGCTTAAAATTGCAGATACAGAAGGTTTTGTTAAATTTGACGAAATAAAAAAAATTGCTATAGAAATTGACCGCAAACTTTTATGCGAATCTTCAGAAAAATGTACAATTCTTAAAATAACAGGCGCAGATAACAGTGCCGGCACTGTTGAAATTCAAATAAAAATTGATGCAAAAGTTTCTGCAATTGAAGCCGAACCAGGCACATTCATTCAGACGACAGACTATATTTCAATGGAAAGTTCAAGCTTTTTTGAAGCAAAAGACGGCATTGCCAAAGACGGCAGCATTGCAGGTTTTGAAGAACTTGAAGATTACGGCAAGACAAATGCCGGCATGAAAGTTTATCCAGTAACTTCATATTTTTCAGAAAATCTAAAAAAAGCACCTTATCTTTCTTATAAATTTGCACTAGAAAACGAAGGCATTTACCGGTTTGACTTCTATCTTAATCCGTCAAACCCGGCAGAACGAAACAACTATTTTAAATTTGGTGCAAGTGTAAATGGCAAAAAAGTTTTGGTTGATGTTGTTGACAGCGATTTTGCAGTCGGCGACAACCAGCAGCCATGGGGAACAGATGTTACAAACAACATCCGCATAAAATCTGCATATTTTGACTGCAGACAGGGAATCAATACACTCAATGTTTATGCTGTTTCACCCAATTTTGTCCTTGAAAAAATTGTTCTTTATCCAAATGAGTTTGCATTAAAGCCTTCTTATCTTGGACCAAAAGAAACTTATCGGAAAATCTAATGCCAAAAACGGAACGGACACGCCATTTAAGATGAAAAAACTGTTTTTATCTTAAATTCGCGCTTCCGGCAGATTTTACAAAAAATGCAGCTTTAAACGATTGCTTTATGTACATATTGTACGATAATCTATTAACGGCGCTTCTAAAGCTGCATTTTTTAATACTGTCTTGAATCCTTAAAAATATATGCAGTTAAAAGTTTGTGGCGGACTTTTAATGCATTTTTTAAGAGCTTTCTGTAAGTTTTTGAACAGTTCTAAAAAAAAGTGATCCTGCTGAATTTTAGAAATGCCATTTATGTGTAATGCATAAAACAAATGTTATTGCAGATTTCTTCAAAATTATCTGAAGCTAATAATGCAAAAACGAAACCTAAAATTTGAATTAAAACAGTTCAATTAAGGAAGGGAAAAATGAAAAAAATTAAATTTATTGCTGCCCTTTTAGGGCTTATGCTTTTGTGTGCAGGCTGTACAACACAAAAATTCAAAGGCAAAGCAAAAGCTAATTCCTCACATTTCGAGATGGAATACTCAGTATTTACTGGAACAAAAGATGTAACAATGAACCTTCGCGAAGGTGAAGCTTTAAGCATTGATGTTGAAACAAAAAAAGGTGAACTTAAAACTTCTGTTTTCCTGGCAGGTCAATCGCCTGTTTATGAAATTGAACCATCTAAAAACGGAAACTTCAGAGTTAACATCACAAAAACAGGAACTTATACAATCCGTCTTAAAGGCAAAAAAGCAAAAGGCAGCATTGAAATTAAAGTCATTAATCCAATAGGAAACACAATCTGATTTTGCTGCTATTTACAAAAAAGGCTGACCTTCATCACAGAAGGACAGCCTTTTTTGCATCTGAAAGTTATGATAAAAATCATCAGCTTATCTTTCAATTAATTCACAGGGAATTTCAAAACCTTCAGCTGTGCAAAGTCCGTTGTTTTCAACCATTGAAACCATTAATTCAGCAGACTTCTGTCCAATTTCAATCAAAGGCAATTTCATTGTTGTAATTCCTGGATGCAAATAAGTAGAAACAACATGATTGTCAAAACCAGTTACAAGCACGTCTTTTCCAGGTTTAATATTATTCTCGTACAGATAATCATAAACACCGCCGGCAAGAAAATCGTTATGGCAGAAAACAGCAGTAACGCCTTTTTTGAGCACTTTTGCAGCTGCAATTTTTCCATCTTCTTTCTGCCAGTTTGTAAAAGTGCACAAATCTTCATCAAATTCAATGTTATGTTCTTTTAAAACACGTTTAAAACTGTTATAACGTTTTTGTGCATGCAGATTATTCTTTGATCCGCAGATCATTGCAATTTTTTTGTGCCCTTTTGAAATAATGTATTCTGCCATTCTTGACGTACTTGTTTCATCATCTATTGAAACAAACGGAATTTTCCGTTCACCTGGGTATGCATAGCACATAACAAGCGGAACAGGCAGTTCCTGATTATAGCAATTTATAATTCTTGAATGTTCAGCAACATGAATTATGCCGTTAACCTGCTTTGCAAATAGTTCCCCTATTGCATTATCAACTGAAGTCTGCAAAAATTTCTCATCATTAATCCAATTCGAATTTGAATAGACACGCATATTATAAAGAATTGCTTCATACTTCTGTTCTTCAAGACAGCGCATTATGCCTTCAACCAAAAACGGCGAACTGAAAGCTACAAGCTCTTCAATAATCAATCCTACCGTACGCTTAGAACTTGTTCTGAGGTTTCTTGCCATAAAATTCGGTTTATAGCCAGTTTCTTTTATCATCTGCAGGATGCGTTCTTTTGTTGAGTCAGAAATATTTGATTTGCCATTGATTGCATTTGAAACTGTTGCAGTTGAAACACCGCAACGGTCAGCAAGTTCTTTCAAAGTTATCATAGTTTAACGATTAACCTCATAGAAAATTAACATGACATTCTTATAAAATCAACACTAAAAATGATTTTTACTTTGTGAAATAAAAATTTCAACATAAGACAGTTTCTTTTTTTATATGCTTTACAAAATATTAATTAATGATATAATGCGTTTAATTTGGTTGTAATATTACACTGTTCTAGGAGAAAATATGACAGACGTAAAAGGCAAATATGCATTAATAACAGGTGCAAGCCGGGGCATTGGAAAACGTATTGCTGAATTCATGGCAAAAGAAGGCTGCAATCTTGTGCTGCAGGCAAGAAAAAAGGAACATCTTGAAAATGTTTTAGCTGAAGTACAAAAAACAGGTGTAAAAGCTTACTGCGTTGAATGCGAATTATCAGACATGAAGTCTGTTGAAAACATGATTAATGAAATCGAAAAGCTCAATGTTCAGATTGATATTCTTTTTAATGATGCAGGTGTGCAGGTTGCTTATCGAAAAGAATATTTTGAAACGCCGGTTTCTGATTTTACAACAAGTTTTTTAATCAACACAATTGCACCTGCAATGTTGTGCTATCATTTTCTACCAAAAATGAAACAGGCAAACTTTGGACGCATCATCAACACAACAAGCGGAATAAAAAACGAGCCTGAACAAGCCGGCTATTCATGCAGCAAAGCAGCTTTAGACAAATTTACTAAAGACCTTGCAAATACTGTAAACGGAACAGACGTAATAATAAGCCTTGCAGATCCAGGTTGGTGCCGCACAGATTTAGGAGGTCCAAATGCACCAAACGACCCAGATTCTGCTTTGCCGGGCATGGTTATGGGGGCTTTTGTAGATGACAAAATAAGTGGCAGACTTTTTGGCGCACAAGATTTTGCAGGTCTTTCACTTGAAGAAGCCGTAAAAAAAGCTGAAAGTCAGAAAGCACTGTAGAAATTTCAGTATTGAAACAAAGCATTAAATGTTGAACACATAAAATTGCATTGAAAATAATTTTTATTTTATGTGTTCAACAAACCGCCTTGCGGCATTTGAAAGATAATTTTCTTTATATGTAATAAGCGAAATATATCGGTCAGGCAAATTTTCTTTAATATCAATTATTTTAAGCTCGCCATTTTCAAGTTCTTTTTTAATATATTCTTTTGCAACACAGATTATGCCCATGTTATTTTTGCAGAATTCAATAAGCAAATCCAATGAAGCAAGCTCAAATTTGGGTTTGAGTGTAACGCCATAATGCAAAAGATTTGCATCTAATGTTCTTCGCGAATGGCTCATGCTTTCAAGCAGAAGGATACGATAATTTTTTAAATCTTGAAGACTGTGAATTGCAGAATCGTCAAACTGCGGCGAACACACAAAACAGTCATGCAATGCAAGACAATTTCTAAATGCAAGTTTTGAGTTTAAAAGCGGCGTATGAACAAACGCTAAATCTACAAAACCATTTTTTAAAAGATCAATAGATTCGTTTGTCGTACAGTTTGTAACACGATAGCGAATCTTAGGATAAAGAGCTTCAAACGTTTTAAGCTTGTCAATTAAATAATATTTGCAGATTGTATCAGAAGCACCAATTGTAAGCACGCCAGTATCCAGCGTTGACAAATCATTAAGATTCTGCGAAAGCAAATCGACCTGCCGAAAAATGTTTTTGCAATAAGAAAATATTTCTGCACCTTCTGGCGTAAGATGCACACCTTTCGATTTTCTTACAAAAAGCGGAAAACCTATTTGATTTTCAAGCTGCTTTATCGTCTGGCTTACTGCCGGTTGAGACACAAAAAGTTTCTCTGATGCACGGGAAAAAGAACCTTCTGAAGCAACTATAAAAAATGCACGAAGAGCATTTAAATCAAAATTCACAACATCTCCCTAAATCAACTTGCAAAACATTTAATTTTACATTGGAATTATAGCAACATTTTTCTCAATGTGAAAGTCTTAAAACTTTTGCAAAGCTTCAAATATTCAAAATCAATTCTTTTGCAAGAGAAACTCGATTTTCAGTCTGAAATTATGGTATACTCATCCTGTTAAACACTTATATTCTTCAATTTTTAAGAGGTTTTTATGCTTTATATTGGATACCACGAATCGACGAGCAACGGCTATGCAGCAATGGCAGACGAAGCTATAAGCGTAAACGCAAACACCTTTGCATTTTTTACAAGAAACCCGCGTGGCGGCAAATCAAAACCGATTGATAAAGCAGACGCAGAAGCGCTATGCAGTTTGCTAAAAAAACACAGCTTTGCACCGCTTGTTGCACATGCCCCATATACAATGAATCCATGCGCCGCAGACGAAAGTTTGCGCGAATATGCAAAAAACATGATGATTGAAGATTTAATCAAAACAGACACAATACCAAACTGCCTTTACAATTTTCATCCAGGCTGCCATGTAGGTCAAGGTGCAGAACATGGAATAAATTTGACAGCAGGGCTTTTAAGCGATGTTTTTAAATCTTTGCCTGAATTAAAAACTGTTGTTCTTATTGAAACAATGGCAGGCAAAGGAACCGAAATCGGCAAAACTTTTGAAGAAGTAAAACAAATTATTGACACTACAGAAAAATTGTCTGAAACAAGCTTAAAAGGAAAACTCGGCGTCTGTTTGGACACATGCCACATCTGGGACGGTGGCTATGATATAAAAGAAAACCTTGATAATGTCATAAAAAATTTTGATGACATTATCGGACTGGACAGATTAAAAGCAGTACATTTGAACGACAGCCTGAATACTTGCGGTGCACATAAAGACCGTCATGCAAAAATCGGTGAAGGTTTTATAGGGTTTGAAACACTGGCAAAAGTAATAAATCATTCCGCTTTGAAGAATCTGCCGTTTATTCTTGAAACACCAAACGAACACGACGGCTATAAAGCAGAAATTGAACTTCTGCGCAGTGCATTCAAAGACTAAAAAACTGAACCAGCATACTTTGCCGCATAAAGCAATGTATGCCGGTTTTAATAGACTATTGCAATCTGTTAAGTAATTTTTCTTACACCATAAGCACCGTGCATTAAATTTGCACAAATAAAAATTCTTTTTCTGCCACACACCTAAATATTCTGCCAGAATTCTTTTTGTGCTATTTTAAAACTAACCTGCTTTGCATCTTTTATTTCATCATTTTTTTGCAAAGTTCCAGTTAAAAAAGGGGAAAACGGATCATGCAAACTAATATTTTGCTTAACAAGCCGCTTATTATTATTTGCATAACAATAACGGCAAAAATGTCCGCATGTATTATAAGCTCCAATATCGGCAGTCAACAGGCATGTACATTCTTTTCTGTTCTGTTTAAATTTTGGAATTTGCAGCTTTTGGTTAAGGGCTTTTTCAAATACATCTTTTGTCATACAGCCTGTAACATCAATGCCAAAACTGGCAAAACGAGAATCTTCTGCACAGGTTTTTATTGAAATTCCATATTTTTGTCCAATCTGCAGAAAAGCACGGCACAAAAAATCTTGTTCATTGACAGGCACTTCAGATATTTCACTAAAATTTCTTTGAACTTTTTTGTATAAATCGATAAAACTTATTACGCAAACATCAGCAAAACCTTCAAGCTGCTTTGCAATATGTTCAAAAGCATTTAAATGAAACTCAACATTATATTTTGAAGAAAGAAAAATCGGATCATAACGCCAGCAGACACAGTTTTTTCCTAACCGTTTTGCAAGTATTTTATATGTTTCAATTACATTCTGAATTTCAGGGACAAAAGGCTCAACATCAGTTGAATATGGGGTTATTGTTACAAACCAGTATTGGCCATAATCTTTCAAAACATCATCTTTTTGGAGTAAATCAATAAGTGGCCGTGGATTTTTTGAACAAAATACAAATAAATCAACCAATTGGCTGTTCAATATATATTTTGTTATCTGTTTTTCATTATATGGATTTCTAACATAGACAAAGCCATCTTTTATGCGGTTTATAAACCATGGTGCATAAAAAGCCGGAATATCTGTTCTAAGACCTGTATTTATTATCATATTTTATAAAATAAGGTTGACCCCAAAAATTTTAGAGTCAACCTTAAAAAATCAACAACCTCGCCGCAAGCAGCGAGGTATGTTGTTCTTAATAAGTGGTTGCAGTCGGGTTTAATACCCTTCTTTACGACGCAAGCGTCAGGGCTTTGCCCACGTATTAACCCCTCCGCACGAATCAAAAGTCTAATCTGTTAAACAAATAAAATCTGGCAATAAATTAAGAACCTGTTACAGAACTTACAATATTGCTTACAATGCCTTTACTTGCCTTTGCATTAGAAACGCCGTTTGCATCACTCTGCAATGTTCCTGGAATTGTCGGACAAAGCCAGATTTTTCCAGTTCCACGATAAACATTTACAAGTCCTTCTCCATTAAAAGCTGAACCAATCAACGACTTTGAAGATTTTTCAACTGTAAATTTCAATGATCCAGACCATGCAATTGCCATATTTCCGTCAATTTTGCAAACATCATCATTCAGTTCAATTTCATAAAGTTCATCTCTTGGAACAGGACTTTCAAAAACAGCATTTCCAGAACCCAAAAGGCACAAATTAAAAAGCCCTTCTCCACCTGCAATTGCAGATGACACAGAACTTCGGGCGATAACTTTTTCTTCAACAGAACTTTCACAAGCCAGAAAAAGTCCGTCCTGCATAACAACACCTTCTACTCCCCATGAACCGATATCTTCAACAATCAGATATTTATAAGTTGGTTCAAGCATTAAATAACCGGTTCCTTTATAAACAGGTTTCAATGCAGATTCTCCTGTTACAGCACCTTTGATGGCACCTTTTAAAAATCCACCGACACCTTTTACACCAGTTTCAGATTCAATTTCACCGGCAGTCCATTGCATTGCACCTGACTGAATTCTTACACTGCTGCTGTTAAGTTTGCACAAAACCTGGCGTTTCTTAAAATTCATTTTCTGCATAAAATATGCTGTAGAAGATTCAAATGGTGTTACACTCAAATCCTGCTGATGTTCATATACGGTAAAGCATCCTTTTTCTTCAATTTTGACAAGATTTTTATTTCCATCAAAATTATTAATCTTTATCATAATTAAATTCCCCTTAAAGATAAATTTACAATGCAAGAATTATTTTAACATTGAAAATTATTTAAGACAAGTTTTTTTGAATTATTTCAACTTTCTAAAATATACAAAGCTGCTATAAAAATATAGATTTAATAACGGAATTTTTTTGATTATTTATTTAAAAACAAAAACAGCAAAATACGCCATAATCAACATAATTTGCTGTCTTAATAATTGATTTCTACTATATTTTCAGTTATTTTTCAGGAAGCATTTGAAAACAATTTATGTCGCACATGCAGCATAGAGTACAACTATGCAAAGAGCATTCAATACTTTGCTTAGATACTAAGCTTATTTTTTATTTTAAACAGTTATAGAATATTCCGTTTAAAATTAATTTTTTAGATTCTGTCTTATTATCTTTCAAAAAACTGCAATAAAAATATTCCCTGCGTAATTAAAAATTCTGCCAGAATATACGTAAGCATAATTACAAAATGACCTTTAAAAATTGTATTTTTCTGGTGAAACCTTACTAAAAACAGGACAATATCTGAAAAAAAGAAAAATACAGATCCAAGATAAACAAGAACTCCGCAGATATTTCTATTTGATAAAGCAAACGCCAACGCAAAAATATTCATTGTGCCATTTATCAAAAGATAAATTAAAACACCATAAAAGAAAGGTTGCGGCAAAGCCTTATTTAAAACATAAAAAACGGCAAACGCACAGCCTGCATAAATAATTGCAGCAATAATCAAAACAGGACATGAAACAAGTTCCCATTGTGTGTTTGCATAATAGATGGGAATAAAACACAAATGCGCAATTAAAAAACTTATTCCACCAATTATCAGAAAGTAAAATTTTGTGCGTACAAGCATGACATCGCCAACCCAGCTTGTAAACAATGCAAAAAACAATATCTTATTAAATGGAATTGAAAAGCATGAACATGACACAAGATAATAAATCAATAAAAACGGAATCAAAAACAATTTCGTATGCGTACGAATTGAATCTTTTTCAGAATGACATGCCTGCAAATGAACAACACTGATTATTATAAAAACAGCCAGACAAAAAAAATGCATAATTCTCTCCTAATCAACAATCTTGCTACAGAACAGCGAGATATATTGTTCTTAATATATAGATGCCTTCAGATTTAATACTCGCTGCTGCAACACTGCGCGTTATGCTTTCTTCGAAAACAGGTACTAAACCTTCTGCATGAATTATTTCAGCTGATTTTCAATAATTATTTATCGTCAAATAAGTTAATTTCAAAGATATTAATATTTAAAATTAACTTTTACATTTACAACTGCAAATTCAGATTTAGAAATGGCTCATTTTGTTTTCTGCCAGATTATAGTCATATCATTCTGCAGATAACCAGTAACAATTTTATAACTTGAATCAGGAAAAACATTCAGAACTTTTTTTAAAGCATCATTTATATTCTGCTTTGAATAATAAAAATATTCAGACTCTTTGTCTGTTGAAGTTTCACTCAACAGAGAACACGCAAAACATTTTTCTGCCATTGATGCAAATTTCAAAAACGAAGACGAAAGAAATTCAATATTATTTCCAAGATTCAAATTAAAAATTCCAGAGGAATATATAACATCGTATGTTCTGTCCAGTAAAACATTTTCATCCTGATTTTCTGCAAAAACATCAGTTTTAAAAAAAGCACACTTTGCGTGTACACCATCAGGCAACGCAATCTGCTCAGCCTGAAGCTTTGCCAGATCAATCATCTTTTGCAATATATCTGTTCCTGTATAATCAATTGAAAGGTGCAGTCCCTGTGTTAGAAAATGATATAAATCACCTAAACCTGTTCCAACATCAAGCAAAGACAAATTATCAAGTTTTACATTTTCAGCAAAAACTGCAAAACGTCTGTACTGTGCAGCACGGCTTTCCCAACCTAACAATTTAAAATTATCTTCACGGCGTTGCAATGCCGCATCAAGGCGGTTCATTATTTTTTTAAAATTATCTTCATAATATGCGTTAATTTTCATATAATTTGTCTTTTCATTCATAAAAACACCCGTAAAACATTTATTATCACAAAAAAATTGCAATTTCAAAACAGTTCTTTTATTTCTGTTCTTAATTTGACATAAAAAAAAGCCTTGTTCAAGGCAAAAGCTTTAAACAAGGCTTACAAAATATTTAATGCAAAAGAATTACAGACTCATGTTAAATTTTAATTGAACAGAATAATCAAATTTTCTTGCTTCCTTTTTGCTGGTCACACCATACATAATATCTGCACCTAAACGAATATCATTTGCAATAACAAATGTTCCGCCTAAAGAAAATTCTGTATATTTATAAACCTTTTCAAAATTTTCACGGTCAGCTTTTTTCAAAGTGTTTTTCTTTGGTGGCTGTAAGAAACCAGACAGAGAAGTAGAAAAAGCAACTTGATTAGATGGCTTCCACTTAAATGCAAGCTCAGGCTTTACAAGGTCAGCAAAACCACCTTCATAGAAAATGCCGGCATTTTTATAAGAAATCGGGCGATATTCAGAAACACCATAATCATTATTAGGTGTACCGTACTGAAGACGGGTTGCAAGCTGCATACTCTTCATAAGATTCCATGCTACACCAGCATTAATATAACCGGCCATATAAGAATCTGTTGAAGTAGAAGTCTCTCTTGCAAGAATTTCACCTACAACACCAAAGTCATAATACCATTTTGTTGATTTTGGAAAAGGACCGTTAATTCCAGTAGCATAATACACAGAATGAACTAACTCATTGACAGTAGCCTTTTTCTTTGTCCATTTACTTTCGTTTAATGTTTTTCTTAAATCAACCTGAGCAACCATATCACCAAAGACATCTGCACGCCCAATAAACTCAGGGAACAATGTTGACCATTGAAAAATTGCACGACGGGCTGCAAGTCCATAATATTTTTCCGGCATTTTAGAAGCAGCAACAAAGTCATCATAAGAAATCATAGTTTTTGAAGTATAATATGACTGGAACCCTGTATACGAAGCTGTTACATCCATAATAATGCCAGGAATAACAACATGAAGTGCAGCACCATCAGCTGAGTCGCTTACAATCATCTCATGTGTATCTTTTATCTTGATTCGCCCCAGCTCAAAATTTACATAACCATGACAGAATGGCAGTCTTTTTGTCTGAAGTCTGAATAACTCAAGATCAAAAAAAGGACGGTGATGATAATACTTTGGATTCAAACGAATATAAGCACTTCCCTGTGCGGTAAAACGCCAGCCGTCACCAAAACGCAAATCAATCCAAGGAGAAAGTCTCTGTTCGTAAGAAAGCCACTCACTTAAAGCATAAGAACTTGACAGCTCTGCACCATAATCTGCATTCAAATCAAATGAGGTCAACGGGAAAAATACAGCCAGTAAAAGAATAGAACAAACTAAAAGGCGGATTTTTCCAAAAATTGAATCACTGTTCATTAAAAAGCCCCTTTAGTATTTGTAGTCAATTTAGCATTTGGGAATTTGTCTGAAAATTTTCCCATAATCGTAACAAAAAACGAACCTGTCATATTATCTGTAGGAAAAGCACTTGTCTGAATGATTCCAAAATATTTCATCTGGCGAAATGCATAATGCCGGTTTTCAAAACAATAATACATGGCACTTGTAACTTTTACATCAAAGGTTTTTAACAAAAACAAACTCATATCATCATAGCGAAGAACTGTATCAGGTGTAATTTTTGAAGGAACGACACCGGCATTGCAAAAATAATTAAATGCATCTTCCAGTGAAATATCTTCACTCTCTGCATTATCAGAATCTGTATAATATGCAAGATATGTCAAACTTTTCCATGTAGATTTTTCTTCTCTAACAATGCCTGTTAAAATTTCTGCACTTTGTGCTGAAACTGCACAAGCAACACCAACAAATAATGCAAGAAGAATCAACAACCTTTTCACATTAAAATCCTTTAACAAAAAGTTCTTCAATAGTCACAAAAAAACTAAAGAAATTCAAAAACAATATCGGTTTTATTATTATCACATATTATTGAAAAAATAAAGCTATATTTAAAAAAAACAACATAATTTTCAAAAAAAATATGACAATTATTCGTTATAATTAAAACAAATATATATGCAAATCTCTTGAAATAAAGATATTTGATTTTTTGGAGATACAGTAATTTGTCAGCACAAAAATTTTAAGAAGCTGAAAAAAAGACAAAACTGCAGCACGGTAAAACAGCGCGATAAAATCCAGCTTAAAAATTGAAATTGTCAGAGTTTTATTTATATTGCAAAACATTGCCGTAATAAAACCAATTCTTTTAAACAGCAAAAATGCCGGCAGTTCAATGTTGAAACACCGGCATTTTTCAAAAGAAAATTCAAATTAATTCAGGCTATACACAAAAAAACAGCTGCTTTAATTTTGAATGAACAAACGAATCTCGACGCAGAACATCGAAATATCGTTCTTAGCCATAAGTACAGTCGTGTTTCATCATTTATGTACGGTCTGAAAGACCTGGATGAAACACATGCACGTATTAATATTAAGTATTAAGCAGCTGTTCAATAAAGATGAAAATTATTTTTTCTTTAGCAAAGCAGCAAAAGGATTATATGTTTCACCAGAATCATCCTGGTTTTTCAAATACTCCTCAGAATCATCGTCCTGTTTTACAGAAGAAGCAGGAGAAAGCGAAATGCGGCGGTTTTCTGCATCAACAGCAACAATCTGTACATCATAAGAATCACCAACTCTAAAAAGCTTTCTCAAATTAGTATTTGCTTTTACATTTTCCATTGTGGAAATATGAACAAGACCGTCAATTCCGTCCTCAAGATTGACAAATACACCAAAATCAGCAATCCGCACAATCTTACCGGAAATTTTCTGTTCAGGTTTATATCTTTCAAAAGCAGTATCCCATGGATCTTCCTGCAAAGCTTTTAAGCTCAATGTAACTTTTTCATGTTCCCAGTCTGTCTTTATAACAGAAACAGTAATTTCCTGTCCGACTTCAAGAACATCTGCTGCATTATCAACATGTCCCCTTGAAATTTCTGAAAGAGGAAGAAGTGCCTGAAAACCCTGCACATCAACAAAAGCACCAAACGGCTGCAATGAAAGAACTTTGCCGCTTACGGTCAAGCCTGGTGTAAGCTTTGCTTTTAATGTTTCAAGCTGAGAAAGTCTTGCAGCTTCAAGAACTGCACGATTTGAAACAAGCACATTGCGGCCTTCGTTTTTATATTCTGTTATAAGAAATGTTAAAGTTCTGCCTTCAAATGTTTCATTTTCTTCTTTGCGGCGGCCGCCCATTTGAGAAAAAGGACAAAAAGCACGGATTTCGCCAATTTTAACTTCGTAACCGCCTTTTATTTCTTTTTCAACTTTGCCTTCGACAGGAATTCCATTTTTGAATGCATTTTCTATAACATTTTTATCTGCATTGTTTGATGCGATTTTTGTCGTAAAGCGCATTTCGCCATTACGGTCATCAAGAAAATAAGCCTTGATAACATCACCTTCTTTTACAGAAAGTTTTCCATTTTCATCTTTCAGCTCGGCAGCATTGAGCACACCTTCACTTTTGGCATTTAAATCAAGAAAAATAGTGTCTTCAGAAATCTGAACAATTTCAGCCTGTATTTCTTGACCTGGAAGAAGTCTATTCATATATGTTTCCTTATAAACTTTTTATTGAATTTTAAAATTCAGTCTTTTTCATGCAAATACTACACTCTTCAACAATTTTGCACAAGCAACAAACATAAAAAGAACCAGCCAACTTTTTACATTTAACTTTTGCCTGCAAAACAGCAGTTTGTACTTGCTCAAAAAAACAAGGTTCTGTATAAAATAATGGAAGACCTGAAAATTACAATTTTCAAAGTTTTCCATTAAAAGCAGAGTAATCTATTTTTTTAGATACACCGTTTATTTCTGTTTGTCATGGAAGAAATTATGAAAAAATTTATTTTATCAATTGCAAATGCATTAAAAAAAGATGCTGTTCTTTCTATTGCACTTGCATGTGGAATTTTGTCAAGCATTATCTGCAAACCTTCTCCAAAAGAAATTCTTGAAGCAATTGATTTTCGTGTTCTGGCACTTTTGTTCTGTCTTATGACAGTAATTGCTGCATTTAAAAGCATAAACATTCTTGATGCACTTTCGCAAAACCTTTTAAGAAAATGCAGCAACATACGCTCCGTTTATTTTGCACTTTGTGCTCTTGTTTTTTTTAGTTCTGCAATTGTTACCAACGACGTTGCATTATTAACATTTGTACCAATCACATTAATTGTCTGTGCACATGCTGACATTGCACCGCTTACTTTAATTGTACTTGAAACACTTGCAGCAAATCTCGGTTCATGCATGACTCCTATGGGAAACCCACAGAACCTTTTCATATATTCATTTTATAAAATGAAAAATGCGCCATTTTTTGGCACGACGCTGCTTATTGGCATTCCTTCATTTTTTCTGCTTATTCTGTTCATTCTTTTTGCAACCAGAACATCAAAAACAAACCAGATTCGCATCAGCACAAAGCTTGGAAACACCGGCGTAAAAAAAAGTTTCGAAGTTTATGTTTACTTCGGTCTGTTAATTGTCAATCTGCTTTCTGTTTTTCATGTAATAAACTATATAATCAGTTTTGCCATAACACTTGCAGCTGTTGCAATAATAAACCGAAAACTTCTGCTAAAAGTCGACTATACGCTTCTTTTAACATTTTCAGGCTTTTTTATTTTTACAGGAAACATCTCTTCAATTGAATCTGTACAGAAATTCTTTGAAAAAGCATTAAGCTCACAGACAAGCACTTTTTTTGCTGGTTTAGGCTTAAGTCAGATTATAAGCAATGTTCCTGCAGCACTGCTGCTTTCAAGTTTTACAGAAAATGCAGCAAATCTTTTGGCCGGCGTCAACATCGGCGGACTTGGAACAATTATTGCTTCTCTTGCAAGTGTAATTTCTTACAAATTTTATCATAATGCAGAACTTAAACCCGAAAAAAAACAGCCGTTTCTGAAAACATTTACGATTTATAACCTTTTTTTTCTGTTAATTCTCGTTCCGTTTTATCTGGCAGCAAATTACTTTATGTCTGCATTTTAAAATTTCATCTTTAAGCAAGCCTGAAACACGCAAAGTTTCAGGCTGAGAAATCAAGCAGCATACAAATCCTCTAAAAAATTAACCTGGGTCAAAGCTGTCCGCAAATTTTAAAACACTGACTGTTTTTAGTTTTGACAAAACTTAATACATTTTGTAGATTATCAGCATGAGTTATTCAGTAAAAATTTTGACATTATACAAAGATTTAAATTTTTCAACAGACAAAAATATTGAAACAAATGCAAATGAACGGCTTGAACAATACACAAACGGCGTTTCAAAACATAATATGAGCCCGGCATTAGATGAATATCTGCTTGATGGCAGTTTCTGCGGTTATGCGCTGCCAAAAGACAGCAATGATAAACCAGATTATGCAATAAAAGCCGGAAAATACTTTTTTGTTCAAGGCGACATCAAAAAAGACAACATAAAAGAAGCAGCAGAAGCTTTATGGCTTGAATCTATCTGGCAGGAACAGGAATTAGACATGGAAACTGTTTTTGTAAGATACATCAAAGAAGATGATGCAGAAGTTTTTCAGATTTTCAGAAAGGTTGCTTCAAATTCTGAAAACAATTCAAATTAACAAAAAGAAATCTTGCTTCAGAAAAAAACACCTTTCAAATTTGCCAGACACAAATATGAAAGGTGCCAAAACGTTTTAACATTTCAAAAAAGCAGAAACTGTTATTCTGCAAGCCTTAAAGTTTCAACCATAAAGCGAACAGACGGTCCAAAAGATTCTTCAACCTGCTTTTCAATGACAAACACCATAGTTTTGCCGCTTGCATCTCTAAGCACACGGTTTAATCTGTAACCTGTTACGCCTTTTCTTTTTAATTCAGGATTTCCAACCAGAAAACTTTGTTTCTCGTTTGCAAAACGGCGCTCAACAAGCAGACAGAAACATGATTCTGCATTTTTTCCTTTGCCTTCAACAAATTCATTTAAGCGTACTTTATAAGTTTCAACTCTGTCTGTCAAAGGATTATCAAAATCCCTAAATTCAACGACATCTTTGTAAACAGGCGAAGAAACAGCTTCCCTTCCGATTGTTTCAGCCGAAAGCAGACCAACGCTTTCTGCATTTCCAAAACTGATGTCTCCAGTAACCTGATAAAGCACAACAGAATTTGATTCAGAAGGAATTTGATAATTATTTATAAAAGAATCTTTATTTGTAATAAGCTCATCTAAAACAGATTCGCCGCTTTTTCCTGCAGTCTTGCCAGATGCAGAAATTTTAAACGTTCCATCTTTTACAAACTCATTTTTTGCCGTATCAACAGCAAAAAATTCTGCATAGCCTTTTAAGCCGCCGTCTATCTGTGCCAATTCGCCACATTGACCAAACAAATACTGCAAACCATCCGGCGAAAAACCTATGTCGCTAAAACGTGCAGTATCTGCCCAGACACAGATACACAATACAAATAATAAAGAAAACAACAATTTCTTTTTTTTCATAGACCCCTCCTATAAAATTCCAAATCAAAATTTAAATCAAAAAAATAGAAATCATGAACAAACTGCTAACTTCAAAGCATCAGACAGAAAACAGTAAGTGAACTTTTACAAAAACATTCAGCAAAATCCAAGTTGTTTTCAAAGCACAAAATGTTGAATTTTCCGAATGCTTAAACCAGTAAAATGAATATTAAAATTTGCAGCAAATACTTTAACCATGCATTAACCCAAAAAACTGCACCACGAATTAAATTTATTTTGTAAAATCTAATTCACTTATTATATTCGGAGAACACCAGAATGCGCTTTACAGAAATTTCAGTTCAGGATATTCTTTATCTATGACTCTTTCTTTGCGAAATCGAATTATCAAATTGTTAACTGTTTCTTCAATAGTGCTTTTATCAGCAATTTTGTTTTTGTACACGCTGCAGTTCATTCATGGAATTTTCTGGGATTTTCCACAGATGACACGTTTTTTTGCGCATCTGCCACAGATTATGCCTTTTAATTATGCAAAATGGGCAGTACTTGCTTCGCCAACATTTTTGCTCATTTATATTGCGGTCTGTTCACTTTTTATTATTAAATATTTCGAAAAAACACATGCACCAGAAATCGTTTATTTCACGACATTTCTTGCATGCATGTTAATTGAAGCATCAAGACTTTTTCTGCCGGTACTTGATATATGGCAGGGAAATTATCTGTTTTTGATTTTTGTTTCAAAAACAGTATTTTTTTGCAGACTGACAGGTCCAATCATCATGCTGTGCGGTTCAGCCATGTCTACGGCAAAGACAGACATACAGGACTCAAGTTCCCGTTTGTGTCTTGCAGCGCTTGCCGTAATTACGACATGTTCAATTCCAGTTAATTCACTTCAAATGTTTTCAACATGGATAACACCTGCAGCATACTATACGCTTTTTCTGGTCATACGCTGTCTTCTGGCTATTGCAACTTCAATAAGCTTTTGGATTACAGCTGTTAGAAACGAAGCCAAAGAATACAAACAGGTTTCTGTATACATTCTTTTGCTTTCTGCAGGTTTAATTCTTCTTCAAGAAGCTGATAATTTAGCTTTTTTTGCGGCAGGTTCAATTCTCTTAACAGCCGGAACTTTCGGTTTTTTAAGGGCATTGCACACTTATTATCTTTGGAAATAGTTTTGCTGATATAAAAAAAAGACTGGCATATACCAGTCTTTTTTCAGCGTTTTCAAATATCAGATTATTTAGTTCCGACTGACTTTTGCATGTCAATTACTTCCTGACGGCTCAATGTTCTTACAATTCTCAAATCGTTTCCAACTGGAGTTGTAATCGGATCGCCATGTTCGTCTTTTTCGCCAAGAATATGAACAATTGGAAGCTTAGGATTAAGAGGATTAACATCAACAACCTGACCAATTTTTCCATTGTGAAGGAATACATAAGCACCAATTGGATAAAGCGAAACAGCAAACAAAAGTGCCTTGATGACATTTTCATCAAACTGGCGGCCGTTATTCTTTAAGAGCTCAACCATTGCTTCATATGAACTCTGCTGAACTTTGTGGAAACGTGGGGCTGTAATTGCTTCAAATGAACATGCAACAGCAATAATTTTTGCAAAAAGCGAAATTTTATCACCGGAAAGTTTTCTCGGATAACCAGTACCATTCTGCTTTTCATGGTGTTCAAGCGCACCAAGCTGTATGCTCAACGGGAAATCGTAATTTTTCAAAATATTATAAGACAAAATCGGATGTGTATAGATGCTGTTGCGGTCTGCTGTTGAAAGAGGCTTGTTTGTCATATAAACCTGCGAAGGCAACTGCACCATGCCGATTTCATGCAAAATTGTTGTTACAGCCAAATCAACCTGTTTTGCAAAAGGCATTCTAAGCTGCAGGGCAATTGCAATTGCAAAAATTGTAGAACGCATTGCATGATTCAAAAGATAAGTACGGCTGTCAACCTGATTATCTGGCTGCAGGCGCAAAATATAGCGACGCTGTTCATTTATAAATACGCACAAATCTTTAAGTTCTGCTGAAATTGCTTCGTAGTCAAGTTTTTTATGTGTTGTAAATTTAGTATAAACTTCTTCAACATAATTGAGATATTCTTCATAAACAACCTGAACAAGCACCATATGGTTTTTATCAATACTTGTTGTTTCAACTTTTACATTTTCAACACGTTTAAGAGCTCTTTCCATTACAGAGCCTTCGTTCTTTTCTTCTTCATCTTCATCGTCTGCCACATTTTCCATAAATGTTTCTTCAATGGCTGCATCAACAGACGCAGAAGATGTTGCAGGTTTTGGCACTTCAGGATCAGCTGCTTCTGAAAGTTCACCTTCAGAGTAAACCTGTCTGAATTCCCAGTTTAAAAGACTTTGCTTAAGTTTATCATTAAAGGGTGTTTGTGGAGTTAAGAGTAAAAATGTGTCATCAAGTAATAACTCATTAGAAAAAACCGATTTCTTAGATAATTCTGTGACATTAAAAGAATTCATATATTCCCCTGTTGACCTGATTCTTTAGACGTTTTAAAATTAAAACAGAAGCCCAAATAACTTATTTCAGCTTCCATCTTAGATTTACGGGTATACTTCGGCATATCTATCATAATTCAAGATTGCCTCTAAAACAATAACCTAGAAGTTCTCTTTTATTTAACAGAATGCATAAACCCCGTGGATATCAAAATCTTGACCAGTTTTTAATATCCAAAACCCTCAAAAAAGGAGCCGCCATGAAAATCAAATTTCTCTATATTACCTTTAATATCGTCCTAATTGCCAGTTTTCTTTTGCTTTTTTTTACACCAAGAATAATATTAACGCCCGAATTATACGCTGATCTGGCACCGGCCAATAATCTTGTCATGGCAGGGCTTTTGCTGGTTCTTGCGGTATTAAATGTTATTTTCTTTGCAAATAAAAAAACATTAGAATGTCTGGAAGACGAAAATTGGAAAGGTCTTTCAATCCATCTTCATAATAAAATATACACCCAAAAACATATTTCTGCACGAAATGTTCATCTTTTATGTGATTCACTTATGCTTACAGGTGAAATTCCTGCAATAAACGAACTGTGTGAATTTATAAAAACAGAAAAACCTGCAGCATATCAAAAAAATCTTCTGCGGTTTGCAAGTATTTATGTACTTCAGACAAAAACAAAAGAAGCACGCGCTCTACTTGAAGAAGCAGACAGAAAAAATGCTGCAAACGACTGGCATCAATGGTATCATGCTTTTACATATTATCTTGAAAAAGATTTTTCTAAAACAACAAATGAACTTGGGAAAATAATTTCAACACTGAAAAATCCGGCAGTTACTGCACTTGCCATATATTTGCTGCAGCAGCTCTCAACAGTCTGTCCTGCAGATTTTGAAAAATACAAGACAGAAACAGACAAAGCAAAAAACAAGCTTCTTGTTTCATACAGCAAAAAAAAGTTCCATGCAGCAGCAGAAGAAGAAAAAACACAAACATATTGCGTCATTGTCTCAAGCCTTTTAGCTCAGGCAGAAACTGCAATTTACGGCTAAATTATCTGCCACTGCACAACGCAGACCGTACATTTTGCAAAAAGACACACGGTCTGCATTTTTTTATTATTTTTCAGATTCAATTACATTGCGGATTGCAGCAAGAAAATCTGAATATTCTGTAAAAGTCTTAAACTGTGAATATTCTTCCTGTATATGCTTTGGCGGTCTAAAAAGGAAACCTGCCTGAGAATTTTTAATCATTTCAAGATCATTAAATGAATCGCCCGAAGCAATTGTCTTAAAGCCGATTGATTGAAGAGCTTTTACAGCATGATACTTGCCGTTTGCCTGACGGAGATTATAACCTGTTATCATGCCATCTTTATCAACAGTTAAATTGTTGCAGAAAATTGTCGGCATACCAAGCTTCTTCATCAAAGGAGCTGCAAATTCTGTAAAAGTATCTGAAAGAATAATAACCTGGCTTATAGAGCGCAATTCATCAAGAAATGCTTTTGCACCTTCCAGCGGTTCAATTTTTTCAATTGTTTTTTGAATTTCCTTCAAACCCAAACCGCGCTCTTTTAAAAGAGCAATGCGCCATTTCATCAGTTTATCATAATCCGGCTCATCTCTGGTTGTTCTTCTAAGTTCTGGAATACCAGAAGCTTCAGCAAAAGCAATCCAAATTTCAGGTACAAGAACACCTTCCAAATCAAGACAAGTAACAAACATATTTCCTCCTGCAGAATACTGCTTTGCGGCAAGTCACAGATGACAAGCCGGCAAATTTATAAATACAAAAATATACAAAGGCACCCTTAAAAATATTATTCAGCCTTGTTTTTAGATTTTTTATCAATAACATTAAGTGAAAAAGTTATGTCTTTGATAAAAAAATCAATTTCTGCCCTAACACGATTCAAAAAACTTAAATCAGATGAAGGACCTTTATAGCCATCTGGAAAATGAAGGTAAAGGTATTCGCGGTCTTTTAATAAAGGCACAATTTTATCTGATTTTTTGCCTGTAATAAGAATATTCTTCAATTCTTCAAGGGAAGATTTTTCAGATAAAAGAAAATCCTTTACTTTTTCAACCGAATAAAATTGATTTTCTTCTGCTGCAATTACTTGTGAAATATTATTCTGTGAAAAACACTGAACCATTTCCATTGCACTTTCAAGGCTTTTTCTCTCTGCACCTGTGTCCATGCCTTCCAAAGAAATATCAAAAAGATTTGAAACATGTCCATATCTTACAGAAAAGGTTCTGCCATAGCCAGAAAGCGACGGTGTTGTAAGAGTTGCAGTTCCATCCTTTCCAGCAAAATAATAACTATTCGGTCCAAAACTGGATTCGCCGCGAAACAAAGGATTAAGACGGTTATGCGCATCTAAAAGTTTTCTGTGACTTGGTGTTTCTTTACAATGCGTTTTACAAGGTTTGAAACTAAAATCTAGACCACTAAAAAATATTGGCACTGTTTCATCATGCCTCAAAAACAAAGCCAGCTCCATTGCAGCAAGCCCAACAGAACCAAGCGGCGGAATAACAGGACAATTAAATGCGTCTTTTATTCTTTCAAGATAATTACATTGTTCATATTCAGACAGAAAAAAAGCAGCTTCTCCACCTGTAAGCTCTAAAACATGCGGTCTCGAAGTCAAATCTGCAATAACAGGCGTTCTAGTTCCGGCACTGCCTATATAAGCTTTTTCAATTGCAAGCTGGCTTTCAACAGCAACAATTACATCTGGAAAAACACCATTTTTTACAAGCGGCATTAACGCATTATCAACCGCAATGACATAGCATTCATCTGCACATTTTTTCAAAAATTCCATGCTTTTTTCTAAAGACGGTCCTGACCCGCAAACAACAACAGGATGAAATACAGAAGAAGCAATCAATGGCTTTGAAAACGGAAGCTGCCCGATATTTTTAAAAATATTTCTTGCATAAAGACGTCCAAGCTGAACAAGCGTAATGCGGTTTCGCCAGAATTGATTGATTGCATTATCAGCAAGTGCAATCAATGAATAATAAAACTGCTTATAAAGCTGAACACCACCAGAAAGTTCAACAGGCAGACAGCGCTTGTAATGAGAAAAAGACGGCAGAACATTTCTGCTGAACAAAGAAAAGAAAGCACTGCCATTTGCAATGCAGATATTATGTACGTTTTTGCGGTCTTTTATTATTGGCAAAAGATATTCAGAAGATAACTTAAACAGCGCAGGGTCTGCTTCAATTAAAACAAGAGTAGAATCTTCTGGAAGACGCTCAAGAAGCTGCGGCAGACCATAACCCAAAAGTGGAGAAAAAACCAAAACTAATGTCTGCGGCAGAATTGTAACAGATTCCGCCAGTTTAACAGAAGCAGCTTCCGGATTATAACGAGAATACAAATATCTTTTATTATATAAAACAGAAAAACCTCGTCCCATGGCAGGCACGAGACAAGGTTCATTTTCATTTATTGAATTTTCCAAAAGAATTAATTTCTATCCAATGTTGAAAGATAAGCAGTAATAACATCATTCTTAACGTATTCAGCTGTTGAGAAATAGTTAGTAATTGTATTGTCATCAAACAGCATTACGTTATAAGGATAAATCATTTTCATTGAGTCAATCAATTCATCATTAACAGCTTCTTCACTGACAAGCTTAAGAACAATTACATTGCTCTTAAGTGTAATTGGCGAAGAAACTTCGTTAAGTTTGAGTGAAAATGCTTTTTTCAGGAAATCTTCGTTTGTTGCAGCACCAGCAAGAACAGGAACATTCTGATCGATAACGCCAAGCAAATCATTTGAACCATAATTCAATGGGAAAGCTTCTGTTGTCTGTTTTACAACATCATATTTCTTGCAGGCAGCATCAAAACCAGCAACAGCTGCATCAGCTGCAAAATCACGTGCCTTTGCTGTAAAATAATCTTCAATTACAGCAAAATCATTTGATGAAATATATGCATAAACACTGTCCAAAGTTTCAACTTTATCAAAGTTTGCATCTTTTGCTGAATCGCAGCACTTAAAGATTGAAAAGAATACACCAGTTTCAATAACATCGCTTATGTTGCCAACACCAAGCTGCAAAAGTGTTTCAAGATCTTCATCTGAATGAAGCAACTCTTTCAGCTGATGAACTGCATTGCCTGAAAGAACACCATTTACATCAGTAAAATTCTTGTTTGAATATTCTGAAACAGCATCTTCAAATGTAATTTCATTATTTGCAATGCGCTTTGCAATTTTCTGAGCTTCTGCTTTTGCAGAAACTGTAATTACTTCAAAATTAACAGTCTTAAAAAGAGCAGCATGAGAATTTCCATATTTTACAAGTTCTTCTGCCGGATAATTGCTGAGAGGAAAAGCTACAAGTTCAAAAGCTTTTGAAGGAGAATTCATATTAAAAACAAAAGGAACTTCTGCAGAAGAAATTTTCAAACCGAAAGAGCTTTGTTCTGTAGGATAACCATATGGATGAGAACCAAACATATCATTCAAATAAATGCTTGAATACATTGTCTCAGTAACCTGCTTGCGCAATGTAAGTTTATCAGAATTGCTCAACTGGTTATAATCTTTTGGAGAGAATGATCCAGTTCGGCTTAACATGTATGACTGAATGGCTCGATTTATAGAAGATTCTGGAGCTACATAACCGGCTTTTTTAACTTCATACTTGCAGGCTTTATCAACTACAGTTGAAGTAAATGCAGAATACAATACAGAAAGATAATTACCCGGGTCATCAACATTTACACCCTGGCTTCTAAACTGATTTATCTGCTGTTCAAGATTCCGCAAAAAATCTTCATCGGTGTGTTTAATCGGCTCTTTTCTAAAATAGCCATACACAGGAATATCATCATTTCTACCATTTCCGCCTACACTTGCCGGTACAAAAACAAATGCAATTGCAGAAATAATCAATATAACAATAGAACCAACAGTGACAAATAAATTACCCTTGTGCTTTGGGCTGTCCGATTTTTGACTAGAATTTGAGCTCATACGTCAACTTCCTTATATAATAACTATCTACTTTTATGCAATAATTTGAACATCTTAAAAAATCTAGCTCAAACTGGCTGCATAGTATGCGATTTTAACATTTTGATTTTTATATGTCAATTGATTCATGCGGAGGATTTTGCACCACAACCTTGCAAATCATAAAAACAAAAAAAATCAAAACAATTAATAAATTTTCTTTACTGTTTTTGCATCAACGAATAATGGTCCGAAAAAAATGAAAAGTCAAAAAAAGCTGACTTTTCAGTCAGCTTTTTTTGATGTATCGAGTATTTATTTTTCCCAAAGTTTTTCCGGATAATAATTTGTTTCAATCTTTTTTGCAATTTCAGTTTTTACAACAACCCTGTCTTCCGGATAAGTCATGCCGAACCAGTTTTCTGCTGAAGTAAAAACTTTTATTGTACCCCAGCCTTTTGTTACAATGAGGCTTGCAGCAGATGGCAGCAAAGCTTCTGCTTTTTCACTTGAAACATTTTTCTCAACAAAATCATCCCAATAAACATGAAAACCTTCAAATGATTTTGGAGTAAATCCAAAAAGGTTCATTGAAACAGGTTCATTTCCTGTAAGTTCAATGTCCCCAGAATCCAAATGGCTTACAATTTTTTCACCTTCGAAACCAATTTTTGTATGTTCCTGCATTGAAACAAGCAAACCGTCTTTAACTTGGCAGACACCGCGAGAAACAGTGCCATTTTTGCTCATTGTGTTTTTCAAAATGTAACTTACCATTGCATGTTCAGAAGACGAATTTTCAAGGGAGCTTAAATATTTTCCCAAAGTTTCAAAACCTTTAAAACCATAATAATCGTCAGCATTAATAACAGCAAAAGGCGTGTTTATTTTCTGTTCTGCACATAAAACTGCATGAATTGTTCCCCACGGCTTCTTGCGGGCAGCCTGCTGCTTTATCTGGTCTTCTGTAAAACATGCAGAAGGTTCCTGAAAAACATATTCAGCATCGAAATTTCTCGCAACACGGTCAAAAAGACGTTCTCTAAAATCTTTTTCAATATCCCTGCGAATAATATATACAACTTTTCCAAACCCACTTCTCATTGCATCATAAGTTGCAAAGTCAAGCAAAGTTTCTCCATTAAGGCCAACTGCATCAATCTGCTTTACACCGCCATAACGACTTCCCATTCCGGCAGCTAAAACTAAAAGTGTAGGTTTCATTTGTTCCCCTTTTGCAAACTAAAATTATTGTTTGCTTTATTATTAAGCTTTTTTAACATAATAGAGTCAGACAGAAATCAACGGCTCTAAAACAGAATGTTTCAGATATGTTGTTATCAAAAGATATTACAATCAGGTTCACTACCCTTCAGCAAAAAACATTATGCTTTTATCAAAACAGGTATTAAACCTGCCGCACGGATAATCTTACAAAACATATGGACAGCTTTTCAAAAGACATCTAAAAAGATTTCCATATTGGCAGAACAGCATGCGGCCAAAAAGACTCTAACAAAATTGCAATTGAATGAAATTGTAGTTCTGGTTATCGAGATTTGTCAAGCAAATAAGATGGGGAAAAAACACTATAAAAAACAACCAAGACTGAAGCACAGACCGGAGAGAGATAGTCCATGCCTCAGCTGGTCGATACATTAACTATCTCACATTTATAAAAAAAAATCAACAAAAATTTATTAAAAATCTTTATTTTCTCTAAATAATCTACAATGTAACAACTTTTATATCTGATAAATTTAAAGGCAAGGTTATTTCAAAAACTCTATTTTAGAAATAACCTTGCCTTATACCTTATCTACACAAAAAATTATTCAGCAACAGCTGCATCGAGGGCGATTTCCATCATTGCATTAAATGTATTCTGCCTTTCTTCTGCGGTTGTTTCTTCGCCGGTTGCAATATTGTCTGAAACAGTAAGAATAGCCAATGCCTTTCTGCCATACTTTGCAGCAAGTGTATAAAGCTCGGCTGCTTCCATTTCAAGTCCTAATGCACCATATTCAGCCCATAATTTCCATGTCTGTTTTTCATCATAAAATATATCAGAAGAAACAACAGAACCAACTTTAAATAGGGCATTTCTACTTTTTGCAACATCATAAGCGTTTTTCAAAAGCGAAAAATCAGCAGACGGTGCAAAATGCATTCCATTAAAGCGACGTGTATTAATTGCAGAATCAGTTGAAGCAGCAGAAGCAAGAATAATGCTTCTTACAGGTGTATCTTTATTGACAGCACCACAAGTTCCAACTCTTATGGCTTTCTGAACATTATAAAACTTAAAAAGTTCTGTTACATAAATTGAAAGAGACGGCTGTCCCATTCCTGTACCCTGTACAGAAACTCTTTTGCCTTTATAAGTACCAGTAAATCCTAACATTCCACGCACTTGATTATAGCAAACAGGATTTTCAAGATATGTTTCAGCAATAAACTTTGCTCTTTGTGGATCACCTGGCAATAAAACAATCTCTGCTATATCTCCAGATTTAGCATTGTTGTGTGGTGTACTCATAGATATCCTCCATTATTAAAAATACAGATTAAATATTTTTGCAAAAAAATAAGGGATGCTCTTTTAAGGAACATCCCTTGCTAAATACAGTCCGAAACTTAATTAAAGTTCAGCAGCAATAGCTCTAAGCTGAGCAGCCATACCCGGCTTGCCCTTTGCATCATATTTATCAGCAACATCATAGAATGTCTGCTTTACATAATTCTTAGATTCTTCTGTTGAAACAGCAGCTTTCAAATCCGGAATAGTAAGTTTCTGACCAACTTCAATCAAATCTGGATCTTCAATCTTTTCTTCTGTTCCAGCAATAATGAACGGGAAGTAGTTACCCTTCTCTGAACCATAGAAACGCTTTGCAATCAAAATCAAGCGGTCGCCACGGCGTACAGTGTAATACTGTGCATTATCAAGAACAACATGTCCACGTGGCTGTGTATTTGTAGCAACTTTTGAATTGTTGCCACTATCTGCTACAGAAAGTGTATTTCCAGCATCTTTTGCTTTTTCTTCAGATTTTGCCTTTGCTTCTGCTTCAGCAGCAGCCTTTGCTTTTGCAAGCTTGTTCTGCAAATCTTTATATTCTTTCTGCAACTTGTTCTTTGCACCTGTGCTCAAGCTGTTATAGTCACTGATTGCTTTCTGAATAGCAGACAAATCATTGCTTGTAATAGAATTAGCATTCTTTGAAAGGATTGCATTGTGTGTCTGCTTCCATTTTGCAACTTCAGCATCAATTTTTGCATCAGCAGCTTTCTTTGCATCTGCATCTGCTTTTGCCTTTGCTTCTGCAGCAGCTTTTGCTTTTGCATCAGCAGTTTTCTTTGCTTCTGCAGCGGCTTTTGCTTTTGCATCAGCAGCAGCCTTTGCTTCTGCTTCAGCTAATGCCTTTGCCTTTGCAAGTTTGTTCTGCAAATCTTTATATTCACTCTGCAACTTAGCCTTTGCACCATCACTCAAATTGTTATAGTCGCTGATTGCTTTCTGAATAAGACCTAAGTCGTTTGATGTAATTGAATCTGCACTTTTTGAAAGGATTGCATTGTGTGTTTTCTTCCATTTGTCAACTTCAGCATTAATTTTTGCTTCGTCAGCAGCTTCGTTGCCGTCAATTTCATGCAGCTGAATAGGTTTATCAGCAGTTGAAAGCGAATCGCTCAAACCGTCTGTTTCATCAACAACCATCATTCCTGGCTCATTAATCTTTTCAATGCCAGAATCAATGTAAGTCGGTGCAACTTCTGCGTCTTCATCTGGTCCGATTACAGGAGCTTCTGCAACATCAGTTGTATTTTTTTTATTGTCCTGAGTTGTAACACTCAAAGGTTCTTCTTTAGCATTTGACTTTTTGCTTGATGCACAAGAAATCATAGCTGCTACCAAAAAAATTGCAAGTACCTTGGGTAATATCTTTTTCATTTCATTTCTCCACAGGATTCTGGCTTATTTATAGCCGAAATATCTGTCCTCCAGTATATCATAGGACAGTAAATTTTCAACCACATACATAGAAAAAAACAAAAAATGTTTTTTTTCTATGTAAAATGACTCTTTAATTATCGGTAAAATACCAAAAAAAATTGAGGCTGTCAATTTAAGCCAGCCTCAATTCAAAATATTTAACAAAAACTACAAAATATCAGTCTTCAGACTGACCTACTGTAATAAATTCCTTTGCAGCCTTTATGACATCATCTGCAATTTTTCCAGAAATTGGATCATAATGATCAAATGATGTTTCAAAACTGCCGGTGCCGCTTGTCAATGAGCGTAAATCTATAGCATATTTTAAAAGCTCTGCCTGCGGTACCTGTGCACGAATTTCTTCAATGCCGCCGCCAATCGGACTCTGCCCCAAAATACGTCCGCGCTTTCCGGATATATCTGACATAATGTCGCCAAGATATTTAGATTCAACCAGAACAGTAATATTCATAATCGGTTCAAGCAGAATTGCACCGGCATTACGCATTGCATCTTTAAAAGCATTTCTGGCTGCAATTTTGAATGCCATTTCAGAAGAGTCAACAGGATGTTCCTTGCCATCAAGAACTGTAACAGCCACATCAACGACAGGATATCCGGCGAGGATTCCATTTTCCATTGCTTCACGGACACCTTTCTCAATACCAGGAATATAACCCTTGGAAATTGCACCGCCAAAAACAGCATTTGTAAACTTGAACGATTCACCTCTTGGCAGGCTTTCGATTGAAAGAACAACACGACCATACTGACCATGCCCACCAGACTGTTTTTTATGCGTGTATTCAGCCTGTGCTTTTCTCTGAATTGTTTCACGATATGCAATGCGAGGAACAGCAGTCTGAATATTGATTTTTGTCTGAGCCTGAACCTTCTTCAATAAAATTGAAATATGAAGCTCGCCCATGCCTGAAAGAACATTCTGCTTTGTTTCGGCATTATATTTATAAAACAGCGTTCTGTCTTCTTCTGCATATTTTGAAAGCAGCTCGCTCATTTTGTCTTCTTCTTTCTTGTCTTTCGCCGAAACTGCCATTGAATAAACCGGTTCCGGGTGTCTAAGCCGGACAAACGGCAAAGTTTCAAGAGAAGCGGCGAGAGTTTCACTGGTTTTTGTAAAACTGAGTTTTGTAGCAATACAAATGTCGCCGGCAGCAGCAGATTTTATTTCTTCAAGCTTTTTGCCGACACAGCGGAAAAGCTTGCCGATTTTTTCCTTGCGGCCTTCTGCAAGATTGAATACTTCTGAATCAGCAGAAAGTGTACCCGTCATAACCTTGATATATGAAATGCGACCCGAAAACTGGTCGCTTGCAGTTTTTACAACAAGAGCCGAAAGCGGTGCATTTTCTGAAATTTTTACAGTAACTTCTGAACCCTCTTTTGTCTTTGCTGTTTCAAGCCTCTCCAATGGAGACGACGCAATTTCAGTAATAAAATCAAGCAGAGGAACCAAACCGGAATTCTTTAAAGTTTCGCCACAGAAAACAGGAACGATGCGGTTGTTTTCAAAAGCAACTTTCAGTCCGCTTGTAATCTCTTCATCTGTCAACTCACCTTCATCAATGAATTTGATGAGCAAATCATCGTCGCCTTCTGCAGCCGCACCGGCAAGAACACCACGTGCAGATTCATAATCATCTTTGAATTCAGCAGGAATAGCTGCAGGTTTCTCCATAGTTCCATCTGCACTGACCGGATAAGCCTTACCTTTTAAAACATCAATAACGCCAGAAAAATTTGCGCCTTTTCCCATTGGAATTGTAAGCGGACAAGTCTGTACATTAAATTTATCATGAAGATCTTTTGAAACAGCGGCAACATCAGTACGTTCATCGTCACAATGATTAATGAAAACCATTCTCGGTTTTGAACGCCGGTCCAGATCACGCCACAGCTTGATTGTTTCAATTTGAGCCCCGGAACGACCATCAACAAGCATAAGTGCTACTTCACTTGACCTGAATGCAGAAATAACATCTCCGACAAAATCAGAAGATCCAGGTGTATCCCAGAAATTTATATTAGTGTCTTTCCATGTAATATGAGCAAGAGCAGAATAGATAGAAATTTTGTGCTCGATTTCTTCTGGAGTATAATCGCTGACAGTTTTGCCAGCTGTAACTGACTCAGGCTTTGTTATAGCACCACCAACGAAGAGCAGCTGTTCAAACAATGTAGTTTTTCCTGTCTGACCATGTCCAGCAATAGCAACATTTCGTACCATTTTAGTAGTAAAATCCATGAAAACACCCTCTCTTATATTTTGACTTAAGAAACTTTCAAAACATCATCTTTTTTCAAAGACAATTTTTAAGCAATCTTTAAAACTATTCTTTTCAACATAGCAGAATTTTTTAACATACCATTACAGTTTAAAAACAGTGCATAAGTTTTTTTGAATAATTTTTCTATATTTTCTGCAGCATATTTAAAATGTCCTGTTTTTTCTAAAAATCGAATGCAAAACAGAAACCTTGTCATAAGATTCCATTCTGTTGAAATAATATTTATTTCATAAATTAAAGAAAAACAGACACACAAACTGCACAGTTTTTTATAGAAAAAAGACAGTTTCTTATTGAAGTTTAAAAGCTTACAGCCAATTTAAAAACTTCAACATTAAATGATAAGTTTGAATTCTTTGAGTTGTCAAGAAATCTTTTGATTAGATGAAAAGTATGGAAACATTAAGACAAAATCTAAAAAACTGAAACAGAAAAATGACACATGCACAGTAACATTGCAGCATTTTTTTTCAAAAAACATACTTGCATGCTCAAAAAAAACACCTTATAGTTAGTCATAACGTCATTGAAATGACATCATAAGAGCTTAAAGCTCATTATAAGTTATTTTTTTAGGCAGCACTAAAAATTTATTTTTTTACCGTTGACCTTTATCGTTTTGATTTTGTACTTATTTAAGGAGGAATAAAATGAACATACAGGAAAAAACAGTATCTGCTTTAGAATCAAAGAAAAAATCTTTGCTTTCGCACATTGATCAGCTTGAAATTTCTGTGGGTCGACAAGTACTCCAGGCATCAGCCCCAATGGTTGAACAGCAGCTTTCGGTTGATTATGCAGCTGCGGCAGGAACAAAACAGCAGCTTTTGCGCAACATTGCAGAAATAGAAGAACTTGTAAAACAGAATAAAAACCTTGAAACACAGGCCAGAAATTTGCAGGTAACACTCTCTGCAAAAGAAGCTCAGTCAAATGAAACTTTGGCAGCATTCGGTGATTTGCTTTATAAAAACAAAAACACTGCAATGCCAGAAATTTATAAAACACATTTTGAAGAAGCAGAGAACCTCGAAGCTTTAGAAAACGACTATAAACAGAAAGCAAAAGAAATTGAAGATTCAATCGAAAATGCATCTTTCTTTCAAAAACTGGCACTGCAAATAAAGCTTTCTTCAGCAAAAAACTCTGCTCTTCTTCAGCAAAATAAAATTAAGCAGGTTTTTATCTCTGCTGCAAGAATTATTGTAGACGCTGGCGAAGATGCGCTTAAAGGTCATGCCGTAACACCAGAACTTCAAAAAGCATTTGACAACTGCATAAATTTAAATGCAGAAATTGAAGCACTAAAAGACAAGATTCTCGAAGTTGCAGGCGAAACAGAAGTTGCAAATCAGACACTTGAACAGCTTGGTGCATCTGAAATGTCTGGAAAAAAACGCATAGCCCAGATAAATGCCGAAATTGCACAAGTTGAAATAAACCAGGACGATCTTTGCCGTACAGCCGGCCGTTCATACATAAGCAGATACTGCACAAAAGACGGAGAAATAATTCTTGACTGCGAAGGAATCGGAACACAGGAAATTGAATCAATTGCAAAAGAACGGACTGAACTGCTTTCAATAAACAGACGAATTGACATCATGCAGCTGAACACAGCATTAAACGATGCAGACAAAAAAATCAGCTCACTTGAACATGAAGCAGAAGAAATAAGGGACAAAATTGCAAACCTTGAAGAAAATGCTTCAATTGTTGCAGAACAAATTGCTGCTGCACATGCCGCACGAGAAGTCATTATCGGAAAAAGGACACAGCTTGAAACAGAAGAAGGCGCTTCTGTAAAACTTTTAAAAAGCACAGGCGAAGAACAGCCGGCAAGCGAGAAAAAGCCGAAAAAAAGCAAAAAAACAGAATAGCATTTTTCAGACTTTTAAAATTTAAATTTTATGGGGCTGTCTAAAAAAAACAGGCAGCCCTTTTTTTTATAAACAAAAAAACACGTCACATTCAATAAAAAACTTAAAATTGAAATCTTCAACACAATCACAAAACAAATCTGCAGCATAGCTGCCGTATAAAAGAATAAAACCGGCTCAGAACATTATGTTTTCTTCAAAAACAGATTTTCTAACTTTTTAGTACTGTATTCATGATTGAATTGATTTATTTTTTTTTGTAAAATACAATTACTTTCTATGAAAAATTACATATACGAAACACATTTACATACAGCAGAAGCAAGTGCCTGTGCCGTAACGACAGGTGCAGAAGCCGTAGACGCATATCGAAAACTTGGTTATTCTGGTTTTTTCATTACAGACCATTTCTTTAATGGAAATTGCGCAATTGACAGAGACCTCAGCTGGCAAGACAAAGTTGAAGCATATTGCCTCGGCTACGAACATGCAAAAGAAGCAGCACGCGGCACAGATTTTTCCGTCTTTTTCGGCATTGAATACAACTTTTCAGGCGATGAATACCTGCTTTACGGCATAACAAAAGAATGGCTTATAGAACACCCTGAAATAATGAATGTTTCTCACGCTGCACTTTTCAAAATGATAGACAGTGCAGGCGGTCTAATGATTCAAGCTCATCCGTACAGAATGCGAAGTTATATCAAATCTATAAACCTGCATCCAGATGATGTTCATGCAGTTGAAGTCTATAATGCTGCAAACAAGCCGGAAGAAAACGAAAAAGCAATTGAATATGCAAAATTGCATAACCTTCCAGGAACAAGCGGCTCTGACATGCACGATATAACAAACATGCATTGTCTTGGTGGCGTTACTTTTGAAAAACCTCTGGAATCTGTACAAGATTATATAACACGCATAAAAACAAACACAGGTTTCATTGCTTTGCCACCAAAACATCTCTAAACACTATTATTCCCTGCTGGAATTTGGACCGCCCGGACTTGCTGTATTTGTTGCAGTTACAAGCCATGCACTTTTATTATAAACATCTGCCTTATCAAGGCTGCCCTGTCTTGATAAAGTTCGCGTTACAGAAATCCTATCACCATTAACAGCATTTTTTATCGATTCATCCTGCCAGACGCCATCTTTTGCAGCCCGGTGCAGTGCTTCTTTGTAAATTTCTTTTGGCCAGTCCTCAAGAGAAGAATCTGCATACGCGACAGCATCAAGAACAGTGCCGTCTGCACTTTTTTCAAGCAGAATTACATCTGTTTTATCTCCAAGCCTTGCACTTGTATTATCCAGCCATAAATCTCTTGAGTTACTCGAAAAAGTTCCTTTTGAAATTTTTAAATCTTCACCAGTTTCATTCACTGTGTCTGCTTCAATGTTTCGATAATGAACAACAATATATTCACCGGCTTTTACATCAACAGGCGGAAATTCATAACGTTTTTTTGCACCGTCATATGCAGAATAAATACATACACCAGAGAGATTCCCTTGGGTTTTTGCGTATATTTCTACAAATTCAGCTTTTGGATTTGAATATTTCGTCTGTACTTCACTTAAAACAAGCTCCGGTACACGGTCATTATAACCGCTGAACACAGACGCAAAAGTCAAAGTATTTTTATTTTCATCAATTACAGTACCTCTTACTATATAAGATTCACCGACTTTAGTGGGTTCCCTGAATTTAATTTCAAGTACAGATGAATTCTTCTGAATATATTCAGCTTCAATCTTTTTGTCTAAAGCACAGTAAAGTGCACTTTCAATCTGCAGGTTTGAAGCCTGACCAACTTCAATAAAAGTTCCAGTTACTGGTTTTGAAAAAATAAGAGAAATTTCATCGCTGCTTTCACATGACAGCAATTTCAATTCAGGTGTTTCAAAATCGCCGCTTAAAACACTGACACTACCAGGAGCACCAGAACAGGAAATAACCAGCACAAACAGGAATGCTCCAAACAGAATATTAAGCTTTTTCACTTTCACAAATTCTCCATAAAACAAAATAGCTGATGCCTGATTTTTTAATCAGCTGTACATTTTGCATACAGCCGCATGCATCAGACTGTAGTTAAAATGCAACGCATGAACAAACTACATTTAGGTTTTATAGATATATCTAGTTATTTTTATTTTTTTTGTCTTTTATTGGGACAAATTTTCATTTTTTTTATTTTTAAGCTTGAATCAACATGTCAGGAACAAGCAGCAAGAAATGCAGTTTTCAAAATAAACCGAAACTATTTTTCGTTCATCTTGATAAAAAGCAGGCTGCTGAACACGAAAAACTTTTAAACAAATCAATTTTCTATATTTCTATAAGAATTAATAATCGAAAAACGTGTCAAAATAACACAACTTATTCATGCTAGATATCGAGTGTTTCATTTTGACACATCTTTTTTTTATTAAATCAACATGTTGAAAAAAAATGAACTGAATGAATGCCAAAGACTGTTCTGACTAAATTTTAAAGCATCTGACATTTTTACATATCTTTTTATAATATAAATAATTAAAACATTTATTATTCTAAAATCTGCAAAAATAACGAAACCCCACATTGATTCATTAACGCAAAAAAATATTTTTTCTTTTTAAAAAGTTGGCACACTTTTTGCTAAATAATTTATGTAAAGATTTTGTGAAAACACTGAAAGTTCTAAAAAAAAGAAATTGGAACTTATAAAATCATTCAGAAGGTTAAAAACCTCAGAAGGAAAAAAACAATGCTTGATAAAAAATATTCAAACAAAGACAGTGCTATGGGATTTTATTTCGAAGAAATCAGCAACATCCCGCTTTTGACAAAAGAAGAAGAAAATGAACTTACACAAAAAGCAATAAATGGAAATAAAGCAGCTAAAGACAAGCTTATTACATCGAATCTAAAATTTGTAGTAAAACTTGCAAAACAATATCAAAATCTTGGTCTTGATTTTGAAGACCTTGTAAGCGAAGGCAATCTTGGTCTTATTGAAGCAATTGATCATTTTGACCCAAGCAAAGGTTTTAGATTTTTGTCTTATGCTGTCTGGTGGATTAGACGTTCAATGCTTAAAGCAATAGAAGAAAAAGGAAGAATAATCAGACTGCCTGCAAACAAAATTCAAGAAATGCGAAAACTTGATAAAATACGACAGAACATGTCAAAAGGCATGTCTTTTGAAGAAGAAATTGAAAAAATTGCATGTGAACTTGATATTTCAAAAGAACATGCACGCGAAATCATGCTTATTTCTAAAGAATTTATTTCTTTTGATGCACCAATTGCAGCAAACAATTCTTCACATGAAGAAACTTCAAAAACTGTAGGTGATTCAATTATTGATGAAAAACAAACATCTCTTGAAGAACAGGCAATTGAAGAAAATTTAAAACGGGACATGCACGATACACTAGAAACACTTCCACAAAGAGAAGCTCAGGTTTTGCGCTATCGCTATGGTTTCAACAATCAGGAAGAACTTTCACTTCAATCTGTAGGCAAACTTTTGAACATAACAAAAGAACGCGTACGCCAGATTGAAAAAAGTGCATTTGTACATATGCGCCAATATAATAGAAGAATTCGTCTTGAAAGCTATGTAGCTTAACAGTTAAACAAAAAAGCACATAATGAAGTGCACCCCTACAGCTGGACAAATAAAGTTCAATTTTAGGAGGTGCATTTTTTATGCATGTTTCTAAAAACTGCAATTTTCAAAACATTATTATTCCTGAAAAATTCCATCGCGAATATGATTAAAAGCTTCTGTACGGGCAATGTTCATTATTTCTGCATCGCGCACAGGATCTGCAATAGACAATGTAAGATAGCCAGACTGTTGAACACCAAGTACTTCGCCAGGTCCACGAAGCCGCAGATCTTCTTCTGCAATATAAAAACCGTCTGTGCTTTCAAACAGCGCTTTTAATCTTGATTTGCCTTCTTCTGTTAATTTTTCTGAATAAATTAAAAAACAATGCGACTGCAAACTGCTTCTGCCGACACGTCCGCGAAGCTGGTGCAAAGCAGCAAGACCAAAACGCTCTGCATGTTCAATAACCATGCACGTTGCATTAGGAACATCTACACCAACTTCAACAACGCTTGTTGCAACAAGAATCTGTATTTTGTTTTCATTAAATTTCTGCATAATTTCACGCTGTTCGTTTTCTTCAATTTTTGAATGAATCAATGCAATCTGGTATTCTGGAAAAATCTTTTCAGAAAGAAATTCAAACATCTGCTCTGCAGATTTTAACCCTGTACCGCCCTGCTCTTCATCGGTTTCACCCTGTTCAACCAATGGATAAACAAAATAAGCCTGCCTTCCTGCCTGCAATTCAGACCTTACATAGCGATAAACATTTTCTTCGCTGCCCTGTTTTGTCAAATGGGTTTTTATCGGCAGGCGGCCAAGTGGCATCGACTTTATAATAGAAACATCCAGATCGCCAAAAACAGAAAGTGCAAGAGTCTGCGGAATCGGTGTAGCCGACATCATAAGCAAATTCGGTGTAATATAAGACGATTGCGGCGGCAAAGTTTGATTTTCATGCTCTGCATTCTGCACCGCAATACGGCGGCCTTTTTCAAGAATTGCATTGCGCTGCAAAACACCAAACCGATGCTGCTCATCAATTACTGCAAGACGAAGATCAAAATACTGTACATTGTGCGAAAACAGCGCATGTGTTCCAATTACAAGATTTATGTTACCGGTTTTTAGTTCTGTTAAAAGCCGGTTTCTGCCGGCAGCTTTAATATTGCCGGTCAAAAATGCAATTGAAACATTTGCACATTCCAAAAGCTTTGCTGCATTTTCTGCATGCTGCCTTGCCAAAAGTTCCGTCGGCGCAAGCATTGCACATTGACCGCCATAATCAATGACCCGAAGACATGCAAAAAAAGCTGCAAGTGTTTTTCCGGAACCAACATCGCCCTGAAGAAGCCGCGCCATTGAATAAGGCGTTTTTAAATCATAAGAGCGGTCAATATCCGCATTCATTTCTGCAATGACTTTTTTCTGGTCTATGGTAAGTTCAAATTTCAATGTTTTCAGCACAATTTTCTGCCGTGGAGAAAGATTGTCTAAAAAACAGACTTCAATTGTATCCTGTGCTGCTTTTGAAGCAGAAACAGCAGATCCATTTTCACTTGAAGATTTTGCTTCTTCTATAATAGAAGAGGTTGATGAAAAAATCGTATCATCCGGCAGTTTTCCACGGTGTTTTAACGAACGCAGTCCTATTTGAATCTGAAACTGATAAAGTTCTTCGAAAATAAGGCTGATGCGCGCTTTTTCTGCTTCTTCAAGAGATTTTGGCATGTGCATTGCAGTTATGCATTCTGCTTTATGCAGCAGTTTATGACGCAGAATAACATCTTCCGGCAATTCATCAGAAATGCCCTTTGCATATTCTTTTATGGCGCGTGCAACCGCCTTTCGCAAAGCAGACTGACTTAAACCTGCCGTCAAAGGATAAACTGCAAGAATTTTTCTTTTTTGAAAATATTCAGACAGCGGCTCATTGTTCAAACAGTCTAAAGATGACTTTTCAAAAATATTTTTTGCAGTTTCAAAAGACAAAGGTTCTGCTTCAAAAGAAGAAGACTGAATATTTCCATAACGAAGACTGAAACTGCCGTTTATGCAGACCGAAGCACCAATAAAAAGTGTTTTTTCAAGAAAAGACCTGTTAAAACAGACCAGTTCAGCGCGGGCTGTTTCGTCTTCAACAATAACTTTAAGCGTCCGCATGTTTCCATAACCGAACCATTCGTGGGCAACAACTTTTGCAATAGTGTTTATTTTCTGGTGTGCAAATTGATTAAACGGAACATATTTAGTACGGTCGTCAAAACGCCGAGGCCAATAACTCAATAAATCCCCGACTGTATAAATATTGAGATGCGAAAATAATTTTGCAGTTGACGCACCTACTCCATGTAGAGAGGTAACAGGAACAGAAATTTCGCGAAGTTTCATACATGCCGGAAATAACCGGTTTGCCTCCTATAAAAACTTAAAGCTTTTGCAAACTTCCCATTAAAATGGCAAACTTGCAAAAAAGCCGGCAATAAACAGAAGAATAAATTCCAAAAGGAAATAACAAACTACAAGCGCTATAAGAGTTACAATAAGAACAGTCTGATACTTTATGTATTTTTTCGGGAAAATCATATTTGAAAGATGATATGCAACAGGCGAAATCATTTTATCAAGCTGAACCCAGATTTGAGAATCTGTATCTTTATTCAAAAAATTTACAATTAATCTGATAAGTACAACAACGATAAATACAACAAAAACAGTGCTTATTACAGACCAGCACAAATTAATTACGCTTGCAATTATTACACCAACAGAAATTCGTCTGCTGTTAATTATGCTTTGCAAAACAGAAGAAACAATTACAAGAGAACCGATTGCAAGCATCGGTGTAAAATCAATATTGCCTGCACGCAGAAAACGCACTTTTTTGAATATGTTCAGAAAAGGATCGCAAATTTCAGCAAGGAATCTGCCGAATTTTGAATATTCCATTGACGGAACCCATGTTAAAATAACACGAACAAAAAGCAGTAATGTATAAACAGAAACAAGCAGAGAAATTAAACTCAAAATATTCATTAACATAATCCACCTCGTTTTTTATAATTTTAATTTAAATACAAAACTAATTTACAGTAAATCTGCTATTCTTTCCATACAGTTTCAACAAAAGGCAATTCTTTTACACTGGCAAGGAATTCATTATCTGAAGGAACTGCAAGCTGCTGATTTGCCATGACAACATATGATTTGCTGCCAATCTCAATATGAAAATATACTTTGCAGTTACCGCTTTTTTCAAACAGATAATTTTTCAACGGCTGCAAATCTCTGTCTGTTTTTATCTTATTTTCAAGTTTTACATGAACTTCCCTTACAGAGCGTTCCTGCAAATCTTTTGGATCAATTACATCATCAACCAAAAATGACGGCGTGTCTCTTGAAAGATCGACTTTGCCTTTAAATCCATAAACTCCATCAATTTTCAAGACAGGAGCAAATTTTTCCCAAGGTTTCTGGAAAAAGGTCAAATCCATATTGCCGTTTATGTCTTCAAACTGACAGAATGCCATAAGTTTGCCCGTCTTTGTTGTAATAGTACGAATACTTTTGACCATTCCAACTATAGTATAAATCTTGTCTTTTTGTGCTCTTGAAGGTTCTGCGACATTAAAAGTTTCTGCTTTTTCAATAACACTGCGATATTCATCAAGAGGATGACCTGAAATATAAAAACCGATAAGTTCTTTTTCAATTGCAAGTTTTTCCTGCATGGTCCAGTCTGGTACCTGCTGAAAAACAAAATCTGCGTATTCTTTTTCGCCTGCTTCTTCAAATAAACTGACCTGACCGTATTTTGTATCTTCTTTTTTGCGGTCAGAATAATCAACAGCATTTTCAAGATTCAAGAAAAGCACAGAACGCGGAAGACTGTCCACATTGTCAAAACAGCCAGTTTTAATCATTACTTCAATTGCTTTTTTATTTACTGTATGCAAATCTACGCGGTCAAGAAAATCCATAAAACTATTGTACGGGCCATCTTTCTGCCGCTTAGCTATAATTTCTTCTGCAGCAGCTTCACCCAAACCTTTTATGCCCAAAAGACCATAAACGATGCGCCCGTCAACAACATCAAAAACTTTATCCGAGCGATTTACATCAGGCGGGTCAATTGCAATTCCCATTGAACGACCTTCTGCAATATATTCAGGCAATTTATCTGTACTTGTAATTTCGTTCGTCAAGTTAGCCGCAATAAATTCTGCCGGAAAGTGTGCCTTTAGATATGCAGTTCGATAAGCGACAACAGAATATGCCGCTGCATGGCTTTTGTTAAAACCATAGCCCGCAAACGGAACCATAATCTCAAAGATTTCATCAGCATGCTCTTTTGCAAAACCTTGTTTTAATGCACCTTCAATAAATTCTTCTTTTTTCTGCATCAAAACTTCAAGTTTTTTCTTTCCCATTGCACGGCGAAGCATATCTGCACCACCAAGAGAGAAACCTGCAATGCGCTGCGCAACCTGCATAACCTGTTCCTGATAAACCATTACACCGTAAGTTTCTTTCAAAATATCTTCAAGACACGGGTCTGGATAAGTAACAGTTTCTGGATGAAGTTTTCCTTCAATGTACTTTGGAATGTAATCCATTGGACCTGGACGATAAAGAGCATTCAAGGCAACAATATCTTCAAGACGTCTAGGTTGTGCTTCGCGCAAAATTTTCTGCATACCAGGACTTTCAAACTGAAAAACTGCAACAGTGTCACCACGACAGAACAAATCAAAAGTTAATTCATCACTTTCAGAAACTTCTTCTGTTTTGAAATTTTCAAAACCTTTTCGCTTTCGGATAATTCGTTCTGCATATTTTATAAGAGTCAATGTTTTCAAGCCCAAATAGTCCATCTTTACAAGACCACAAGGCTCAATTATGTCCATTGTATATTGAACTGCGACTTTTCCAGTTTTAGAATCTTTATAAACCGGCGCCCATTCAGGCAGTTCACTTCGACCGATAACGATACCCGAAGCATGAAGCGATGTGTTTCGGTTTACATCTTCAAGCTTAAAACACAAATCAAAAAGTTCTTTATAGCGCGGGTCATCACGATACGGTCGAAGCTGACCAAAATCAGGGTGCTTTTCATCAGGTTCTGCAAAAGCATCTTTTAAGTGTACTTTCATACCTTCCGGTATACATTTTTTGAGCATGTTAACATCAGAAAGCGGAATACCCAAAGCACGGCCAACATCTGCAATAACAGCCTTAGCTTTCAATGTTCCAAATGTTACAATATGACCAACCTGCGGATCACCATACCGTTCGCGTGTATATTTGATAACATCCTGCCGTCCTTCGAAACACATATCAACATCGAAATCAGGCATACTTACACGTTCAGGGTTTAAGAATCGTTCAAAAATTAATTTAAATCTGAATGGATCAATGTCAGTAATGGTCATTGCATATGCAACAAGAGAACCCGCACCAGAACCGCGTCCAGGTCCGATTGGAATTCCATGCGTTTTTGACCAGTTAATAAAGTCCCAGACAATTAAGAAATAGCCCGAAAAGCCCATCTGAAAGATAATGCCAAGCTCATACATTGCACGGTCAACAATTTCTTTTGTAATTGTCTTATAGCGTTTGCGCAAACCTGTTTCAACTAGATAAAGAACATATAAATCTTGCGTTGCAAATTCTTTTGGAATTTCATAAACAGGCAGACAGTCTTTCAACTGTTGTGTTTTATATTGCGGAATTGTCAAATCGCACATATCAGCAATGCGCTTAGTATTTGTTATCATTTCAGGATAATCAGGGAAAAGTTGAGCCATTTCTTCGCCGCTCTTCATATAAAACTGACCACCTGCATAAGCTTCTGCACCATGCGGCTCACTTCTCATCTTCTTTCGACCAACGCAAAGCAAAATATCCTGTGCAGCTGCATCATCCGGGCGTGCATAGTGAATATCATTTGTAACAACCATAGGAACACCCACAGTACGTGCAACATCAATCAGCATTGGTGCAACTTTCCGCTGGTCTGGAATTCCATGATCTTGAAGCTCAATATAATAATGGTCTGGACCAAAAATGTCCCTGTACTTTTTTACGAGTTCTTCTGCTTCTTTCCTTTTACCGGCAAGCAATAATTGAGGAAGCTGACCTGCAAGGCAAGCTGAAAGACAGATTAAACCGTCATGATATTTTTCAAGCAGTTCAAGGTCAATTCGAGGTTTATAATACATGCCCTCGGTAAAGGCACGGCTTGTAAGCATACAAAGATTTTTATAACCTTGAACATTTTTCGCAATCAAAATCAAGTGATAATATCTGTTGCCCTCTTCGGAACCTTTCTGCTCATGCCTGCTGCCTGGTGCAACATAAAATTCACAGCCGACAAGCGGATTAATTCCAGCTTTATGGCAAGCCTGCTCAAAACGAAGAGAACCGAACATATTTCCATGGTCTGTCAAAGCAAGCGCTGTCATGCCTAATTCTTTGGCACGGTCAATAAGCGTATTAATTTTAGAAGCACCATCAAGAAGAGAATAATCTGAATGGACATGAAGATGGACAAAATCACTCATAAAATCATTTTAACATAATTCAATTCTTTATTGAAGCTGTAACGCCACGCTTTCAATTTCAACTGACAGAAGACAATTAAAATTGATTTTTTCGACTCTATTCACACAAACCTTAATAAATTAATCTATTAAAATTATTTTTTTCTTGACGATGTCATGGCAAAATTCGTATATTAATGATATGGAACATTAAAAAATATGTTCAAATTTGTTCTTTATTCCCCGGAGGATATATGAAAGTTAGACCATTGGCAGACCGTGTATTGGTAAAAACAGAAAAAACTGAATCTAAAACAGCAAGCGGAATTATCATTCCAGATACAGCACAGGAAAAGACACAGACAGCAGTTGTTATTGCGGTAGGTGATGACAAAGAAAAAATCAAAGTAAAAGCCGGCGAACGCGTTATGTATGATAAATATGCCGGAACAGCTGTAAAAATTGACGGAGAAGATCATTTAATTTTAAAAGCTGCTGATATTATTGCAGTAATTGACTGACAATAATCAATACAAATAAAAACAGATAAAAAAAAGCTGCCACTTTGAAATGGAAAAAAATCAAAGCGACAGCTTTTTTTATATTTGATTTTTTCAGTTTATTCCGTCAATCTTTGCTTAATCCATCAAGCCTTTTATAAAGTAATCTTGCTTTTGCATGCTCTGGATTTAACTGCAGACAATAAGACAAACACATCAGGGCATTTTTAATATCTTTTTGGGCAGCGTAAACACAGCCCATTCTATATTGAATTTCTCCCTTTGTCTTTTCATCACTTGTCAAACGCAAAGCACGGTTATATAAGCTGAATGCATCCTGAAGATGCGATTCTGTATATTTTATCAAACCATAATTCATCAAAACAGGAACACTTTTTGTATTATGCTCATCAAGCATTTTATACAGCTTTAAAGCAACGCTGTAATCTGGCGTTTTTTCATTTGGAACATTAATAGCAGAAAGATAAGCAGCATACTCACATTCAGTTGCTGATAAAGAACCTGCTATTTCTTCAAGATTTGTGCTGCCATATTTTGTTGTCAAAAATTTATTAAACATTGTTTGAGCTTCATCAAATCTTTTTAATTTACATAACAGCCAGACTGCATAATGCTTTAAATTTTCATTCTGTGGATTTTTTTCAAGCAAAAGCCATACATCAACTAGCTTTTCGTCATTTGATTTTTCTGCATTTTTCCATAAAAGCTTTGCACGCTCAACTGTTATAGAAGCATCACCAGTCTGTTCTATTAAATATTCCATTCTGGCAAGAGCATCTTCTACAGGAATAACAGGAGCACTGTCCTGAGCTTCCATACTCAAAGATTTAAAACCTGCTTTGCGCACTGCTGCAGTTATCGGGTCTTCTGCTTTTCGGTGAGTAACGTCATATGCATAATTTCCATAAGAAGCAAGACCTGGAACATAATCTGGAAAATATTTAATTAAAAGAACCAGAAATTCACCACGTTCAGGCTGCATATCATTCAATTCAGCATAATGTGCAAGATTATAATACGGAACAGGTGAAAAACCTGGATCGTATTTCAAAGATTCTTTCCAAAATTCGAATGCAGCTTTCTGTTCATCAAGATAAAGGGCAGCGTCAGCTTTTAGAATCATAACCTCTGCCGAAGGTTCCATCGTTGATAAATCAATATATGTCTGCGTAAAATTTCCTGCATCATAAGAAATAAGAGCCCAAAAAAGCTTATCTTCGTTATATGTTTCTCCAGCAGGATGCAATGCAAGTGCTTCCTGCATAAAACCATTATAAGCTTCTATGACAGCTGCATTTCGCAAATACTGATCATTTCCAGTTGCATAAGCAGCATCGCAAAAACTCTGGACAAAGTCTCTTTTAAAATAATCATTATCTGCTTTTGCTTTTTTCAGACGTATTTCGGTTAACAACGAACCATAAGGTGTCCCATGCAATCGTTCTGCTATTTTTTCTGCAGCATTAAAATCTTTCTCTTTTATAAGGTGGTGCGCATAAACTGCAACAACTTCTGCACTGCCAGGACATTTTTTATAAGCTTTTTTCATAACTTTTCCAGCATCTTTTAAATTGCCGGTTTTTAAATAACGCTTATAAATAGCAAACCACTCATTAGGTTCAGATGCCACATTTGCTGCATCTTTTAACAATTCATTTGCTTCTTTCATTTGACCTAATGCAATAAAAGAATCAACATTATCCATTGATGTTGCAAACGAAAAATCTAATGTTTTTTTGCTGCATCCTGTAAACAAGAATGAACCACAAAATGTAAATAAAACAAAAAAAAGACCCGCCTGAAAACAGAGAGTCTTTTTTTTGTTACCGTGGCAAAATACGTTTTCCATAGTAGCCCTTATGCATTGCGACAAGATTTTTTTATACTGTCCAAAATTGCATTTATAAACTTATAGGAATCGTCTGAACCATATTCCTTAGAAATATCTATTGCCTCATCAATAATAATAGTTGAAGGCATATCCTGCTGAAAAAGCAGCGGATAAACACTGATTCGCAGAACTGCCAAATCAACTTTATTCAAACGTGAAAAATCCCAGTTTGTCAGATGAGATTCAATAGTTTCATCTATTTTTTTAATATTTTCAATTGTTCCGCTGATAAGCATACGCGAAAAAGTTAAATTGTCATCACCAAGCTTTTTCAGCGTTGCTTCATCAACCCATGCAAATTCAAGCAAGTCTTCAAGAGATAAACCATTTACATCCCATGAATACAATGCTTGAAATGCAATTATCCGGCTTTTTCTTCTGGCCACAGAAACTTCCTACCAATTAAGCAGCTTATCAAGAGCTGCACCTGATTTTTCCATCTTGTAGTTTGCAGGAACTTTAAGCTCTTTTGTTATAGTCTCAAGAGCTTGCTGGAAAACCATATTTCTTTTTTCGCTCAAAAGATTATTCTTTACATATTCATAAATTGTTACAGACTGTCCAGGACTTACAGGATCACTCAAACCTAACATCTTGGCATCATATTTATCAAGGATTGTATAGAACTGATAGTCAACATCTGTTTCAGAAACCTCTGAAACAAATCCTTTTGACTTTTTGAACATTTCAAGCAATGTAGCATAATCAATTCCAAGCTGAGCTGCTGCTGTTGCACTCTTGCTTACATAAATAGTACCTGCCTGAAATTTCTTAGAAGATTCCATCTGCTTTGTAAGACCATCTGTCGTTACTTTTTTTGACTTATAGTCATTATATAAAGAAGTAGCTAAAGATTTCGCTGCTGCATTATCACCATTCTTTGGAACCAATACAAGAAACATCTTCATTGTATCACTCTGCACAAATGCAGATTTATTAATCTCATACGCATCGCGAACTTCTGCGTCTGAAACTGTAGTTCCTTCAATCTCTTTCTGTTTAACAGACATTACATAGCGCTGTGCAATCAGCTGACTTTTCAAAAAGTTTTTATATTCTGAAACAGTCATTCCAACCTGTTCTTTCATGAACTGATCAAATGTTTTTCCTGTTTCTGTCTGAACAAGTTCACCAAATTCACGTTCGGTAACTTCTTTTCCAGCCATATTAGAAAGGGTACCACAGAAATACTGATCAAGCTCAGAATCAGTAACAGTTGTTCCACTCTTAATCGCTTTTTGAACAAGAAGACGTTCTTCAATCATTACATCAAGAACTTCTTTTTTCTGTTCAAGGGTAAAACTTGAAGCACCAGACTGACGTTGATAAACTTCAACTCTAGATTTCAACTGTCCAAGTGTAATTGTTTCAGATTTGTTAACTTTAATTGTTGCTAAAGGTTGCAGATTGTTCTGAGCAAAAACGGAACACATAGTTGCAACAAGGAAAACACTCAACAAAATATTTCTTTTCATGAAAAAACCTCTTTCATTTTTCATCATAACAGAGAAAGCGCTATCAAAAGATAAGCATCTCTGGATTAAAACAAAGCATTGAAACAAAAGTTACAAACATTCTGTGCTTTTGATTCATAAACTTTTAACAACGGCAAACTGCTGTTGATTTACTTTAACACAGCCTTAATTCTGCGAACACCGGCAGAAGAAGACTGCTCTTTCAAAATAACAAACGTACCAAGATTTCCAGTGTTTTCTACATGAGGTCCGCCACAAACCTCTTTTGAAAAATCACCAATAGTATAAACCTTTACGTTTGACTCATATTTTTCGCCAAAAAGAGCAGTTGCTCCGCTCTTTTTGGCATCGTCTAAACTCATAATCTCCATTTTAACCGGAAGGTTACGTTTTATTTGTTCATTTACGATATTTTCTACCTGCTGCAATTCTTCTTTTGTCATTGGAGCAGGATGAGAAAAGTCAAAGCGCATACGTTCTTCTGTAATGTTTGAACCTTTCTGTGCTACATGAGGTCCAAGCACCTGACGCAATGCAGCCTGCAAAAGGTGCGTTGCTGTATGATACTTTGTAGTAATTTCAGAACGTTCTGCAAGACCGCCTTTAAAAGTGCCTGCACTCTGTGTTCTTGAAAGTTCCTGATCTTTTCTTTCAGCTTCTTTAAAACCTTCTACATCAACTGTGAAACCATTCTCGGCACCAAGTTCCTGTGTAAGTTCAAGTGGATAACCAAATGTTTCATAAAGGTTATAAGCAACCTTTCCTGAAATAATCTTTTTAGGATTTTTCATCAAGTTAGGAAGCATCTTCTGAAACTCAGCTTCACCTTTTTTAAGAGTAGCTCTAAATTTGGCTTCTTCGGCTGTAAGCTCTTTGAGAACTTTTTCTCTGTTTTCTTCAAGTTCAGGATAAGCGTTCTTAAAGTTTGCAATTACAACTTCTGCAATTTCTGCCATAAAGTCTTTCTCAATTCCGAGCTTCATTCCGTGACGAACAGCACGACGAATCAAACGACGAAGGACATAACCGGCACCAACACGGTCTGGCGTAACACCTTTCTGGTCACCAAGAATAAATGTAGCAGAACGGCTGTGGTCTGCAATAATGCGGACTGACTTATCTTTTTCATTATCAGTACCGTAAACGTAACCATCTGCAAGCGCACCGATTTTTTCAATAATCGGCTGAAAAACTTCTGTAAGATAAACAGATGTTTTTCCCTGCAAAATGCAGAAGTCGGAGGCCAAGCGGTCTTAGGAAGAC
>JAZQNK010000061.1:0-2523 GCA_045627325.1 Treponemataceae bacterium | reverse complement strand
GTTTGTCCGACCGGGAATATCAATGATGTGCCTCAAGTAACTCGAATCAACACTCTTCAAGATTATGGAATCATAAATTCACTCCTTGCCAAATCATTTACAAAGCTTAGAAAAATCGGAAATGAAGCGGTTCACGAAGATTTGGATTCTTCTATTTTGGTGCGTGAACTTTTACCAATATCTTACAGCCTTTGTCTCTGGTTTGCAGGAACTTATGGTAATAACAAGAATCCTGAATACAAGGAATATGTCGCTCCAGAAAAACTGAATGCGGTAGCAAAGAAAAAGTTCATTGTAAAAATTAAAAAGCCAGCTGAGTTTACTCCTGAACAAAAAAATGAAGAAGAATCTGAAAATCTATTGATTGCACAGGCGACTGTCGCGGCTCAAGAAGCTCCAAAAGTTCAAATTTCAGAACGAAAAAATCGTTCTATGAAAGCTAACAGAGCTCGTCCACTTACAGAAGCAGAAACTCGGGAACTTATTGATGAACAGCTCCGTAAAGTTGGTTGGGAATGCGATACAAATGTCCTTAATCAAAAACTTAATGGAACAAAACCTAAAAAGGGTCATAACATGGCCATTGCAGAATGGCAGACAGATTCTAAAATCTACAATCACGGTTATGCAGATTATGCACTTTTTATTGGTGAAAAACTTGTTGGCGTAATTGAAGCAAAAGCCCAGCACAAAGATATTCCATGTGTAATTGACGGGCAATGTAAAGAATATGCAGAACTTATAAAAGATTCAGATGCAGATTATGTGCAGGGTCAGTGGGGAAAATATAAAGTTTCTTTTGCCTTTGCAACAAACGGACGCCCATATCTTAAACAGCTGGAAACAAAATCTGGAATCTGGTTTATTGATTTCAGAAAACCAACAGAAGCTCCTCGTGCATTGCAGGGCTGGATGCGCCCAGAAGGTCTTGAAGAACTATTGTCACGAAATGAAGAAGAAATCAAACAGAATTTTGAGCAGATTGATGATGATGCAGATCTTACTAATAAAGACGGCTTGAATTTACGACCATATCAGGTAGAAGCAATCCATGCGGTAGATAAAGCACTTGCAGAAGGAAAAAAAGAAATACTTCTTGCAATGGCAACAGGTACTGGCAAAACAAGAACCTTCTTAGCCCTTATTTACCGCTTCTTAAAAACCGGTCGCTTTAAGCGAATACTTCTTCTTGTAGACCGCAACTCTTTGGGCAAGCAGGCATTTGACGTGTTCAGCGAAGTAAAACTGGATCAGTTGCAGCCACTCACAGACATTTACAACATTAAAAATCTTGATGAAAAAATAATAGATAAGGAAACAAAACTTCAAATTTCAACAGTTCAAGGTATGGTTCAGCGCATTTTGTACAACGGCGGAGACGAAATGCCTGCCGTTACAGACTTTGATCTTGTAATTATTGACGAAGCCCACCGCGGTTATATTCTTGATAAAGAAATGACCGATGAAGAAATCGTATTCCGCGACCAGCTGGATTACCAGAGCAAATACAGAAGCATTATAGAATATTTTGATGCAACCAAAATAGGTTTTACGGCAACACCGGCATTACAGACAACACAGATTTTTGGTGAGCCAGTTTATACATATTCTTATCGCCGTGCAGTTTACGAAGGCTATCTTTGCGATCATGATGTTCCGTATATTATTTCTACGGATAAAAGCCGGAACGGCATTCATTTTGAAGCCGGTGAACTTGTAGACAAATATGACCCGGACAGCAAAACCGTTATAGAAAGCACCCGTATTTTGCCGGATGAAGTAGAGTACGACGTAGAAAAATTTAACCGCAATATCATAACCCGTCCATTTAACGAACTGGTTTTTTCCGAATTATACGGACAGGGTTATTTGACATTCGATTTGCCCGACACAATGGGAAAAACTTTAATTTTTGCAGTAAATGATGACCATGCGGATATGATTGTTGATATCCTTAAAAAGCAGTGTCAGGAAAAACAGATTCCAGAAGAAGCTGTTATGAAAATTACAGGATCTGCAGGTGGTGGAAATCAAAAGAAAATTGAAGACCTGATTAAGAAATTCAAAAATGAATCGTACCCAAGTACAGTTGTTACAGTAGATTTGCTTACAACAGGAATAGATGTTCCTTCCATTACAAATATCGTATTTATGCGCTGTATTAAGTCTCGTATTCTTTTTGAACAGATGATGGGTCGTGCCACCCGCCGTTGCCCAGAAATTAATAAGACTCATTTTAATGTTTACGACCCGGCAGGAGTTTATGACAATATTAAAGATAGTATTGACATGCAGCCTGTTGTTCAAAAGCCAAAAATAAAAATGACAGAACTTATAGATGCAATGAAAGAGACTCCTGATACAGAACCAAAAGTAATTCAATATCAGGTTGAGCAGTTAATTGCAAAAGTTCAGCGAAAGAAAAATGTTCTTACTCCTGAAGCTATCAGTAATTTTAAGGTGCTTACAAAAGAAGATTCAATTGATGATTATTTAAAATCAATAGAAGAACTTTCTCCAATT
>JAZQNK010000060.1:0-108666 GCA_045627325.1 Treponemataceae bacterium | reverse complement strand
TCGGGCCGTTAGCATTTGCTAATTGTGCAAAAAGACATCTTTTCGGGTTATTAGCAAATGCTAATTACAGTTTCGCGTTTGGATTGAGCTGCAAATTTGGGCTAAATCTAACAAAAGTATGTGGTAGCCCTCCAAAGCGAAAACCAAACTGGTGAGGACTGGTGCGACAGGTTGCTTGTTTTGGGTTTTGCTTTGGAATTGGTTCTACAGATTAGACTGCAGCCCGCGAAACGCTGTAGTTTTTGCAAAGCAAAAACTACAAGGAACTTATCTGATGCAGCTTGCGTTGTCATGGATTTTGTCTAAAAACTTTTGTCTCCAAAAAAATTAGTTGGTTCGTCATTGAAATCTATTTTAAAAGTTTCTCTTCCGTAATTTGAATAATCTTTATTTTCAGGGATTTCTATAAATTTGTTAACTTTCTCGTTTGTGTATCTATATAAATAAACATAATAATCATTTGTATATTCTGCACATAATTTTTCAGCATTTTTATCTTCTTCCCAAACCCAAGGTACTGTATTAAGTAGTCTACAAAATTCATTATAATTATCCAATATAGAAAAAACATCATTATAATTTGTACCTGTTGCTTTACATAAGTCTTTTAGTCTTAAATAACTAAAGCTTCTGCTATTAACAGAATTTTTATATTCTACAAAAGAAAATTTAACATCATTTACATAGCGTATTCCACTCCATTTACCAAAAGTTAAATCTGATTTAACATCTTCAAAGTATATTACATGCCCATTTTTTAGTTTCAATGTAAAAGAGTATCCTAAACTATCATTACTGGCATCAAAATCGTAAGATTTGACTAAGGGGTGTTTTAATATTTTATCTTCGAAGGAATCCAGATTGCCAAAAGAAAAACATTTGCACTAAGTATTAAGACAAAAACAGAAATGATTAACTTTTTCATTTGGTACATCTCCTTATCCTGAGTATGAATTACTTTTGTGTTCTTGTAAACAAAGCGTTTTTGCGTTATGCTTTTTTGCATGGCTTATGAAGTAACAGCAACACGCCGCAGACCTCAGACTTTTGAAAGCCTGGTCGGTCAAGAATTTGTTGTGGCAACACTCAAAAATGCAATTGAAACAGGCAAAATTGCTCATGCATATCTTTTCTCTGGTCCTCGTGGATGTGGAAAAACTTCCAGTGCACGAATTCTGGCAAGAGCATTAAACTGCGAAAAAGGCCCGAACGCCACTCCTTGCGGCGAATGTAACACTTGCCGCGAAATTGCACGCGGCACAAGTTTAGATGTCATTGAAATTGATGGTGCTTCAAATACAAGCGTAAATGACGTGCGCCAGATAAAAGACGAAGTTCTTTTTCCACCGAACAGTTCCCGTTACAAGATTTATATAATTGACGAAGTTCACATGCTTTCAACAAGCGCTTTTAATGCACTGCTAAAGACAATCGAAGAACCGCCGCCATATGTCATTTTCATTTTTGCAACAACTGAACTGCACAAAGTTCCGGCAACAATAAAAAGCCGCTGCCAGCAGTTCAATTTCCGTCTTGTTGCACCAGAAGTCGTAAAAAACCTGCTTGCAGATGCAGCCGCAGAAATGAACATAAAAGCCGATGACGAAGCCCTTTACTGGATTGCAAGAGAATCAACAGGTTCTGTACGCGATGCTTATACACTTTTTGACCAGGTTGCGGCTTTTTCAGGCGATCACATAACTTATGAAAAAATCCGTGACAAGCTTGGCCTTGCAAGCACAGACCATCTTAATGAGCTTTGCGAACTTTTTATTGACGGCAACAGCGGAACAGCTTTGGAAAAGCTTGATTCAATATTGCAGACAGGTGTTTCAATCGACCAGTTTATAATCAATTTTGCAGATTATTTAAGAAACCTGCTTTTAATTCAAAGCGGTGTAACTAAAGAATCTCTGCTTGGCCGCTCTTCTTCACGGTTTTCTCAAAAAGTTCTTGCAAACTGGGACGCCATAAGGCTTGAACGGGCTCTTTCAATGTTTCTGCAGCTCTTTAGAGATGTGCGCTATTCACTTTCGCCACGTTTTGAACTGGAACTTGCACTTTCAAGACTTACATATCTTTCGGGTTATGTTTCTCCTTTTGAAGTCAAAAAAGCTGTTGATTCTGCAAGAAACCTTCTTGCTGCCGGTGCAAAAATAGAAGCACCGAACATACAGGAACTTCCTCAAGGAGGAAACCGCCCTTTAGCCCAATGCGGTTTCAGCACAACTAAACCTGAAACCGCACCCGTAACAGCAGCAAATACAAACCCTTTTGAACAGATAAGACGCAATATAACAGAAGTCCGCCCGCAGCAATCTTTTCAGCAGGTTCAGCAGATGACTCAGCCTGTACAGCAGACCTTGCCGCAGTTTCAGCAGCCGGTTCAAGCCGAAATTCAGCAGAACCATGTTCAAAATCAGCCGGTTAATACTTTTGCTGCAGAACAAATGGAAACCCGCAGAATTAAACCTGCTGCACAGACAAATGCCGCACTGCATCAAAATCAAATGTCTTACGGCAAATTTTCTCAACCGCAGAAACCTGCACCGCAAAACAGACCGAATTTTCAGATTAACATGCAGGAAGCTTCTTTGGCTTTTGACCAGGCAGGAGAAGAACCACCGAAATCTTCTAACCGGCAGAATATGGCAAACAGCCATGCAGCCCCGATACAGCCTGCACCTGCAGCACCGCAAACAGTGCCTGCTGCACAAAATTACAATCAGCAGACCTTGCCGCAGGCGTCCGGGTATGAAACATTCCACACAAATCAGAACGCACAAATCAACGTTCCGCAGGCACAAAATGTACAGAATGTTCAAGCTGTTCAATACCAGACACAGGCAGCACAAACTGAACAGCGTGCTCAATTTGTACAGCAGACACAGGCCGTGCAGAATTTTGGAACAGCCTTGCAAAACAACCAGCCGGACGAACCTTATTTTTCACAGTATGAACCTTCAGAAGATTCAGAAGAAATAGAAGAATATCAAGATGATTTTGACAATTCGGCTTCTGCTCTTCAAAGTTTTGACCCTTCTGAAAACAGGCATGAAGAAACAAGCCAGCCAGAACAGGCACTTTCTTCAGATGATTTTGACGCTTTTCTGCACGAAGGAATTGAACAGATTTCGTCTGAAAAAACACTGATTGGAACTGCTTTATTAAATGCAGTCCGCTGGTCATTTACTGGAAATAAGCTGACTTGTTTTATTGAAAAACCTTTTTTGAAAAACCAGATTGAACCTGAAATTCATTACATCAGTTCAGTTTTTTCAAAACTAAAAAACAGCAATGTTCAATTTGAAGTTCAGCTTGAAAAAGCTGCATCTGCAAACGATGCTGCACAGGAACAGGTACCAAAAGAAGTTGAACTTCTTTGCCATGTTTTTAAAGGAACGCAGGTTTCTTAAACTGAACTTTTCAAAAACTCAAAACAGCAGATTTTCAAATTTAAAGCAGTCTGCTATATTGAAAATGCAAAAAATAACAGAACACTAAAATATATTTTTAGAGATGATATAAATCTTAAGGGGAAATTATGAATTTTAATCCATTCGAGCTTTTGAAAAACACACAAAACCTTCAGCAGCAGTTCGGAAAAGTTCAGGAAGAACTTAAAGCAATGTCTGCAACAGGCGCTTCGGGCGGCGGCATTGTAAAAGTTACTGTAAATGGACAGATGGAAATCACTTCACTTCAAATAGACCCGATTGCAGTTGATCCACGCGACGTTGCAATGCTTCAGGATTTAATAATTGCTGCTCATCGCGATGCACTTGCAAAAATCCGCGAATTAATTACAGAAAAGCTCGGACCATTAGTCGGCGGTTTGAACATTCCAGGATTAAACGCATAAAATGAACGCTCTTGAAGATTTAACAGAATCATTTTCCAGACTTCCCGGAATCGGCAAAAAAAGCGCCGCCCGCATTGCAATACACATTCTAAAAACAGACGAATCGTTTGCCCAAAATCTTGCACAGCAGCTTTTAACTTTGCATGAACGCATTCATCCTTGTCCTGTCTGCGGTGCATACACCGAAAAAGATATCTGCTCAATCTGTGCAGATCCTCTGCGCGACAGAAATCTTCTGTGCGTTGTTGAACAGCCTCAGGATGTTCAGACAATCGAAGCCTCAAGAGAATACCACGGTCTTTTTCATGTGCTTGGCGGTGTCATTGCACCTCTTGAAGGCATTGGACCAGAACAGCTTTCGTTTAACGAGCTTGTTGAACGTGTAAAAAACGAAAACATTCAGGAAGTCATCATTGCAACAAACCCGACAATAGAAGGCGACACCACAGCACTTTATGTGCAGAAACTGCTTTCAGAATTGAATGTTTCAGTTTCGCGCCTTGCTTCAGGTCTTCCTGTCGGCGGCGACCTTGAATATGCAGACAAACTTACACTTCAAAGAAGTTTCCGCGGAAGAATTTCTTTAGGAAACTGAAACAGGCATATTTTTGCACATAAAACAGCCTGAGCCCTTGCGAATTTCATAAATTCTCAAGGGCTTAAGAAAAAAGCCGATAGACTAGATATGAGTATAATTACCCCAAAATGCCATTTCTGCACAGAATGCAAAGGCAATGGCTGTATTTCTGAACTTCCCGGTACAGGCGGAATCCGTAAAAACATCAATTTTCAATTAAACTGCAGCGACTGGGACATTTATCCTAGAAACGAAGTTTCAGATGAAGAACTTTTTAAATATAACCCTCCGGCATTAAGACTTGCACCAATAACAGGCGGCTGCGAAAATGTCGGTTATGCTATTGAAGAACAGTTTTATTTTGACATGATAGAAGCATGCTGCCGCGCAAACATTCCATTGAGCATTGGTGACGGCTGCCCTGACATAAAACTAAAAAGCGGAATTGCAGCTGTTGAAAAACAGAAAACAAAAGCTGCCGTTTTTATAAAGCCTTATGCAAATCAGAAAATTATTGAAAGAGCACAATGGGCTTCAAACATTGCTGAAATAATCGGCATCGACATAGACGCTTACAATATTATTACAATGCGAAATCTTGTAAGCCTTGAAAAAAAGAATGCAGAACTTTTAACAGAAATAAAAGATTATGCAAACAACGTGTTAAAAGTGCCTTTTGCCATTAAAGGCGTTTTTACAACACAAGACATTGAACTTGTAAAAACACTGCACCCGGATATAGTCGTCATTTCAAACCACGGCGGAAGAGTTGACAACCGCACGGGCAGCACAATTGACTTTCTGGCAGAACATCACAAAGCTTTGAAAAAATCATGCGGAGAAATCTGGATTGACGGCGGCATAAGAAAAAAGCGCGACATTTATGTTGCTTCTTATTTTGGTGCAAAACAGGTAATGATTGCCCGTCCGTTTATAAGCGCTTTATGCAAAAACGGTCTTGACGGCGTAAAAGATTATATAGAAAAAACTTACAGAAACAGTTGAAATCAATAATTATGCTCAAAACAACGGAATATTGATTTTTCTCATGCGTATGCTGCCCCCGTTTTTATTAATTTACGGGGGCTTTTTTATAATGAATCAATTTGCATAAATTACTCTAAAATGCATTGAAAACAGCTTTTATAAACTTTTAAAGCTGTTTTCAATGCGTGTCTTTTTTAATGCAAAACCCATTTTTTCTGCATTTCAATTTTCCCAAAATCATCATTTTTATAGAGAGTTTTTCTTAAATTTAAAGCTTAAACACTTCTCACATCTTGCAAATTCTTCTATATGGAAGTAAATTGAAGTGTACGGGTCTTTTTTATCAAGCTGATGAAAAATGAATTTTTTAATTCAGAAAGTTTATGCTGCTAAAAAACATAACCAAAAGTATTAGACATTCTGCACTCGTCCACATCAATTTGAACTTTTTCAGAAACTTATTTCGTTAATATTTTTTAGGAGGATATATGTCCAGAAAAAAACAGTCGATGGACGGTAACCAGGCAGCAGCTCACGTAGCTTATGCTTTTACAGAAGTTGCCGGCATCTACCCAATCACACCGTCTTCACCAATGGCCGACTTTGTTGACCAGTGGTCAGCAAACGGTCAGAAGAACATTTTCGGTACACAGACAAAAGTTATCGAAATGGAATCAGAAGCAGGTGCAGCCGGTACAGTACACGGTTCTCTTGCAGCTGGTGCTTTAACAACAACTTTCACAGCATCACAGGGTCTTCTTTTGATGATTCCTAACATGTACAAAATTGCCGGTGAACAGCTTCCTGGCGTTTTCCATGTTTCAGCACGCTGTGTTGCCAGTCAGTCTTTGAACATTTTTGGTGATCATTCTGACGTATATGCCTGCCGCCAGACAGGTTTTGCAATGCTCGCAGAATCAAACCCACAGGAAGTTATGGATTTGGCTCCTGTTGCTCACCTTGCAGCAATCGAAGGAAAAGTTCCATTCTTAAACTTCTTCGACGGTTTCCGCACATCTCATGAAATTCAGAAAATTGAAACTTGGGATTATGAAGACCTTAAAGAAATGTGTGACATGAACGCTGTAAAAGCTTTCCGTGCACATGCCCTTAATCCAAACCACCCAGCAATGCGCGGTTCACACGAAAACGGAGACGTTTTCTTCCAGCACCGCGAAGCTTGTAACTCAGTTTATCTTGACTTGCCGGCAATTGTTAAAAAATACATGGCAAAAATCAATGTTAAACTCGGCACAAACTATGACCTTTTCAACTACTACGGTGCACCAGATGCAGACCGCGTAATTGTTTGTATGGGTTCATTCTGTGACGTTGCAGAAGAAGTAATTGACTATTTGAACGCACGTGGCGAAAAAGTTGGACTTATCAAAGTTCGCCTCTATCGTCCTTGGGTTTCAGAAGCATTCCTTGATAAACTTCCAAAAACATGCAAAAAGCTTGCTGTTCTTGACCGCACAAAGGAACCAGGTTCTCTTGGAGAACCACTTTATCTCGATGTTGCTACAACATTGCGTGAAGCTGGTCTTTGCGACGTTAAACTTTGCGGCGGACGCTATGGTCTTGGTTCAAAAGATACACCTCCATCAAGCGTATTTGCTGTATTTACAGAACTTGCAAAAGATTCTCCAAAAGCACGTTTTACACTTGGAATTACAGACGATGTTACAAACCTCTCTCTGCCAGAAGTAAAACCTGCTCCAATTACAGCAGCAGCTGGTACTGTTGAATGTAAATTCTGGGGTATCGGTGGTGACGGTACTGTTGGTGCAAACAAAGACTCTACAAAGATCATTGGCGACCACACAGACAAATTCATCCAGGCTTATTTCCAGTATGACTCAAAGAAAACTGGCGGTATCACAATTTCTCACTTGAGATTTGGTGACAAACCAATCAAGAGCCCATACTACATCAACCAGGCTGACCTTGTTGCATGTCATAACCAGTCTTATATCATCAAAGGCTATAAGATGGTTCAGGACGTTAAAAAGAACGGTACTTTCCTTATCAACTGTCAGTGGTCTGATGAAGAATTGGACAAATATCTGCCAGCTGAAGCAAAAAAATACATTGCAGAAAACAACATTACTGTTTACACAATCAATGCTGTTAAACTTGCAACAGAAGTTGGTCTTGGAAAACGCACATCAACAGTTCTTCAGAGCGCATTCTTCACATTGGCAAAAGTTCTCCCAATCGACGAAGCAATCAAATATATGAAAGAAAAGGTTGTTGCTAAGTTCTCTAAGAAGGGTCAGGACGTTGTAGACATGAACTGCAAAGCTATTGACCTTGGAAAAGATGCCCTTCATAAGGTTTCTGTTCCAGCTTCTTGGGCTAACCCACCTGCAGATGCTGCTAAACCAGCTCTTAAAGGTGAAGCTAAGACTGTAGCAATGGTAGAAAAACTGATGAACCCAATTGCCCTTATGGATGGTGATTCACTTCCAGTTTCTGCTTTCAAAGACTGCGCAGACGGTCAGTTCGAACTTGGTGCTTCTGCTTACGAAAAACGCGGAACAGCAGTTATGGTTCCAGCATGGGATGCAGCAAAATGTATTCAGTGTAACAACTGTGCATTCGTATGTTCACATGCAACAATCCGTCCATACCTTCTTTCTGATGCAGAAGTTAAAGCTGCTCCATCTAACCTTGTTGCAGTTGATACAAAACCAAAAGCTTCTCAGTACAAATACACAATGGCTGTTACTCCACTCGACTGTATGGGTTGTGGCGAATGTGTTACTGTTTGTCCAACAAAAGCAATCACAATGGTTCCACAGGAAGATGTTCTTCCACAGCAGCCAGTATTCGACTACCTCGTTGCAAATGTTTCAAAGAAAACAGATGCCGGCATGAACGACCTTACTCCAAAAGGAAGCCAGTTCAACCAGCCGCTTCTTGAATTCTCTGGTTCATGTGCAGGTTGTGCAGAAACTTCTTATGCACGCTTGATTACTCAGCTCTTTGGTGAAAACATGTACATCTCTAACGCAACTGGTTGTTCTTCAATCTGGGGCGGTCCTGCTGCTACATGTCCATATACAATCAACAAAGACTCAAAGAAAGGTCCAGCTTGGGCAAACTCATTGTTTGAAGACAACGCTGAACATGGTCTTGGTATGTACATGGGTCAGAAATACATCCGCGACAGCTTGATTGCAAAGCTTAACGAAATTGCTTCTAGCGACAAAGCATCTGCATCCCTCAAAGATGCAATTGCTAAGTTCATGGAAACAAAAGACAGCACAATTGCTAACGTTGAGCCAACAAAAGCACTCATTGCAGAACTCGAAAAACTCGACTGCAGCTGCAAAGATGAAATCCTTGAAAAGAAAGACTACCTTAACAAAAAATCTGTATGGATTATGGGTGGTGACGGCTGGGCTTATGATATTGGCTACGGCGGACTCGACCACGTTCTCGCATCTGGCGAAAACGTTAACGTTATGGTATTCGATACAGAAATGTACTCAAATACAGGTGGACAGGCATCTAAGGCTTCTAACATTGGTGAAGTTTGTCAGTTCGCTGCTGCCGGTAAAGATATTAACAAGAAATCTCTGGCAGAAATCGCAATGAGCTACGGTTATGTTTACGTTGCACAGATTGCTTTGGGTGCAAACCCAGCACAGGCTGTAAAAGCTATTGCAGAAGCAGAAGCTTACAACGGTCCTTCACTCATCATTGGCTATGCTCCATGTGAATTGCACGGTGTTAAGGGTGGTATGAACCACTGCCAGGATGAAATGAAAGCTGCTGTTGCTGCTGGTTACTGGAACTTGTTCAGTTTCAACCCGGCTCTCAAAGCAGAAGGAAAGAACCCATTCACATTGACTTCAAAAGCAGGTGACGGTTCTTACCAGGCATTCCTTGCTAACGAAACACGCTATTCTTCATTGACACGCAAGTTCCCAGAACGTGCAGAAGCTCTCTTCAAGAGAAATGAAGAAACAGCAAAAGCTCGTTATGAACACTTGATGAAGCTTGTTGAACTCTACAAATAAGAGTTTTAGCTCTATATTAGATTAAAAATCTAATAGATGCCTCCTGTGAATAACAGGAGGCATTTTTTTGCACTTTTCAAAAAGCAAAAAATGTAGAAAACGCATATAATTTTTGAATTTCAAACTTAAAAATTACTTTAATTTAACTTGACCCCAAAAAGATTTGTCTTTAATCTTTAAATATGAACAAAAATCAATTTCAAATTTTTTTGAATTTCAGAAAGTCATTTAAAAAACAGACAGAAGAATGGCAGTACGAACTTGAACAGAAAAAAGCTTGTTGGCTTTTAAAAACTATACAGGAAAAATCACAAAAAGCCGGCAACACGCCGGAATTTATTGTTGAAACACCAATTGTATACAATACTGCTCTTGATAAAATCGGCGAAGACGACCAGATAAAACTTATTGTAATAGGCGACAACCCTGGAAAAAACGAACAGGCAGCACAAAACAGGGCATATCTTGTCGGTCAGGCCGGAAAACTTGGTGCAAAGTTTTTTGCAGACACACCTGAAATGAAAATTGATTTTAGAAAAAACGCCATAATCTTGAATAAAACGCCTGTACACAGCCCGAAAACAAAAGATTTAGCTTACATTATGGCAGCGGCAAAAAATGAACAGACGCCTGCCGGAGAATGCATACTGCGAATATTTAAAGAAAGCCAGATCTGGCTTGCACAGCAGACAGTTATGCTGCAGCACGACCTTTATAAACAAGCCGAAAACGACGATGAAAAACCTTTTTTATGGCTTATAGGCTACAGCGAACTGAAAAAAGCAGGAATTTTTGAAGACTATAAAACAACATTTATTCAAACTTATAAAAAAATAAGTGCTGATATGGAAAAATCTGACAGAAGTTTTTCAGACATGCTTCTTATGTTTCAGCATTTTTCAATGAACAGATTCACAATTGACTTGAACAATTTCAAAGATAAACAGCCTGAATTATCCACAAAAAATGCACTAATTCAGCTTGGCAAAACACACCGGCTTGAAATTTTCGGATTTTAACTACGGTTTCCGGTTTCACGTTAAGTTGTGCCACAATTTTAGGCGAAACCTGTCAGTTTGCGCTTTGCGCAAACTGACAAAGGTTGATGCGACAGGTGGCTTGCTTTGGGTTTCGCTTTGGGATTGGTTCTACAGATTAGAATACAGCCCGCGAAACGCTGTAGTTTTTGCATAAGCAAAAACTACAAGGAACTTAGCTGCAAATTAAATATTTATGGTTTTTCATGTTTGAATTTTAAATTACCATAACCGTTTTCTTTTACAGCTCTATCCACAGACATTTTATAAAACTTATAACCACTCTCATAAGTTCCAAAGTCACATTCTTCTTTTTGAAATATAGAAAAAGGAATATCATTTTTAAACTCTTTTGGAATTTGTGTTGCCAATGAGCTATTATATGTATACCTAAAATGTTTATATTTGTTATAAAAAGATTCACCAGCTGGCAATTCTGGTAAATCAGAAATAAAACTGTAAACTTCATCAATATTATTGATAACATCAAGCATATTATCAATTATCTGGTGAGGTATAATTCCTTTTAATAATTTTACTTCGAATATTTTAAGTTCAATGTAATATAACAAAGAATCAAGATCATAACGCCCAGCATCATAAGAATACATAACCGGGCACAAATCATTTATTTGCCAAAGCCTCATTGGAAATCTAGAATAATTATCGCTTATAAAACGATGCAGCATTCCAGAAAACTGTAAATATCGATTATTCGTTAAATATACATGTATATAATAAGTGTAATCGTTTTTGTTAGAAGCTGGTGGTATAATTTCAACAGATTCTACATCTTTGCAATTCTTTAAAATCTGCTGTCTTACATATTCTTCATCACCTATAAAAAGACTTTTAAAGAAAGGGATATCACTTGCTGAAAGTGTAAAAATAAAAATGACGGCAAAAAGCAATATAAATAAATTCTTTTTCATTTTGTGCATCCTCCTTTTTGTTATTTTTTCATACTTTGTACAAGCAGTGCGCCATGGACGGCGCACCAGGCAGACACTTGTACAATTCCCGCTAGTTTGCGTAAGCAAACTAGCCGCTATTCGCGACAGCAAATAGTCAAACTGTCTGTCATAAAATTACATGGAAGTAATTTCATGACCTTATCTTGGGCGCAGAACAAGAGCTTTTTTTACTGTTTCAATATTTACGCTGCCGTCTGCTTTTAAAAGCTCGTCATCTTTTATGTCCAGTTCAAACGGGCGGCGGGCAATATGTTCAACATAATGTGCATCTGACGACGTTGTAAGCGGATAGCCTAAAGTGTTTTCGCTTGACGGAATGCGTGTAACTTCAATTGCATCAAAATCGCCGTCTATAATGCAGCCAAACTGGCTTAACATTGAAAAAGCCGAACGGTCTGCATGCGCCGGAATTGCAAGCCCGCCGCGTGCATGAATTTTTGAAGCAACTTTATCAATTGACCATTCAGAAGAAGTTATAAGATATTTTTCAACTTCTCCAATAATATTTTCTTCTTCATCTACATAAACCTGGTCTCCCGTTTTTTCGGGGTTATTCATTATCGAAGGCAAAGTTGCATAAAGTTCTTCTCCAAAATCAAGCACAGCAGACAAATCAGAAAACAGCGCCAGAAAATGTATTTCTTCCTGTGTCTGAACTTCAATGCCGAAAAGCGGTGCAACTCCATATTCAGCACAGGCTGCTTTAAATGCCGGACAATTTAACGCCGAATTATGGTCTGTTAATGCAGCAAGTTTTACACCTTTTGCAGCAAGCCTTTCAGCTATTACTTTAGGCGCCATCATTAAATCGCCGCAGGGAGACAAACATGAATGTATATGAAAATCTGAAAGAATAATCATGTCAAAGCCGAATAAAGGATTCCTGAAATTTCAAACTGGTTTTTAGACGAGCGGAAAATACCGATATTTTCCTGTTTTGCAGCACTTATCATATCATCTGGAAGAGGGCGGCTGTTGCATATTATTACTGCAGGCGAATCTTTTAATGTTGCAACAGCAATTGTGTTTTTATGTGCCTGAATTGTTATCAGCACGCTTTCATCCTTTGCATTTCCCATAACATCGCTCAGCAAGTCTGAAGTATATGCATCATTAAAGTTTTTATTAACATCACATTCCTGAATTGTTTCCAGATTTAAAAGTTTTATCATTTCACCGATTGTCATAATCCCTCCAAACCAAAAACAAGCTTAAAACTTGCAGAATCAGCTATTTTCTTTATTAAGCAGGAATGTAGCAATAACTGTCGTACCTTTTCCAACCGTAGAAACAATATCAAATGAATCTGCAACACGTTTTGTGTTCGGCAGCCCCATTCCAGCCCCAAAACCTAAAGCACGCACTTTATCTGTTGCTGTTGAAAAACCTTCCGTCAAAGCTTTTTCAATGTCCGGAATGCCGGGACCAATATCTTTTGCTTCTATTATAACTTCTTTATCTGTAAGTACATAAAGCATTGTGCCGCCTAAAGAATGCACAACCTGATTAATTTCAAGTTCATAGCTTGCAATGCCTACACGCCTTGTCAAAGACGGGTCGACGTTCCTGCTTTTTAAGCGGCGCTTAATTTCTGTAGAAGCCTGTCCTGCAAGTTCAAAATTAAACGGTTCAGTCTTGCACTCAAGAATAACTTCTCCGCCATGCACGGCATCAAGACATGGCGGTTCAACAGCCTGTGTCTTTTTAGGTTCTGCAGAAGAACTTTCAAGCCGTTCTACTTCTTTGTTCATTGCCACAAGAAGAGCCGAAATAACATCTGTTGTCGTAACAATTCCGCACAACCTTCCTTCTGCGTCTATTACAGGAAATCTTCCAAAACGATAGCGGTTAAAATATGTAACGCAAAACGAAACAGCCATTGTATCTTGAAGCGAAATAACCCGCTTTGTCATGTGTTTTTCTGCCGGTTCCAAAAGCCAGCCATTGTCAAATGCATTAACTATATCTTCCATCGAGATAATGCCGACAACATGGCGTTCTTCGTTTACAATCGGAATGCCTGTTACACGGCTTCTTTTCATCAACAGCTGAATTTCGCGCATTGTATTATGCGGTGCAGCTGTAAAAACAGGCGAACTCATTACGTCTTTGACTTTAAGCTTAAAAAGCATATCATAGACAGCATCAGAAGATGTATCTAAGGTCAATGGAATTGTCATCATACAGATAGTATAATCTAGTTTTTAATAAACGGAAAGTTTTAGATTTGCGTGTTTTTCTTTTTTGATGCAAAAGAACTTTTTTTTGTATTTTTTGAAACTGAAGTTTTAGGAGATGCTTTTTTAGAAACAGTTTTTACTGTTCTTCTGGAGTTTTGCACAGGTTTTTCAAGCAGCGTATAATCTCTGTCCATCAATTCTGCACAAATATCTTTATGAAGTTTTTTCGGTTCAACATATTTTAAAAGCCTTGCACGTATAAACTGCTTGCTTTTGTCTTTATAAAGCGGCATTTTGTTTTTTGCAAGAATGTGTATAAGTTCGTTTTTCCACAAAAGGCCAAGTGTATCTTTTAAACAGAAATTCGGGTTCTGCTGCGGTTTTTTAAGAACATAAAAATCTTCTTTGCCCTCAGCGTATTCAACTGTAATAATTCCCCAGTGCAGCGGCACGTGTTCAGCTATATGAGCAGCATGCCGCGTTCCTGCAACAATATAGTTTTTGTTAAAAAACCGGTCGTAATCTTTAACCTGTCGCTCTAACCGTGCATATGTGTCCTGGTCGCTTTTAATTTCAATTCCATAAATTGCATTGAATGTAACAAGAACCACATCTGCACGGGAACGTCCCATTTCTTTTTCTTCGATGATTCTGTTTTCGGGATATATTGTATCTAAAAAATCAAACAAAGCTTGTCTTATGTCTTTGTCATATAAAACATGAGGCACAGGATTCATCTGTGCCTCATGTTCTTTTTTTAATAAACTCATTTCAGGTTGAAAACTATCGTGTCATTTTTCGGTAAATTGTCTTATGAGGACGGTCTGCATCAGCACCAATTTGTTTTCTGTGCCATTCTGCATAGTCAGACCAGTTTCCTTCAAACCAGATTACTTCACTGTTATTTTCAAATGCAAGAATATGTGTACATATTCGGTCCAAGAACCAGCGGTCATGGCTTACACAAAGAACACAGCCTGCAAATTCTTCAATTGCATCTTCAAGTGCACGAATTGTCGTTACGTCCAAATCGTTTGTCGGCTCATCAAGCAGAAGCACATTTCCAGCCTGTTTCAGCATCATGCCCAGATTCAAACGGTTTTTTTCGCCGCCAGAAAGAACTCCGACTTTCTTTTTCTGGTCTGGTCCAGAAAAATTAAACCATGAACAATAAGCCCGGCTGTTAATTTCGCGGATTTCGCCATTCAGTGCATGACCTTTTTCGTCAACTGCACCAAGCTTGATAATATCAAGTCCATCAGAAAGCTGTTCCCATACTGTTTTATTATCATCAAGAAGGCTTCGCATCTGGTCAACATAAACAAGCTTTACAGTGTCGCCTACACGAATTGAACCGCCGTCCGGCTTTTCTCCACCATCTTTTCCATCAAGTCTTTCAACAGTCTGTCCTGCAGCATCTGCAATTAATCTGAATAAAGTTGTTTTTCCTGCACCGTTTGGACCGACAATGCCAACAACTGCACCAGCCGGCACTTTAAAAGACAAATTTTCAAATAAAAGCCGCTCACCATATCCTTTTGTAAGGTTTTCAGCTTCAATTACAAGATTTCCAAGACGAGGACCTGCCGGAATTGTAATTTTTGTATCTTTAATCTGACCTTTGCCAGATTTATTGAGCAGCTCTTCGTATTTTGTAATATGCTCTTTATGTTTTGCCTGACGGCCTTTTGCGCCCATGTGAATCCATTCAAGCTCACGCTTAAGTGCTTTCTGCCGTTCACTTTCACCTTTTTCTTCGAGTTTAAGGCGGTTCTCTTTCTGTTCAAGCCAGCCTGAATAATTGCCCTTATACGGAATTCCTTCTCCACGGTCAAGTTCCAGAATCCAGCCGGCAACATTATCCAAAAAGTAGCGGTCATGTGTTACGGCAATAATTGTTCCTTCATACTGCTGCAGATGACGTTCAAGCCATGCTACAGTTTCTGCATCAAGATGGTTTGTCGGTTCGTCAAGCAGCAGAATATCCGGTTTCTGCAAAAGCAGGCGGCAAAGAGCTACACGGCGGCGCTCGCCACCAGAAAGCACATCAACAATCTGGTCAGACGGAGGACAGCGCAAAGCATCCATTGCAAGCTCAAGCTGGCTGTCCAGGTTCCATGCATCAAGAGCATCAAGTTTTTCTTGAATTTCTGCCTGGCGTGCACAAAGCTTATCAAAATCTGCATCTGGGTCACCAAATGCTTCGTTTACTTTATCAAACTCTTCAAGAAGCGCAACAGTTTCTGCTGCACCTTCTTTTACAATTTCCATTACAGTTTTGCCGGCAGCAAGTTCTGGTTCCTGCGGCAGATAACCAATTGTATATCCAGGCAAAATCGAAGCTTCGCCGGTAAATTCAGTATCAAGACCTGCAAAAATCTTCATCAAAGATGATTTTCCGCTGCCATTTTCACCGATTACGCCGATTTTTGCACCGTAATAATATGAAATGCTTATATCTTTAAGAACTGTTTTTGTGCCGTATGAACGCGACACGCGATCCATTGTGTAAATAATTTTTTTATCATCGTAAGTTGTTGCCATAAAAACAGTTTACCAAGAAAGCCTATAATTCACAAGCTTACAAAAGCTTTATCTTATAAATTTTGTAAATGCCTTTTTGGATTTGATTCTAAACATTTGCTGTTTATTCACATTTCTTATATACTTAGCCTTATGGAAATTAAAGAACTTGAAAATAAAGTTGAAACTTTAACTAAAAAAAAGCAGGGCTATGACCGCAACAGAAGCATTTGTGCCCTTGTAATTGCAATTATTGGCTATTATATCTATCAGGCTTATAAAACAGACAATCCGCAATGGTGGTTTTATGCTATTATGGCTGCAATTATTTTGATTTCTGCAGCTATTTTAGTTTTTGACTGTCTGCAGATAAAAAAAATAAGCCAGGAATTAAAACCTTTTGAAGATGAATTAAAAGCCCTTTTGAACGAAGAACAGAACAAAAATGCTGCTCAAACTGAAACTGACGAAACCGAAAAAAACGATGACGACAGCGACGAACCTACTTTTAGTGCCGGCAGCTTTTATGATTAATTTTGCAAATCATTCTTATTTAAAAACCGGAAATTTTAAAAATGATTGAAATTCTTGAAGAAGAACAGCGACCGGTCCGGGCTTTTCTGGTCGGTCTTTCTTGTCCGGCAGAATCTGCAAATTCTGCACATTTTGATAAGTTCAAAAATTCAGCCAAAAATAAAAAAGCTGTGCAGTCCATTTTTGACACACCACAGATTAAAGAACCTCAAAATGTTCCAGAATGTGCCATTAAAACCGACGTTGAAAAAAACGGCAAAGAAGAACTGCAGGAACTTTTTGGTCTTGTGCAGACACTTGGAATGGAAATCTGTGACTGCATCGTGCTTTCAAACAGAGATCCTCAGCCAAAATTTGGAATTGGCTCTGGAAAAGCTTCAGCAATCGCAAACGAAGCAAAAGAGCAGAGCGCAGACTGCATCATATTCGATTTTGAAATTTCACCGACACACCAGCGCAACTGGGAAAAACTTGTGAATATTCCGGTTTTTGACCGGCACGAAGTAATTTTGCGCATATTTTCAAGCCGCGCACGCACAAAAGAAGCTTCACTGCAGGTTGAACTTGCAAAGCTTCAATATTCACTTCCAAGACTTGCCCATAGTTACGGCGACATGGCAAAACAGCGCGGCGGCAATTATGGTGCGAAAGGTTCTGGCGAAACAAAGCTTGAACTTGACAGGCGCGCCGTGCAGACCCGCATTACACGCATAAAAACAGAACTTGAAAAAGTTGTAAAAGAACGCGAAACACTGCGCTCCCGCCGCGACAAAGTGCCGCTGCCTTCCTGCGCACTTGTCGGCTATACAAATGCCGGGAAATCAAGTCTGCTTAATGCATTGACTGGTGCAGAAGTTTTTGTTGAAGACAAATTATTTGCAACACTTGACCCGACAACAAGACGTCTCTCTTTTGGCGGCGGCAACAGCATTTTGCTCACCGATACGGTCGGCTTTATTTCAAATCTTCCACACAGCCTTGTAAACGCATTTAAATCAACGCTCGAAGAAGCTGCCCGTGCAGATTTGCAGCTTTTAGTTTTAGATGCCTCAGATCCAAATGTATTTGAACAATATCAGACAGTTCTGCAGGTTTTAAAAGAAATAGACGCCCTCGATTCGCCACGGCTTGTTATTTTAAACAAAACAGACAATGTCAAAGACATGTTTACATTGCATAAACTAGAAACCAATTTTGCCAACGCAATAAGAGTAAGCGCATTAAACAAAACAGGTTTCGAAGAACTCATTTTTGAAATTAGAAAAACACTATTTGGAACCCAGAAAACATATCATATTCCGCTTGATAAACAAGAATTAATTGATTTAATCCGAAAAACAGGCATTTTAATAAAAAGTGAATGGTCCGATGATTTTATCTTTGTTGAAGCACAAACTTCCGGCAAAACTGCTTCGCTTTTGCAAGAACATGAAGTCAAAGATAACGATTCTGAAAATTAACAAACAACAATTTACGGCTCAAACAGGCATGCACATTAAATAAAACCGTCAATTATGCCGGCGCTCCACTTGTAAAAACTTGTTTCATTCCTGAGAATTTTTTGTTTTGTGCCCATTCTTTACTAATTGCAGTTAGCCTACCAAGGGAAACCACTTGATAAACCAAAATTAACTGATATAATCCGAAAAACAGGCATATTTACAAACATTAAAACAGGGCAAAATATGAAAACACTTTTTAATAATGACTGGTTTTTTTCAAAACTTCACCTTGAAAACGCAGACCAGCAGGTTGATTTGAAAAAAACATTTGATTCTTTAACCGAAAAAGATTTTTCTGCAGTTGAACTGCCCCATGACTGGCTTATTTACAACACAAAAGACCTTTACGAAAGCAGCATAGGCTTTTATAAAAAAGACTTTGAACTGTCCGAAAATACTTTCAACAGTCATTCAAGATTTTTCCTTCGTTTTGAAGGCGTTTATATGGATTCTAAAATATACATAAACGACCAGGAAGTTTTTGAATGGAAATACGGCTACACAACTTTTGAATCTGATATTACACCATTTATAAAAAAAGGCATAAACACAATTGCAGTTATTGTTGTGTATCGTTCGCCAAACACACGCTGGTATTCTGGCGCAGGAATTTACAGAAATGTCTGGCTGATTTCAACACAAGACGCGCATATTGTTCAAGATGGTGTTGCATGGTCAACTGAAAAAACTGGAAATAACGATTATCTGCTTAATATCCAGACAGAAACTGTTTTTCATGCAAAATGCAAAGAAAGCCAAAACGAAATTTTTGATTGTTTTGTAACGCACACAATTTTTGAAGCAGAACAGAAAAATCAAATGCTCCTTTGTGGAAAACAAATTGCAAAAAATAGCGCACCTCTTTCTATAAATTCAGTCTTTACAGACGACAGTCCATATTTTTTTCTTGAAAACCAGCAGTGTTTTTCAAATTCATTTCAAAAAATTCAGGTCAAAGGCATAAAAGAGTGGTGCACAGACGAACCGAACTTATATCTTTTGAAAACCGAATTGTGTGCAAAAGACGGTACAATTCTTGACAGCAGCATTATACGAATTGGCTTTTGCACACACACTTTTGACAAAAACAAAGGTTATTTTTTAAACGGAAAACATTTAAAAATCCATGGTGTCTGCATGCACCACGATTTAGGTGCCTTAGGCGCGGCATTTAATAAATGCGCCGCACGCCGACAGCTTCAAAAGCTTAAAAAAATGGGTGTAAATGCAATACGTACTTCTCATAACCCTTATGCACCGGCTTTTTTAGATTTAGCTGACGAATTTGGTTTTTTAATTGATTCAGAATGTTATGATATGTGGGAAAAACCAAAAACGCATTATGATTATTCAAACTTTTTTAATGAATGGTCACCAAGAGATACAGCTTCATGGATAAGACGGGACAGAAGTCATGTCTGTGTTTTCATGTGGAGCATTGGCAATGAAATTTATGATACACATCAGGGAAACGGGCTTGAAATAACCAAAAAACTCGTTAAATTTGTCCGCCAGTCAGACACACTGAAAAAAGCACCAGTTACAATTGCTTCAAACTATATTGCATGGCAAGGTGCACAGCGCTGCATGCAGGAAGTTGATCTTGCAGGCTATAACTATACAGAACGCCTGTACGAGGAACATCACAAAACTTATCCAGAATGGTGTATTTATGGCAGCGAAACTTCTTCAACGCTTCAAAGCCGCGGCATTTATCATTTTCCGGCAGATTTTCGCAATTTGACGCACGACGATGAACAATGTTCGTGTCTTGAAAACTGTTCAACAAACTGGGGCGCCACAAACAGTGCAGCAGCAATTATTGCAGACAGAAATGCCGAATTCTGCATGGGTCAGTTTATCTGGACTGGTTTTGATTATATTGGTGAACCAACTCCATATTTCACCAAAAATTCATATTTCGGACAGATTGACACTGCCGGTTTTGAAAAAGACACATTTTATGCATATCAGGCAGAATGGACTGACAGCAAAAAAACACCAATGGTTCATCTTTTGCCTTATTGGGATTTTAACGAAAACCAGCTTATTGACATACGTGCATATTCAAACTGTGCCCGAACCGAACTTTTTTTAAATGACGTTCCCCTAAGCACATTTGACCATAACCACAAAAATGGTGAATCAATTTCAGGAAAATGGCAGATTCCATATGAAAAAGGCATTTTAAAAGTAAAAGCCTATGATGAAAATAATCTTTGTGTTGCAGAAGATTCTCAGGTTTCTTTTGAAGACCCTGTTCAAATTTGTCTTTCTGTAGAAAATGCCGAATGTGTCAAATTTATAAATAACCGGAATTTCAAACATTTTTCCAACTTATTGCCAGATTATTTTGAAGGAAATGGCGCAGAACTTGTTTTTTTAAGCATTTCTACTAAAGACAAAAACAATAACTTTGTTTCAAATGCCAGAAACCGCATTAAAATTTCTGTAAAAGGTGGAAATCTTCTCGGACTTGACAACGGCGACAGTACAGATTTTGACCAATACAAAACAAATGAACGGAATCTTTTCAGCGGACGCCTTGTTGCCATAATTGAACCACAATCTGAAAAACTTATTGCAGAAGTTTCATCTTCTGGACTTGCAGGCGCAAAACTTACAATTGAAAACGGTTTTTCTAAAATTGAACCATTACCAGTTTTAAATGATTCAGGATTCATTCCCATTCGAAACATAAAACTCTGCTTAAAAAAAGGCAGCTTAAACTTAAACAGAAAAAATCAAACAGCAGAATTTGAAGCCAAAATCTTTCCGGAAAATGCGACAAGCCAGGAACTTTTATGGCAGGCTGTTCGCCTTGAAGGAGTAAATTCGGACTGCGTAAAAATCAATAATATTGACAATTCGCATGTAATTTTAAATGCAAACAGCGATGGTTCTTTCAGGCTCAGATGTTCATGCAAAAATCGCACAGATTTGCCGCAAGTCATTTCTGAATATGAAATGACCGTTACAGATTTTGGTTCAGCTTATCTTAACCCTTTTGAATTTGTTTCGGGCTGCAAAGCTACACTTTCGCTTAATGAACAAGTTTCAAGCTTTCAAGGCGGTCTTTTCTTCTCTGAAGGACGAAACTGGATTGGTTTTGAAAATGTTGATTTTGGAAAAGAAGGAGCAGACCTGCTTACAATTCCGATTTTTTCTTTTGATAATGAACTTCAAATTTCTGTCTGGGACGGAACACCAGATGATTCAAATGCAAAACTGCTTGATAAACTGACTTATAAAGCACAAAGCAAATACAACCATTATCAGGCTAATACATGGAAACTGCCGTACAGACTTTTTGGTCTTCATACAATCAGTTTTGAAACAGAAAAAGGTCTTTCGCTTAAAGGTTTTGTTTTTGAAAAAACGCCAAAAGCTTTTTCTGTTCTTTCAAGTCTTGACGCTGACATCATTACAGGCGACTCTTTTAAAAAAAGCACAGATGCAGTCTTAAATATTGGAAATAATGTTTCTTTTGATTTTTATGACATGGATTTCGGTGAAAACGGAACAAAACATCTTAAAATTAACGGACGTTCTCCGACAGGCGCAAACACGATTCAGCTTAGAATCGTACCGAATGATCCCACCAGGTCAGAAACAGTCTATGTTATGGAAATTCCAGAAAACAAACTGTTTAATCTTTTTGAGTTTGATTTGCCAGAAACAGTAAAAAACTCGAATAAAGTTACTTTTATCTTTCTGCCCGGCAGTAATTTTGATTTTAAAGATTTTCAGTTTTGTTAGAAAACAAAAAAACAACTGTATCCAAAAGTTCTTTACTTTTAATAATTGCAAACAGAAATGTAAAAAATTCGACACAAAATTTGCCTTTAAATATTGCAATATGACAAAAAATGTCTTGTAAAACTTGTTTTTGAATACCTGATGTTGTACAATACCAACAAAAGGTTTTAAAAACATAAGAGCTTTTCCTTAGATAATTTGAATTTCAAAAACCTTTTATCAAGGAGTTCTAAGAAAGCATTTTTGAAATGTCCCAAAACCATTATAAAAGTCTATTTAAAATGAGGATGCAATGGCAATCGGAAAAACAAAATTCTGGCAAATCTGTTCAATTCTAAAACTTATCTATCAGCAGCCCGGAATTACAAGAAAAGAATTAAGCACGCTTTTAAGTGTTGACAAAGCAATGATAACTCACATTATCAATTATCTGGCTTCTGACAACTGGCTTATAAAAAAAGACCCTTTTGCAAAACGCATTCCATTATATTTAAACGAAAACAGGCTTTATGTTGCAGGTGTAGAAATTCAGCCGGAATATCAGAGGATGGCTGTCTGCAATATTCAAGGTTCTGTTTTATTTCAGAAAGAATGGTCCATAAAATCTCCTGAAATTTCAGACTTTCTCTTTAAAGAATTAGCAAAAACACTTGATGAAATTCCTTATGATATTTTTGCAGTTGGGCTTGCAGTACCAGGCGTATGTGACACAGAAAACAAACTTATCGTTGCGTCAAACCCTTTTAAAATTACAATTCCACGGGAACTGCCAAAAACCATCGGAAAAAAAGAAATTCCTTTGTTTGTTGAAAACGACACACGGTGCCTTGGCTGGAACAAAGTTGCTTTTGAGAAAAAATTCGGTAATTTCCTTTTAATGACCCATCAAAGCATTGATAACCCTGAAAACGAAGATGAATTCATAAGAATCTCAAGCGGTCTGTCTTTTTTTTCAAAAGGTCAGTCTTGGGTTGGTGCACATAATTGTGCAGGCGAAATTCCTGATTTGTTCAGCATAAAAGAATATGCTGCCGGAAATAACTTTATTCCATATTGCGAAAAACTAAAAATGAAAAACAACCCGCAAACTCAATTGAGTGTTTTAAAAAATATTGCAATCATTTCAAGTTATACAGCAACTTTATTTGATGCTGAAAAGCTTTACATTTACATTTCCGGAATTCCTGTTACAGATGATTATTTTGAACAGGTCAAACATTATGTAGAAAGATTTCATTTTTATCCGGCCATTCAGAAAACAGAAATTATTGTTGAAAAATTGGATTCCATAAGCATTGCAAAAGGAGCCTGTGGATTTGTTTTTGAAAATCTTTTTGTAAGACCCTGCGACAGAGATTTACCGCAAAGCCTGCTTATTAAAGCAGAATAAACAGCTCCTCATATATTTTTCAAAAACCAAAAAAAATGCACCTTTGACTAATTCAAAGGTGCATTTTTTTTCTTTAAGCTATGCAGGCTTATTTGTTAAGCAATACGAAAGAATAGAAATAAGTCTTGTTCTTTTCGTAATCTGTCTTTGTAATTGTCGGGCGCATATAAGAATAAGAGAAAAATCCCTTTTCTTTAGTAAACATATAAATGCGCTCGCGGACAGCTTTGATTGCTTCGTTTTCATCATAAGTAAAACGGTTTGTAGAATAAATAAAACGAGCTTCACCAAGCATTTCTGTATATTCAATTGCAATAGTATAACCATCATATGGTTCTGTTATCAAAACTGTCAATGGAACCACTGAATCTTGTGTATTCTGTGACTGAGACTGTGCAAATACACCACCAATTACAACAAAAAGCAAAGCAAAAATTATCAAACTCTTCTTCATAATAAACTCCTGTAAACCCGTTGAAGAACAGCAACCATGGACGATTGGAGCCGCTTTATCACGGAAGAATTAGCAACAATGAAATACATGATTTCATGTTTACTCTATTAACAAAGTCGTACTTCAGATGTTACAAAATTTCTGAAGAATTCCACAAAAGGAATTAATTTAAAATATATTGATTTCTTTAAAATGTCAAATTTAAAACGATGAATAAGGAACAATTCTGGAAATATCTACCAAAAGCTCAAGTTTTGCAACATATCGTCCAGACTGAACGCTCAGCAAAGGAAAATCTTCCAGCAGAACAGTCCCAGAAATTTCTTTCGGCTTGTTTTTCACAAAACCCTGCACATATTCCCTTACAGCTTTAAGAATTGCTTCTGCATATGCATCCCTGATTCCTTCATCTCCATCCCGAACAGAACCGGAACCTGTTCCATTTATCTTTGGAAATTTAACCGAATTCCAATGCTTTCGCAAAGCAAACTGCAAATCAGTCCGTTCATATGCAACCCAACATGAAAATTTGCTTTCATCAGTTTTTAATTGAGAAAAACTAATATTCTTATCGCCGATTTTGATTGGTGCAATAGGCTCATATTCAAAAAATTCTTCAACACCACGCAGCTTATCAGACGGCGTATAGGTAAAATTCCAGCCGTACACCAGACCTTCCAGAATAAACGGAACAGAAGTACGCATATGAGTTATGGCAAAAGTCAATGCACCATTTTTTGATTCATCAAGATCTTCAACACAACTTGGTTCTGGCTCAATAAGAACCCAAACCGGAAATTTTATTGTCTTTTGTGTAGCAAGAACTTGTGAAAAACTGTCTGTACAGCAGAACAAAAAAGCACATATGCACAAAAAAAAGTACAGTGCTTTTTTACATTTCAGAAATAAATTCTCTAATAACTTTGTTTCCAAACTTTCCATGGATTTATTCCTATGCGAATAATAAAATAAAACCAAGCAAAAACAAAACCAGAAAGGTGCGCCAAATGCGAAATATTGCTTGAAACAAATATTTGACTACCAATTTCAATTATTGTGTAGACAACAATTAATATCGGAGCAGGCAGCGGAAAAATTCCAATAAAAATTGTATTTCTTGGAAAAATAACAGCATAACTGAGCAGCACGGCATAAATTGCGCCAGACGCACCCAGGAGAGAATAATAAAATCCCATTATATTTCCACAACATGCAGACAAATAATAAGACAAAAAAGAAGTTATGCCACAGAAAATGCCAGACAGCAAATATAAAAGCAGGAATTCTTTAGATCCCATTGCTTTTTCCACAGGAAAACCAAACATAAAAAGACCAAGCATATTGCAGAAAATATGCTCAAAATTTGCATGAACAAACATGTAAGAAAAAAACTGCCAGTAAGCGTGTTTGTAAATTACATAAATGACATTAAGCGAAAGCAGTGACTTTATAAACGGCATGATTGCAGATATAACATAAACTGCTATATTCAAAATAATTAACCATAAAGTCACATTCCAGAATTCATAACGAAAAGGCGCTCGTAATTTTGAAGAAAAACCCATAAATACCTATAAAAGAAACAGCATTCCTAAAAATTGAAATTTTTAGAAACATCCAGATTTATTTTTTTGCTTTTTTAGAAGATTTTCTCTTTGGCTTAGCAGCAGGCACTGGTTCAACATAAATTGAGGTTTTATTTCTGCCGGTATTTTTTGATTCATACAGAGCCATATCTGCCTGTTCTACCAGTTTTTTTGCCGTCATTCCTACTGTTCCAAAATACATTGCTATTCCAACAGAAATCGAAACATTCATATGTTGATTTTCAAATACAAAATCTTTCTGTTCTATTGAAGTTCGAATACGTTCAGCAATTTCAAAAGCATCTTTCTGTTCAACATCAGGAAGCAAAACGACAAATTCTTCTCCTCCATAACGGGCTGCCAAATCTTCTGAGCGTATGGAGTCTTTAATAAGAGAGGCAACTTCTGTAAGAACCATGTCTCCGCAGGCATGACCATAAACATCATTAAATTTTTTAAAATGGTCTATGTCCAGCATGAAAACAGCAATATTCTTTTTGTCTATATATGCATGATCAAGCTTGTCTATTAAAACCGTAAAGAAATAATGCTTAAGTTTAAGATGCGTCATCATGTCAGTTGTTGCCATATCCATAAGAGACGCATTATTTATTGCAATTGCAGCTAGAGAAGCAATTGTCATTATCTGGCTTTTTTCATAGCTTGTATAAACATTGCCTTCACCTAAATCAATTCTTTCGCCTAAAACCAAAAAACCATTTAAACGATTTTTTACTTTAAGGGGAACTATCAGCGAAGGATACAAAGTTTCGAGAAAATCAATGCCCTCTTTTCCTGTGCTCAAAATATCAACTATTTCTTCATAAGTATATGCAGAGTTTGTTGTTTCAAGCAGATGAATTGCCGGATGATCTTCTGGAATTGAATAATTAATGTCTGAAGCAAGCACCATACCATTATAGTTAGAATCCAGGGTGAATGATGTTTCTTCAAAACCTTTTTGAGTAAAAAGAGCAGCACTTAAAGTGCGCATCTGACACATGCAAATATAAAGAATAGATTCAATAACTTTCTTGATTTCAAGAACAGATGAGAAGCTTTTTGAAATTTCAAGCATCTGCTTCAAGTCATAAATCTGTTTTTCATAATTTTCCAGACTTTCCGCAGAAATTTTTATTGAATCGACACTCATACTACTCTTTATCGGTAAATACGACATAATTCTTCATAAACTCTATGAATTTCTGCCAGTACTGGAACTGATTTTCGAGCAATGAAGTATATTCTTTATTGCGAGTAGAGTAGAGTACCATTTTTATGTTAGAAACAAGCTCTGGACTGCCTTTTTTAGAATCATTCAAAAGATCTTTTACATCTCTTGTCAATTTCTTAAAATTGGTCATGTCAGTCTGAAGCATGGTTTTAACCTGCATATTAACTTCAGAAACTTTTGTTACAAGACGCTTTGCCAAATCAGGGTTTGTTTTACTGTTTGATGCCAGTCTTGCAATTGCAGCAAAGTTATTTTCCTGTTCATCTTCAAAAGAATGTTCAAATTCCTGAATACGACCCATGATTCCGCCGCAATAAAAAACTTCAGAACCAAAAGAAGACTGCATGTTTGTATTTGAAAAGAAACCTTCAACTACAATATCATTAAGCAGAGCCTGTATTCCCTGTGAAAAATAATAGAAAAAGAACGTCTTTACAATCTGCAGTGGAGTTGCCCACATAAACATCTGGGTAGATGTTTTTTGCAGAATAACATTGTTCTCATTGTTATAGCCTGCAACATTCTGCATTTCTTTTTCTACAAACAGTTCTTCAAGTTCTGCAGACAACCGCTCATCTTTAAGTTCATTGATGATTCTCTGTGTATCTGCATCAAACATCTGTCTTGAACGGTTAATATATTCTTCAAGAAAGTGATATTCATATTTATTTGTATTTGCTTCAAATTTCGGATCACCTTTAAGAATGCAAATCATTTTATAAACAATGTCTGGTGTAACAAGCTTTGTCAAAACAGCAGATATACGCTTTAAATTGTCAACTATTGCATTCTGGTCTTCCTGAGAAAGCACAGAAGCTTTTCTGTGTTCTTCAATTGCAATAATTGCTTTTGCAATAGATGCCGTTATGCTGAAATCTTTTATTACAAAATACAAATCCAAAAGTTTCTGTTCCTGGTCTGCAAGTTCTACCGGTCTGAAAAGCGGTTTTCCTGCATTTGATGATTTTACATAGTCAGGAGCAAATGCGCATATGAATTTCGTATAATCAAATGAACAGATATCATGTAGCTGTATCAAATGAACAATGACCGTTTCAATCTGCGACATCTGATTTGAAGAATTCATGTCTTTTATAACTTTTTCCAAAGAATTTCTTTGCTGGTCTATTTCTTTTTTTTCGTTTTCAGAACTTTCAATTGCACTTTTACGGTTTTCGTACTGAAGAGATTTAACAATAAGACAATCTTCATATGAAAAGCCTGTTGAAATCAACATGTCCACATAACCGGCAGAAACATTACTTGTAGTATTTAAAAGTGTTTCATCAAGAATTGTAAAAATTGATTGACAGCTCTGATTAAGAACATAAAGACCTTCTGCAAAAGCAGGCATGATATTCCGTTTCTTAAGCATTGGAGGATTCATAGATTTCAATTCAGATTCTATCTTTCGCAATGTACGTTTCTTAAGACTTTCCGGATTAGAACCAAAAAAGAGCATTTCAAAAAAATCAGAAAAATTATTAATAAAAGCCATGCTTTTATTTTACCCCCCCAAAGCCATTTTGACAATCAATTATTTTACGGAAAATTTTACGCCTTTTATGTAACTTACAAAATTCCAATTTTAGAGACACTGCAAAGAGTTGAAATTTACAGACTGAAGAAATTACTGCCTGAAAATGAATTTATTCTGAAAGATAATCTGCAAAAATTGATGCATAGTCTGCACGCGTATCTGCTTTTATAATTGAAGCCCTCATCTGGCTTCCGCCACTTAAGCCTTTTGAATAAGAGCAGAACCTTTTACGCATTTCCCTGCATGCAACCAATTCACCTTTAAGGTTTATTAAAATATCAAGTTCTTCCATACCAGCAACAATCCGTTTCTGCGGCAATGTTGAATATTTTTCGCCGGTAAGCAGAAAATGTTTCGTTTCTTCAAAAATAAACGGATTTCCCATTGCTCCGCGTGCAAACATAACAGCATCTACACCAGTCTGCGCTATGACATCACGGACATTTTCTGCAGAAAATATGTCACCTGATGCAAAAACAGGAATTTTTCCGTTTATATGCTGAACAAGTTCTTTAAGCAGCGACCAGTCTGCATTGCCTTCATAGCCTTGTGCTCTTGTCCTTGGATGCAAAGTTATTGCCTGTGCACCTGCTTCAAGCGCAGCTGTTGCTGCTTCTTTCCATGTCAAATGTTCTGCATCCCAGCCTGATCTTATTTTTACTGTCAGTGGAATTTGTTTCTGGTTTTCGGACAGAACTTTTACTGTTTCCTTAACAATTTCATAAAGCCTGTCAGGATCGCGGGTTAATGCTGAACCTGCACCCGTTTTAATTATTTTTGGAACAGGGCAGCCGGCATTTAAATCTATAACTTCAGGCGCAACTTTTTCTGCAACAATCAAAGCTGCCTTTGCAACTGTCTGCGGATCACCACCAAAAATTTGAACGGCATAAGCATCTTCATCCGGTGCCCTGACCATCAGTTCCTGTGTTTTTCCAGAATTGCGCACCAATGCTTCTGCAGAAACCATTTCTGTATAGGCAAAATTTGCCCCGCCTTTTCTGCAGAGATGACGGAAAGCACAATCTGAATAGCCTGCAACAGGTGCTAAAAATAAATTGCCGGAAAGATTTAAATTTCCTATAGATATTGGATGGTAAAACTGATTTTTAATTTCCATAAGGTTTTCTATAATTTGGCTGCCCGAATGCAAATCAATGACCTTGCCGCAAAGCAGCAAGACCATTGATGTTAAGAAATTGCAGCCACATTCCTTTTACAGGCAGAGCTTTGTTTTAACAGACCTCTGAATTAATCTTCCGGCAGATGAAAGAACCTGCAGCTGTTTTTCCACAAAAGTACAGACAGCTCTTCTTCGTCCATATCAAGAAGTCCTGCCAGAAAATGTGCCGTTGAAGGCAAATAAGCCGGCATATTACGTTTGCCTTTATATTCTGCAGGTTCCATAAAAGGACTTTCTGATTCAATCAATATTCTGTCCAAAGGAATGTTCAAAACTGTTTCATGCAGATTACGTGCGTTTCTGTAAGTAACGTTTCCTGCAAATGCAAAATACAGACCAAGTTTTTCTGCTTCTTTTGCATAAGCTGCATTTTCAGAATAACAATTTAAAACACCGCCGGCAGACGGCATTCTTTCTTTTAAAATATCAAGAATATCTTTGCCTGCATCTCTGTTGTGGATTATGACCGGCATGTTATATTTTTCTGCCAGATCAAGCTGTGTAATAAAAAGTTCAATCTGAGAATGTTTGTCACCATATTTTTTGCCGTAATCAAGGCCTGTCTCTCCAACAGCTACAACATTTGGAAGTTTTAAAGACGATTCCATTGTCTGAACCCAGTTTTTTCCAGGATTCATTACTTCTGAGGGAGCGACACCTACAGCATGATATACATTTGGCATTGATTTAAAACTATCATAGACTTTTCCAAAGTCATGCAAACTGTTGGAAATGCTTACGATACGAGTAACATGTGCCTTTTTCGCTTCTTGCAGAGCACGAAGCTGCTCAATGGGGTCATTATGAATGGCTCCAATATGAGCGTGAGTATCAAAAAACTGCATTGCTTTCTTCCAGGAGTGATATAATGCGGAACGTAAACTTTTCTTTGTTCCTGCCGATAAGTCTAACATATCAAACTTCTACAGTCAATCAAAAAGTCTTTTGCATACCAGCAGTTTGACAGGCTTTCGTATTGATGCTATTATAGAAGTAATTTAACGTTATTGTTTCTTTTCGAAATTCAATTATTTCTTTGAAAAGTTTCAGAACAGCATTTTTTCTAAAACGGGGATTTTTAGAAAAGCTGAAATTTTTATCTAATGGAGTTGTCTCTTGGCTCGGACACGTAGATATAAACGCGCAGAAAAAAATGTTGTACAAACAATTTTGCGCTTCTTTGGCCGCATCGGTGTGGGAATCGGTCGGGGTTTTTCGTCTTTCTTTCACGGCTGTAACCGTAAATTAACTATCATGATAGTTCCGCATTCTCAAAGCAAAGTACTGAATTTTCAGACTACTTTTTTTGCCTTGATTTCATGCGCCGTAATAATTGCCGGAGTTTTATTTTCTTTCTTCTGGTTTAATAAAACAACACTGTCTGCAAATGCTGAAATTGCAAGACTTCAGACAGAAAACAAAGAAGCAAGAGCCGGTCTTGATGAACTGAGAGATGAAAATACAAATCTTCTTCAGGCTGCAAAAAAATTCCAGGGTTCTTTATCAGAAACAATTTCCATGCTTGGAATGAACCAGCAGACAAAAAAGACTTCCGGCCAGACACAGGCAGGCGATCTTTCTTCACTTTTTGATTTTCAGGAATATTCAGGAACAACCACAGCAGAAACAGCTGATATAAAAATGCTTACTTCATACCTTGAAGGTGCCGTTCAGCCAATTGAAGAAATTGGAAAAATGCTTCAGGCACAGAGTACGCTTTTTTCAGATATTCCTAGCGTACACCCATTAAAAGGCGGCATCGGCCACATTTCAATGCCATTTGGACAAAACATAAATCCTTTTACAGGTCAGTGGTACATCCACAAAGGCATGGACTTTTCAACTTATCGTGCAGGCGACCCGATTATTGCAACAGCAAACGGACAGGTCGTAACTTCCAATTATGATGCTGGTCTTGGTAATTATGTAATTATAAAACACAAACATGGATTTTATACCCGCTACGGACACATGCGGGAAGTTTTTGTCAAAAAAGGCCAGTTTATCATGCAAGGTGATACAATCGGACTTATCGGCAATACCGGCAAGTCAACCGGACCGCATCTTCATTATGAAGTGCACATTGGTTCTGACGTTGTTGACCCGGCAAAATACGTAAACGTGGTTTTAACAAAATAATATGGCTTTTCATACAGATGACATTTCAATGAACACCATTGTAGGTGTTGGTTCTTCAATTACAGGTAATCTATATTCTGCTGGAATAGCCCGCATTGACGGCGATATTGACGGCAAGCTTGAATCTGCAGGACATGTCTGGATTGGGTCTGAAGCAAGGGTAAAAGCTGATATAATTGCACATTCTGTTGATGTCTGCGGTGGAGTCATAAAAGGTGACATTTTGGCTCCAGAAGGCGTCCATCTTTATTCAAAAGCAGTTGTTCTTGGTGACATTGTTACAAAGCATTTGCAGCTTGATGACAATGTACTTGTAAACGGGGAATGTATAACATTAAGTGACGAAGAAGCTTTTGAAGATGCAAAAAACCGCTGGATTGATGCAAAAGCCGTTGCTGGAAAAACATTCACTGTCCACGAAAGCTAGAAAGCTTTCCGGTTGTTCATTGAGGAGCTTCCATGAGTTCGCTAGACCCATTAGGAACATCACTTTATTTTTCTGCTACAGCTCAAGCACGAAAAAAAGAAAATGAAGCTAAAAAAGCAACAACCAAAAAACGCATTTTCGCAGATTTTTTAAAAGATGCTTCAGAATCAGAAGAAGAGAAACTTCGAAATGCAGGTTTTCCGCCGGAAATAATCGGTCTTTCATACGAAAAAGCGGTAGAAACACTTCTCGATTCCGTATATTCTACGGGAAACGACCTGCGCAAAAACCAGACAAATGAAGACATTCAAAAATATAAGCGTGCAGTAAAAAATTTTATCAATTATGTCGTAAAAACCTGTTTTGAAGTTGAAAAACACGAAAGCAACCGTTCCGTGCTAAAACGAAAGAAATTTTTTCAAATACAGGTAATAGACCAGAAACTTGAAAAACTGGCAACAGAAGTTTTAATAAACCAGCGTGACCAGCTTGCATTTCTTGCAAAAATTGATGAAATAAACGGTTTATTAATCGATTTGATTACTTGAGGAAACTCTTAAAAAAATTTTTAGCGGTGTTCTTGAGCATAAACGCAAAAAATATGATAAAATGCATTTCTGTTTCATGCTTTATATATTGCTTTTTATGTAAAGTTTACGGGAGAAATTATGAGTGAAGTTTTTGAAAATGATATAGATTCCAAAGTTGATGACCTTTCACTTCTGGAAGATCCGGTTTATGATGACCGTTCCAGTGAAGCAAGTGAAAATTATGTTTTTCCAGAACCTCTTTACAAAACCAAACTTGAATATTCAAGTGAAGGTGTTTATGCAACTGCTCCAGAAGGAATCAAACTTGAAGCAGGTGATTTTGTAATTATTCCTTCAAGATACGGAAAAGATCTTGCACGCGTTATGGGAATTTCAACAACACCGATTGGAATTAAACCTGATGATGTTGTAATGATTGAACGGAAAGCAACTCCACAGGATTTGGAAAAAGCAAAAGACTTAAAAAATAAAGAAGCAACAGCTTTTAAAGTTTTTCAGGAAAAAGTTGCAGCACACCATCTTGATATGAAGCTTATTGCAACTCATTATCTTCTTGAAGAACAGAAAGTACTTTTCTTTTTTAGTGCAGAAAACCGCGTTGATTTTAGGGAACTTGTAAAAGATCTTGTTTCTGTTTTCAAAATGCGCATTGAATTAAGGCAAATCGGCGTAAGGGATGAATCTCGGATTACCGGCGGTTTAGGTGTATGCGGCCGCCCTTACTGCTGTCATGCAGTTTCTGACCGTTTAAGACCAGTTTCAATAAGAATGGCAAAAGACCAGAACCTTTCTTTAAATTCCATGAAAATCTCCGGTCAATGCGGCCGTCTTTTGTGCTGTCTTTCATATGAATACGACTGGTATTCTGAAGCACGCCGAAAACTGCCAAATGAAGGCGTAAAATTCTTTTATGACGGCACGTCTTTCAGGGTAATTGAATCAAATCCTCTTACTACAATGGTAAAAATGGTCGGCGACGACGGCCGTATTTTGGAAATTCCTGTTTCAAGAATGAAGTACATAGACGGCCGCTGGAAAATTGTAAACTGATTTTACAGTTCAAAGCCTTTATGTCATACCTGCGCATTGAAAATTTTCAAACTGTAAGCTATGAAACGTATTTTATGCAGGCTTTTTGGAATTAAAACTTTGTACAGAAAAAATTCTTAGCTGCACAAATAAAAATCTGTTTTCAATTTACTTTTGCAACTCTGCATAATTGCAAAAGTAAATTAAATTTTTCAGTTTGCGTTTTTGAATTATATTCCTGAAATTCGCACTTTATAAATTAGCCAGATTTTCTTCTATGAGCTCAAGGCGCTGAGAAAGCTGTGCTATTGTTTTTTCAATTCTGCGCTTTTCTTTTTCAAGAACAACTTTTTTGTCTGTTTCTTCAGATTTTTTCTTCATAAATGCACGAACTGTATCCGCTGTTTTTCCTGCAAGAAGTTCAGATTCTGCTTCTTTCTGTTTTGAAGTCGGCAAAGATGCAACAAGTTTCATGTTATCAAAGCCTAAAGCTGCAGACGGCTCAACTTTAGCTACTTTGCTTATGCTTTGTGCAGTTGCGCGTGGAATTTTTAGCACACGGTCAAGATAATCTTCATATCTTATTCCTGCATCTTCGCAAAGTTCATAAGCTTTAGAAAGTTTTTTGCCAAATTCAATCATCAGTTGACCATTTGCTTCAAGATAATTTTTCCGCAGATCTTCAGTCAAAGCCTCAAGTTCAGGCGCATTTTCAAGACCAAGCACATAAAGCCCCTGTTCTTCTGCCTTTGCAAGCAGTTCATGAAACCGAGCCCAGAATTCGTTTGTATGTGCCCTTCCTGAACATTTCAGCGGATTTTCTTCTGCAATAAGATGATGTGTATATTCATGAATTGCCGTATAGATAAGCTGATTATCTGTCTTGAAATTTTTTGTATGCAGAAGAATTTCATGTGTATCCGGTTTATATAGACCGTTAACTTTTTTGCTTTCTTTTCCTGTAAACGTAACAGAAAAATCAAGTTCCGTATCTTCAATTTTCAAAAGCATTTCTTTAATTTGATCTTGATTCATATTTTTTCCTCTTTAGCCAAAAATCAAAAGAACTTTTCAAAAAGTTTCAAATGTGAATTTATAGGACTGCAACCAGTCCTTACATTTTATTCATTGCTGCCAATATCAAAGAAACTGCTGTTGTTGATGCAGTTTCTGTTCTTAAAACACGGTTTCCTAAACTGTAAAGCTTAAAACCGCTTTGTTCAAAAATATTCCGCTCTTTATCTGTCCAGCCGCGCTCCGAACCGATTGCGGCTATTACAGTTTTATTTTCAAAAGCCCTTGTCTGTACGGCGTCAGAAAGGCGGAATTCTGGTTTGACATTATCAAGCAGCACCAGTTCTGCTTTTTCATCATTCTGCCCGTCAAAAACTGTTTTTAAGCAGTCCCTCAAATTTTCATGCATAAAAAGTTCAGGCAAAGCAGCAGATTTTGCCTGACATGCACCATCTATAAGGGCAGCTTCTGCAGCACCTCTTTCAAGCAAAGTTGACTTCAAATAAGATTTTTCGCCAAGTTCTGTACCAGTAAGATGAATTTCCTGCACGCCAAGGCTTACAACATCTCTTAATAGCCTTTTTAATTGAATTGGTCGTGGAAAACCGACAATAAGCTTTACTTTATAAAGCGGAACTATTTCTTTCTCTGCTTTATATTCAAAAGTTATGTCTTTTTCAGTAATTTCAGTAATTGTGCACGTTCCTTCTGAAACATTTATTACACCAGCTTCAAAAGTATCATTTACTTTTTTATGAAGAATCTTTTTTATATGTTCACCACGAGGATCTTTTACTGACAGCTTTTGCGAAATTTCATTTTCTTTAAATAATACTATGTTCATCTTGGTTCAAATCAAGCCTTTATAAAAGATGTTTTCTGTATTCAGTTTTTGCATCAATTTTCAAAATCTTCAGTTAATACAGTTACATACTTTTCAACATCTTTTAGAAATCATCATAACAAAAAGAAAATTAATTTTCCACAGCAATTCTAAAAATCTAAAAAACAACTTGAAAACTGCAATTTTTAAAATTGCTTTAGACTTTGAATTTAAAAAGTTTTGAATGTTTTTTATTATTACAATGTTAATTTTCTTTAGAGATTTTAGAAAAAACATAGACTTTATGTTCAACTGCTTTTATATTATACAATGTGAATTACATTATTTATTTTGATATAACAAGTATAATTATTAACTTAATTATTTTTATTGTATTACTCACATACAGAATGTTTCCTTCGCACAATTCAAGAGCTTTTCTTATGCTTACGGCAACTTCGATTGTGGGTGTTACTTTTGAACTGCTTTCAATTTATACAAATACTTATTGTTCTTTAACACTTCCTTTAATTACAAATTTTGCAAATATCATTCACATAATATCAGTAAATCTTACACCTGTATTATATTATTATTTTATTCTTTCGCTTACTCACTCTAATGCAGAGCTTCCAAATTCAATAAAATATCTTCTGGACGGCACTGTTTATTACATATTGCTCACAACAATAACTTCGCCGTGGTCACACTGGACAATGTTCAATGACGAAAACGGCATTTATCAGCATGGAACAGGAATGCTTGTTCTGTATGTTATTGCTGCTTCATACATAGCTCTTGGTTTTATTCACTGCATAAAATTCAGAAACAAAATCAAAACATCAAACATTGTTTCTATCGGTTCATTCAGCCTGGTACTGCTTGTCGCCATGGTTTATCAATATTTTCATCCAAACTGCCTGATTATTTCGTTTGGAATGAGTATTTCACTGCTTATCTGTTTCTTGACGATGAAAAATCCTCTTGCTTATATTCATCGTTCTACAGACACATATAACAAAGAAGCTTTTACAGAATTTCTTAATACAGCTGTAAATTCAAAAAAGCCCATGACCTTAATTTTCTTTGAACTTGAAAATTTTGATCTTTTAAAAATTCAAATTGGAACTTCGAATGCATACAAACTTTTTACAATTTACCTCAAACATATAAACAATGTCTGCGAAAACAAATATTTATTCCACATAACAGGAAATACTTACGGCTTTTTCTGTGAAAACGGTGAAACATCTTTTGAAAAAACTAAAATTCTGCAGGAAACTTCAAAAACACCTTTTTATATAAACCTAAACGAAAATGCTTCAAGAATTCCTTCTTACCGTATTCTTCTTTCAATCTATAAAATTGACAACTTGAGCATTTTCAGAAGATTAAAAGATAAACACAGATTTTTGCTTACAAACGAAATTATTGATATCTTAAAATTTGCAATAGCCCATTATAAAATGACAGATTATAAATCTGTCTGCGAAATTGATAATGCAGTTTTTGATATTTTTTACAAAAACAAAGCAATCGTTCACACAGTTCAATCTGCAATTCAAAATGAATCATTTGAAGTTTTTCTGCAGCCAATCTACAGCATAAAGCAAAAACGTTTTATCGGTGCAGAATCATTAATCCGCCTAAAAGGCGCAGATGGAAAATATATTTCTCCGGTAGATTTTATTCCAGAAGCAGAACACAACGGCGATATTCTTCGAATCGGAGATATTTCCCTTAAAAAAACATGTGAATTTATTCTTGAAACTAATCTGATTGGTTCAGATATAGAAACAATCAATGTAAACCTTTCTGTAATGCAATGTTTTCAAGAAAATGTCGTTGATCATCTGCTTGAAATTATTTCGTCTTACAACCTGCCGAAAGAAATTTTCCGCTTTGAAATTACAGAATCTTTAGCTTCAGAAGATGACAAAAACTTTGCAATTATGTTTGATTCACTTACTGAACAGGGCATTCAGATTGCATTGGACGATTATGGAACAGGTTTTTCTAATACAGCACGCTTGATGTCTTATCCTTTCTTTGAAATTAAATTTGATAAATCTTTGATTGATCTTGCATGCAAAGACGAACAGAATTTAATCTGTCTGAAACATCTTGTAAGCATGGCAAACGAAAAAGGCATGGTAACTCTTGCCGAAGGCATTGAAGATGAACCTTCTGCAACACTTATAAAAGATATCGGCTGCAGCCTCATTCAAGGATTCTATTATGCAAAACCAATGAATAAAGAAGATTTCAAGAAATTCTTAAAGAAAATTAACAATTCTTCAAAAACAACACAGGCAGAATTACTTTCTTCTGCTGAATCTGATGTTGAAACAGTAATTAAGCAAACGGTTGTTTAGTCCAGCCGCAGTGCAGCAGAATACATTTGCCTTTATAAGTAATTATTATTTGATGTGCTTAATATTTTTTTGCTTTTAAAATTTTCTTTTGCGTTGACCTTTTTTTGTGTTTAGTTTATATTTTTTTTGAACTTCGGGGGTGTAGCTCATCTGGCTAGAGCGCTTGCATGGCATGCAAGAGGTAAGGGGTTCAAGTCCCCTCATCTCCATAAAAGACAAAGCATTTTGCTTTGTCTTTTTTTTCTTTTATAGAGTTCAATTCTTGTTTCCAAGAAACATAATCTTCATATTTGAGCAGCCGCGTTTTACCGCAATTCCATTATTTATAAAATTACTTCAAGACATAAAAAAAACAGAGCTGCCAAGATTAAATCTTTAACAGCTCTGTTTTCAGTCAAAACATCGACTTGATTTTAATGCTTTTACAGGTTTTTGCCTGCAAAAGAACATTAAGCAAATGGGTTCTCGTCTTTGTAGAGAACACCAGCTGGCTGGTTGTAAGCAACGTCTTCAATTCCAAGATACTGGAAGATTGTCCACAAAGCTTTTCCAACATGACCAAATGCTACAGCACCATGGTGTGGATACTGTTTTGCAACCAATACGTGACGATAGAAGCGGCCCATTTCTGGAATTGCAAAAATACCGATACCACCGAATGAGCGTGTTGCAACTGGGAGAACTTCACCCTGAGCAATGTATGCCTTGAGTTTAGTATCTGCACTTGTCTGCAATCTGAAGAATGTGATTTCGCCTGCTGCGATATCGCCTTCGAGTGTACCACGTGTAAAGTCTGGTTTGCTTCCTTTTGGTTCAAGCAAACGATGCTGAATCAACTGATATTTAACAGCTGGTTTTGAATCTTTGTTAAGACGGCAGAATGGTGTATTTCCACAGTGGAAGCCCATGAATGTATCATTAAGTTTGTAATCGTAGCCGAACTTGCCTTTGATTTCTTTGTTGTACATATCAGCTGGAACAGTGTTGTTGATGTCAAGCAATGTTACTGGAGCACCTGTTACACAAGTTCCGATGTATTCAGAAAGAGCACCGAAGATATCTACTTCACAAGCTACTGGAATGCCTTTTGCAGCAAGACGGCTGTTTACATAGCATGGTTCAAAACCGAATGCTTCTGGGAATGCTGGCCAACATTTGTCAGCAAATACGACGTAGTCGCGTGCACCCTTGTTCTTTTCAGCCCAGTCAAGAAGTGTAACTTCGAACTGTGCCATTCTTTCGAGCATTTCTGGGAATGCGTTTCCGCCTTCAGCTTCCATTTCTTTAATGATGTCTTTAATGCGTTTGTCGCCGGCATGAGCTTTATAAGAAACGAGAAGATCCAGTTCTGAGTTTTCCTGAATTTCAACACCAAGATCATAAAGACCTTTGATTGGTGCGTTACATGCAAAGAAATCCTGTGGACGTGGACCGAATGTAATAATCTTAAGATGGGCAAGGCCGATAAGTGTACGTGCAACAGGGATGAAATCTTTCATCATTGCTGCAACTTCTTCTGCTGTTCCTACTGGATATTCAGGAAGAACTGCTTTAAGTTTACGAAGACCTAAGTTATATGAACAATTCAAAACACCACAGTATGCATCCCCACGACCGTCAATAAGGTTGTCGCCAGTTTCTTCTGCAGCCGCTGCATACATAACAGGACCATCAAAATTTTTAGCAATTAATGTTTCTGGTGTTTCTGGACCGAAGTTTCCTAAGAAAACACAAAGAGCATTACAACCTGCTTTTTTTACGTCTTCAACAGCTTTGAGCATGTCAAGTTCGTTTTCTACTGTGATTTTGCATTCATACAAATCATTTCCATAAGCTTTTTTAATTGCGGCTCTTCTGCTCTCTGAAAGAGAGATAATGAAACAGTCGCGGCTTACGGCGATAATTCCAAGTTTTACATTTGGAATGTTTTGCATGGGTTTTCCTCCTAGAATAAAACAATTTTTTGGATTGTACTAATTTTATGAATTTTACGACACCTATTGTTTTTTGTAAATCTTTTTTATTAGGTATTTTTTCTAAACCCCTGTTTTTTTTGTCCGTATATATCACACTTTCAATGAGATTCAAGCTTTTGAAATCTTTCCATAAATCAATTTTTTTAAGGACCAAAATTTCAATTATAATACTTGACCTTTTTAATCTTCTTTTTTAATTTTTTCTTATGTTTCCACCATTTCCAGAAGAAAAAGCCCGTTTTTATTGCATTGAACTTATGAAAAAACTAGATGAAGAAAAACGGATAGATTTTGAAACAGCAGAAGAAAACAAAAATCCAAAATTTTCAACCGATTTTATCTGTTCAAAAGATTCTCTCGGACAAATGTTTGGTGTCTGTGTCTGTCTTGATGAAAATAACAGTGAAATAATTTTAAAAGCTTTTTCAGGTCAATACAACAGCATCTGGAATGTGCCAGGATGGGTGCCGCCACTTTTAGACACACAGGCTTTTTATGAAATGACAAAAGATTCTGATTTATTAATTCATCAGTTAACAGATAAAATTGCATTAATTTCAAAAGAAATTGAAAATCTTGAAAAAATTTATGAAACAACAAAACCTTCTCACATTCAGATTCTTCAATTAAAAGAACTGCGCAGGACAAAAAGCGCAATGCAGAAACAACGCAAAACTTTATCTCAAAATTCCATGACCGAAATTTTTTCTCTATATAAATTCTTTTGCGCAGACAAAAAAGTGCGTACATTTAAAGATATTTTTGAAGAAAACATACAGCCACCGACAGGCTGCGGCGAATGTTGTGCTCCAAAACTTTTGAGCTTTGCATTTGAACACAATTTAACACCAATAAGTCTTGCAGAATTTTATTATGGAACAGAACCTGTTTCAGGCAAAAAAATCCACAAAAATTTTTATTCTCCATGCGACGAAAAATGCGGACCACTTTTGCCGCATATGCTTGGACTCGAAATTTTATATCAGGATGAATCAATCGCCGTTATAAACAAACAGTCCGGCCTGCTTTCAATTCCCGGAAAAGGCGAAGATAAAACAGACAGCGTTACAACAAGATTGAAAATTCTTTTTCCACAATGTATTGAACAGCCTTCTGTACATCGGCTTGATATGGACACTTCTGGTCTTTTGGTTTTGGCCTTAGACAAAGAAAGCCACCGGAAATTATCAATGCAATTTATGAACGGAGAAGTTTATAAAAAATACATTGCATTTTTAAGTTCAAAACCACAATTCGGAAAAGGCTGCACTTTAAATGACGGAACTTCACTCTCCGGCAAAATTAAACTGCCATTCCGGCTTGATGTTGAAAACAGACCTCATCAAATTTACGATGAAGAATTTGGAAAATGGGGCATAACAAATTTTGAATTTTTAGATAAAGAAGAAGGAAAAAATCTATTGCCCATTTTTAAGCTGACTAAAAAACAGCTCAAAAACCTTGAAGAAAATTATGAATTCATTCCAGTAAGTTTTGAACCAGAAACAGGACGCACTCATCAGCTAAGGCTTCATTCTTCATGTGTGCACGGTTTAAATGCACCGATTATCGGAGATAATCTTTATGGAACACAAAGCGAAAATGAACGGCTTATGCTTCATGCAGCTGAACTTGCTTTTATACACCCAAAAACTGGTGAAAAAATGTATTTCAAGACGACTCCATAAAAAGCATGAATTTATGATTTTTATTGCAATCATTCAGATTAAATTATCTGTACATAATAAGTTACAATAACTTGATGTAACTTGAAAATAAAAAGTTGACTCTTAAAATTTCATCAACTATACTTTATATGAGCTTACTTTATATATTTTCTTTGAAAGTTTTTTAAAGAAAAAGCAGACTTTTATGCAAAGCAAATTAAATTTTTTTTATGGCACAAGTCAAAATAAAGATGTCACTCTTGCTGTCAGAGAAGCAACCAGCAGTTTTAAGACGCCTTCTTTGATTATATTTTTTGCACCAGTTGAAATCTTTGAAAAAGTTGCCAGCTTAATTGCAGAATTTTTTCCTCTTTCACAATCAATGGGAACAACAGCATGTTTTACTTATAATCCTGAAGGCTGTTTCTACAATTCTGTCTCTGTTTTTGCTTTGAACGGCTTAAACTGTTCGCTCAACGTAATAGAAGAAATCAACCGTTTCCCGATGAAATATGAATCAAGAGTAAAAACTGCATATAATAACTTGTGCAGCGTTGACAATACTTTATGCCTTTCTTTTACAACCGCTTTTTCTCTTTCAGAAGAACTTGCACTTGAAACATTAAATTCAGTCTGTACGCCGCTGAATATTCAGATTATAGGCGGAACAGCAGCAACTACTCAGGAAAATATTTTAAATGGCAGAACAAATACTTATGTTTCATTAAACGGAAAAGTATATGAAAATTCCTGCGTATTCGGTTTTTTGAATTTTGGAAACAGAAAGTTTCATATTTACAAAGAAAACATTTTCAAACCAACCGAAATGTTTCTGGATGTCACCTCTGTTGATGTTCAGCACCGCATTGTCCACACATTTAATAACAGACCTGCTGCTGCTGTTCTTGCAGAAACAATCGGCTGTTCTGTAGAAGAATTGACTACAAAAACAGAAGAATATAAAATCGGACGCATTGCCGGAAATGAAATTTATATTTCTTCCATTGATAAAATCCTAGATGATAAATCAATTTCTTTTCATTCAAGAATTTATAACAACATAAAAGTTGCTATTTTAAAAACAGGAAATTACAGAAATATAAATGAAGCTGTCTTTAACCAGATTACTGAAGACATTCCAAATCCTTCGTTTGCATTTATGGTTCAATGCCACGATAGGACAATTTTTTATAAAAACCAAAATTACCTTGAAGAATTTTCACAATTAGCTGCAAAAAAACTTGTAAAGCTTGCCGGTTTTACATCTTATGGTGAACAAATTGGCAATCTGCATGTTAATGACACAATGCTTTGTATGGTCGTCGAGTAACTTATGAAGAACAAGAATTACATTTTTACAAATGAAGATTGCATAGGCTGCAATCATTGTATTTCGGTTTGTCCAATTCCTGGTGCAAATGTTGCAGAGCAAATCAATCATCAGAATCACATTAGAATTGACACAGAAAAATGCATCTTGTGCGGTCAATGTCTTAATATCTGCAGCCATAATGCCAGAAACTACACTGACGACACAAACCTTTTCTTTGAAGAATTAAATAAAGGTGAAAGCATCTCTCTTGCCATTGACCCGGCTTTTTTTATTAACTATGGAACCATAGCAAAAGGTGTTTTAGGTTATCTTCGCTATTTAGGCATAAAGAAAATATACAACGCCAGTTTTGGTGCAGACATTTCAACATGGGCACATGTAAATTATTTTCTTGAAAATAAAAACAAAGGCGGCATTCTTTCTTCCTGCTCTTCAATCATAAATTATATCGAAAAATTTATGCCGTCTCAAATTCCTTATCTTGTTCCGATACAGTCGCCTGCTTTTTGTCTTGCAATTTATGCAAAAAAATATCTGAAAGATTCTAATAAAATTGCTTTTTTAAGCCCGTGCATTGCAAAATCAATTGAAATTCAAAAAAACAGCAATTCCGGATTAATTGATTATAACGTTACTTTTAAGCATTTTTTTGACAAACTCAAAGATGTAGATTTTTCAAGCTATTTTTCTGAAAGTGATGTTCCTGATTCTGGCTTTGGAACCATTTCTTCTTTTTCCGGCGGAATAAAAGAAAATCTCGAACAGTTTCTTGATGAAACTTCAACAATCATAAACAAATCTTCTTTTTTGAAAGATTTAAATAATATTAACACCCTTTCGATTATTTCAGAAAAAAACTGCAAAAACGGCGTCATCCTTGACTTAAATAATTGCGACGGAAGCTGCTGTTTTGGACCATGCACAGAACAGTCAAACTATTCAATAGGAAACATAATTGAACAATATCAATGGACACGCACTAAATTTCTGCGTATAAAAGACGAAAAATACCCGTTTAATCAAGATTTTTCAAAGCAGCAGAGAATAAAACTTTTACAGGAACGTTTTAAAGATTTAAATCCTAAAGACTTTTTCCGTACTTTTGAAGAAAATTATTATCAGCCTTTTAAAATTCCAGAAGAAATAATAAACGAAGTTTTCCTCCGCATGTACAAAATAACAGAAGCTTCAAAGCATATAGACTGTCATTCCTGCGGTTACCGCTCATGTCACCAAATGGCAGAATCTATTGCAATCGGTTTTAACAGCATAGAAAACTGCGTTCAATATGAAAAAGATGAAAATCTTAAGCTTTTTACATATGACCAGCTGACAGGTCTTCCAAATAAATATGTTTTGCTTAAAGATCTTGAAAAAATCCTTCAATGTTCAAACTGTGCAGAATATGCCGTAATGCAGATTAATATAAAGAGATTTATGTTCATCAACCAGCAGGTTGGTTTTTCAAAAGGCAATCTGATTCTTGCAGAATTTGCTTCAAAAGCAAAAATTTTATTTAACGAACCTGAAAATGAAAAAATCTATCTTATGAACGGAAATAATTTTTATATTATTGCCAAAAAAGAACGTATAAACGATTTGTTTTTTAAACTAAATCATCTTGAACTTGATACTTTAAAACAAGATGAACTTACTGACGTAAAAAACCTTTCGATTCGTGCTGCCCTTTATAACATTACAGGCAAAGAAACCAATCCAGACGACATTATTGATAGAATTTCAAATACATATTTTACTGCACGCTCTGCACCTAATACAGACTTTATGGTTTTTGACCAGACTATTTCTGAAAAAGTTTCAAGAACACTTACAATAAGCCAGCAGATTTCAAAAGCTTTATTGAACGAAGCCTTTTTTGTAGTTTTTCAGCCAAAAGTAAACCAAATTACAAGAACACTCATTGGTGCAGAAGCCTTGATAAGATGGAACAACAACGGTAAAGTCATTCCTCCGGGAGATTTCGTTCAGATATGTGAAAACTCCGGTTTTATAAAAAGACTTGATTTTTACATGCTGAATCAGGTTTGCAAAAAAATTGATGAATGGCTTAAAAAAGGCTATGAACCTGTTACTGTTTCTGTAAACTTTTCAAAACAGCATCTTACACATCAAGATGTTGCAGAACGAATCTGTAACGTAATTGATTTCTGGAACATTCCGCATAACCTTATTGAAATTGAATTTACAGAAACATCTTTTGCAGAAATGAAAGAAACCTTGAAAAATACAATTGATGTGCTTTTAAGCAAGGATATTGCAGTTTCCATTGACGATTTTGGTTCAGGATATTCTTCTTTGAGTCTTTTGCAGGATTTTAACTTCAATGTATTGAAACTTGACAAAAGCTTTATTGAAACAATAGTTGACAACATAAAGGCAAGAAAAGTCATTTCGAACATCATTACCATGGCCAAAAATCTTGATATGAAAGTTATTGCTGAAGGTGTTGAAACGGAAGACGAACTTTTAATATTAAAAGACTTAAACTGCAATATAATTCAAGGCTACATATTTGATAAACCATTAATTACAGAAGAATTCGAAAAACGCATTATCAACAAAGTTTATGAATAATTAAAACTTTTTAAATTTTTAGGAGGATGCACAAAATGAAAAAGATGTTTTTAATAATTATTGCAGCTATTTTTGTGAATTTAACTCTTTTCGCAGGAGATAACTCATTTTTCAAAGGCGGAGACATAGATGTTCCATTTTTTAAAAGTCTTTTCATGGATGATGAAGAATATGTGAAACAGGAATTATTAAAATGTAAAGATGTAGAATCTGTTGAGTTTGAAATAGCTTATAAAGATCATGATGATTTGTTTTATGAAATTCATGTTTATTTGACTAACCATAGATTTCTAAGTTTTTATTGGGTCAGATTATCTTTTTATAAAAGTTCACAAACAAATTTAGGAGATTCTATAGAATTAAAGCAGATTAATGATTTTGCATTTCGAGAACAGGCTTTTAAAGCACGTTACTTAAGAAAAGATGGCATAACATATAACCTACATGAAAACTTTGGAGAAATACGTTTTTTTAAACAACTTTTACCTGATATAAAGGCTAGCAACATGCTTGAAATAATTGAAAATATTGATGCTGTGTATAATTTCGTAAAGAGTTTACCAGAAAGTTCATCAAATGAAATCATAGAGTTTGAAGGTTTTTATGAAAAAACTTTTGAGATTCCAAAAGAATTTGACAATGGTATTCCAGTTTCAATCATTGAAAGGAAGACAGATGCTGCTAGTGAAAAATGGTATGAAGAAGGCTATAAGTTTTATAAATACTCTATAAAAAATACAAACAATAATGGGTACTACAAAACAGATTATTAAATTTTGAGATATTCTATTTATGTTACAGCAAACTACAGCAGATAAGCCCAAAACAAGCAACCTGTCGCACCAGTCCTTACCAGTTTGGTTTTCGCTTTTGGGGTAATCACATGCTTTGGGCTGGTTTGACGAAAACGGTCAGATTTTTGCTCCGCAAAAACTGACGAATTTGCGAAAAACAAACTGGCCGCTATCCGCAAAGCGGATAGCCTTTCGCCGAATCAGCCCAAATTTGTAGCACAACCCCAACGCGAAACCCAACCCAAACCAATTTACAAAGACTTATTCTTTTTTTATTATGTTCTAATATTGAATTTTATTGCGAATAAAACGCTTTAATGCGGAGGAATAAATGGAAAACAAAATAACAGCTCCAAAATGGGATTTAAGCTGCATTTATAAGTCATTTGAAAGTGAAGAATATAAAAATGATTTCAAAAGACTGGAAGCTCTTGAAAAAGAATTGAATCTTTTTTTTGATAGCAAACTGTTTTCCACAGATTTTCCACAATGGGTTAATCTTTTCTTAGAAAAATATAATGAACTTCAAAGCCTTGCCGTTTCGCTTCATGCCTATGCTTACTCATCTTATTCAGTAAACACCACAAATTCACAGCTTATTAACCAGATTTCAAGCATAGAAAACCAATTTGTTGCTATTGAACAAATTACCCTCAAGTTTTCCACAGCTTTCTCGCAAGTTGTTAAAGACAATCCACAAACTCTCACAAATTTATACACAAGTTTTCCACATCTTAAAGATTATTCCTTTATTTTTGAAGAAACAATAAACTTAAACAAACACAACATGAGTCCAGAAAAAGAAGCCCTTGCCGGAGAACTAAACATAAGCGGTGCAGAAAGTTTCAGCAGGCTTCAGGAACAGATTATTTCAAATCTTAAAGACAAAGAATCCGGCAAAACTTTTAATGAACTTAGAAATGATGCTTATGATAAAAGCCGCGAAGTTCGAAAGGAATCTTTTAATAAAGAGCTTAGACTGCTTGATGAAATGTCCATTCCGCTTGCCGCCTGTCTTAACAGCATAAAAGGCACCACAATTACGTTAAACAGACACAGAAATTGGTCCGGTGCATTAGAAAAAGCTTTAACACAGTCACGCATCAGTCAAAAAACATTAAATTCTTTAATTGGCGCAATCGAAGATTCCATTCATTTCTGGCAGGAATATCTGCTTACAAAGGCAAAAATTCTTTTTCCAAAAGAAAAAAACCCGAAATTAGCCTTTTATGATCTTTTTGCACCTCTTGTTGATAACTGCACTTCTGATAATTCAACCAAAGAAAACCTTGTTTCAAAAATCTGGACTTTTGACGAAGCAAAAGAATATATAATTGACAGATTTAATTCTTTTTCAAAGGATATGGGTTCTTTTGCAGAAAATGCATTTAAAAATAACTGGATAGATGCTGAAATTAGAAGCGGCAAAGTTGGTGGTGCTTACTGCATGGATTTTCCAAAACAGAAAGTATCAAGAGTTTTATCAAACTTTACAGGTTCTTTTTCTGACATAACGACTTTGGCGCATGAATTAGGTCATGCATATCATTTTTCATGCATTAAAGACCGCGATTTTGAATTGACGCAGTATCCGATGACTCTTGCTGAAACCGCATCTAATTTTGCAGAAACAATTGTTCAAAAAAGCATTATTTCTTCTGCAGAGGGTTTTGAAAAAATCAGCATGATTGAACTTCATCTGCAGGACTGCTGCCAGGTGCTTATTGATATACTTTCAAGATTTTACTTTGAACGTTCAGTTTTTGAACACAGAGAAAACGGCGAACTTTCGTCAGAAGAATTCTGCAGCCTTATGCTTGAAGCACAGCAAAAAACTTACGGAGATGCCCTTTCTGAAAAACACCAGTATATGTGGGCATTAAAATCGCACTATTATGGCACAAACCTCGATTTTTATAATTTTCCATATGCATTTGGAATGCTTTTCAGCGCCGGCCTTTACAGCAGATATAAAAAAGAAGGTCCGTCTTTTGCAGAAACTTACAGGCAGATTTTATTTGAAACAGGCCGTCTTTCATGTGAAGAAGTGTGCAGAAAAGCCGGTTTTGATATTGAAACAAAAGAATTCTGGCAAAGCGGCATAGACACTTTGAAAGATGAATTGAAAGCCCTTAAAATTTATGCAGATTCACTAAAATAATATGATTAACGACGAATTTGAACGCATGGAGCGCATAATTGGCAGCAGTTCACTGGAAACATTAAAAAACAAAAGAGTTGCTGTTTTTGGTGTCGGCGGGGTAGGTTCCTTTGCCTGCGAAGCACTTGCACGTGCTTCCATAGGTTTTATTACGCTCATTGACAATGACGATGTAGCTTTTTCAAATATTAACAGGCAGCTTATTGCCCTGCATTCTACAACCGGAAAATCAAAAGTTGACGTTATGAAAGAGAGGATTCTTGACATAAATCCGGAATGTTGCGTTGTAACGCATAAAGTTTTTTATTCAAAAGAAACTGAAAATCTTATTGATTTTGGCAATTTTGACGCTGTAATTGATGCTGTAGACACTGTAAGTGCAAAACTTTTAATAATTGAAAATGCCAAAAAAGCTGGCATTGAACTTATTTCATGCATGGGCACCGGCAATAAACTTGACCCGACACGTTTTGAAATTACAGACATTTCAAAAACTTCTGTGTGTCCTCTTGCTCGTGTCATGAGATATGAATTAAAAAAGCGGAAAATATCTAAAGTCACAGTAGTTTATTCTAAAGAAGAACCTCTGCAAATAAAGACAAAAAATTTAAATGAAAATCAATCAAAAAAAATTGCCCCAGGCAGCGTTTCTTTTGTGCCTCCGGTTGCCGGCATGATTGCAGCAAGCTACATTATCAACCAGTTTTTAAAAACAGCACAACAGCCACAAGAATAGAAGTAAAAAAAATACTGAGCTTCAAACTGAAACTCAGCATTACTTAAAACCAATCTAAAATAATCTGCTTTTATTTTGCACTAAGAAGCTCAAGATCAAAACAGATATAAGCATTCGGTGGAATTACTCCGCCAGCACCAGATGAACCATAAGCATAATCTGGCGGCAAAACGATTGAACGTTTTTCGTTTACTTTCATGTCCTGAACCATTAAATCAAAACCTGAAATCATTCTGCCTGAATTAGTTATAAAAGAAATCGGTTCGTGGAAATCTGAATCATCAAATACTGTGCCATCAAGAAGATAACCCTTGTATTTAACTTTTACAGATTTGCCTTTTCCGATTTTGTCTCCGTCAACAGCTTTTGTAATTTTATAACGGATTCCATTGTCAAGAATTGTATAATCACCGAATTTTTCATCAAGCTGCTTTTTCATTGCAGCCATTTCAGCTTCAGCTTCCTGCTTCAATTTTGCCTGAATTTCATTGTTAAGACGGTCAAAATCTGCCTGTGTTGCTGTAAATGCCTTTGCTTCTTCACCCTGACGAATAATGGTTACCTTTTTAATAATTTCGCCTTGACGGATTGTATTTACAACTTTCTGGCCATCAAGAACTTTTCCAAAAATTGTATGCTTTCCATTAAGCCAAGGAGTTTCTGTAATTGTAATAAAAAACTGGCTTCCGTTTGTTCCTGGACCTGCATTTGCCATGGCAAGAACACCACCAGAAGAAAATTTCAAAGATGAAACAATTTCATCAGGAAAACGATATCCTGGACCACCTGTTCCGTTTCCTTTTGGATCACCACCCTGAATCATAAAATCCTGTCCATCGCCGTTTGCTTTGCTGATTACACGATGAAATTTCAGGCCATTGTAAAAAGGCTTTTTATTTGCAGCAGTCAAAGTTCCTTCTGCAAGACCAACAAAGTTTGTTACAGTTAATGGTGTCTGTTTATAATACAGCTCAAGAAGAATATCTCCTTTTGATGTTTCAATAACAGCAAAAACACCATCCTGTCCTTTGATTTTTTCCAAAGTTTTACTCATAGGGGCACAACCTCCAACACTTAATAACGCACACAAAAATATTATTGTTATTGCAAATTTCTTCATTGTTTTCCTCCTGTTAAAAGAAACAATTTTCTGCCAGACTATAATTTTTTAAGTTACTTTCAAAAACAGCTTTGAAAGCAGCCATTACAATACAGCACTGTTTGCAAAATCTTTGCTTTTATTCTGCCAAAGCTTTCAGATTTTTTTCATCAATCTCAGAGAACACGCTCAAAAGCCATGTAAACAAAGCTTCTGTTCGGGCTTCAAAAGATTTTTTCATTTTATTTTCAATAATTGAAACCGATATGATGTCAACTTCAACTAATGCATACGTTACATAATAATCACCTGTATCATAAACAAGTATTGTACTTACCATGTTTTCAGGTTTTATAATTTTAACGCCAAGCAAAGACAGACTGTCAATGTTTGTAATGTTTATCAACATTTCATTTTTATTCTGCAAATAAGAATATTTGTAAAGAAATTTACCAAATGTTGAATCTTTTTGAAGAGAATAGATTACCTGACCGTTTGCATCTTCGTTTATCGGATCTTCAATTCTTGTTCTGTCTTCAGGGCTTATAACGGAATAAGACTCTTCGTAAAGAACGCGCATTTTTTTCTTTGTATTTGAATAATATTCAAGACCTTCAAGAGAAGAAAGAGAACGCACTCTTTTTGAAATGTCTGCTATATTTGTGCCTTCTTCCGTTGACGGCTCTTTTTTGGTAAGGAACAAAGCTTCAAAATAAAAAACAGGATCTTTTGTTCTTTCTGTTTTTCCCCAGAACTTTGTACATTCTTTTCCAAATTCAGTATTTAAAAACAAATGAGGAGTGTATTCTTTCATGTATGAACTGCACTCAATTTTGCCATTTGCCAAAAGTTCTTCAGCAACTTCAGCCGGAAGAAGTTCATTTAATTCTGTCTGTGCAGAAGCATTTAAAGCAAACACAAGCAATGCACAGACAAAAAATAGTTTCACAAAATATTTAGTTTTCACTATCAGCGAAGTCCTTTATATATAACACGTACTTGTTTATATAAACCATCTCCCTCGCTTTTGGTTTCAACATCTGGAATATCATTTAATGTTGTATGAATAAGACGTCTTTCAAAAGGATTCATCGGTTCAAGCAAAATAGAATTTCGCTGAGTACGAACTTTATCAGCTGTTGTATAAGCAAGTCTTACCAGTGATTCTTCACGTCTGATGCGGTAGTTTTCTGTATCAAGAATTACGCGTACGTCTTCGTGTCCAAGACGGCCTGCATATACATTTGCAAGAAGCTGCAAAGCATCAAGATTTTTTCCTTTGCGTCCAATCAAAATTGAAGAATGATCAGAAATCAAGCGGATGCCCACTTTGTGGTCTTCTCTGAACATTACTTCTACAGTAACTCCATAACCCATTTTTCGAATCATTGAAGCTACGAAATCAATAAGCTTTTTTTCAAATTCATCTTTTGGAAGAGGGTCAGCAATAAGTTTTGATTCTTTAGGCATAGAACCGTCAAATTCAGAATCATTTGTGTGACTTGGTGTATCAACTGTATGAACACGAATTTTTACATATCCTTTTTTGAATATGCCGTTTCGTTGTGTTTCAAGAATCTCTACATCAAACTGGTCTCTTTCAAGACCGAGATCATTTGCAGCCATTTCAATGGCTTCTTTTTCAGATTTTGCTTCATATTCGTATGTCATTTCTTTACTCCTTTCTTATCATGTTGAGGTTTTACCAGTTTTAATTCAGGTTTTTCAGATTCCTTCATTTTGTTTTTTACCATTTTGTTAAGTATAACCTGCTGAACAAGCTGCAATACGTTACTGAAAGTCCAGTAAAAAATAAGTCCAGAAGGTGTATTATAAATAGCAAAAAAGAAAATTAACGGCATTGCATAGAACATATACTTCATCGAATCATTCTGCTGCGGAGTCGGAGAAGTGTCCTGCATTATTTTTGTCGAAATAAACTGTGATACAAGATATATAATCGGCAGAATATGAAGTTCCTGATTAATTAAAGGAATATTAATACCGGTAACATCGCCTGTCGACAAATCAGGAATCCATCCTGGAATGAACATTGCTCCACGGAATTCAAAATAATTGTTAAACAGATTATACATTGCAAGAATAATCGGAAACTGAATTAAAAGAGGAAGACAACCAGAAGCAGGATTATAGCCTGTTTCCTTGTAAAGCTTTGCCATTTCAGCATTAAGCTTTTCAGGATTGTTCTTATATTTGTCCTGAAGTTCTTTCATTCGCGGCTGAACTTCCTGCATTTTTATGCTTGAAAGTGACTGCTTTTTTGAAAGAGGAAAAAGTATAAGACGCAAAAATACTGTCATTAAAATAATTGAAACGCCCCAGTTAGGAATCAATTTATAAAACAATTCAAGAACTGCTTTAAGAATAATCTCAAGCCAGCCCCATAAACCGGAAGTTTCAAGACTTTCGTTAAAGCGCATTGAAGAAAGCCTGAAATTATTATCTTTTTCGTTATTATATTTTTTAAGGGAACTTTCAGTTCTTGGTCCCATATATACATAGAATGTATCCTGAGATTTTCTTGAAGAAATGGAATTTCTTGTTAAAAATACCTGTGCATTAGAATATTCAGGATTTGAATCATAAAGCATTGAATAATATGATTTATAAAAATCTGAACCTGAAGGAGCTATAAGAACTGTAAAATATTTTCCACCAACACCTGTCCATGTAAAAGGTTTTGTAAAGTCTTTTGTCTGACCAGGCTGAAGTGTCTGCTTTTTTTTCTTATCGCCAGAATAAGACATGAAATTGCGGTATTCATATCTGTTTTTTTTCTGATTATATTGTGGTCCAAGCTGAGGTGCCGAACAGATTGTATAACCTGCATTATTAAAACTCATGCCATGGAAATTTTCATCACCATCAATAATGACGTCAAGCTTAAAAACATATTCATCAGGATCAAAAGTATATTGCTTTATAAGGGTAAAATTGCTTGTTGAACCATCTGAATTTTTCAAAGAAATATTTTTATAAAAACCAATAGAATTGTCATTAATTTTTTTTACATTAAATACTTCATTTACAGGGTCATCAGTATTTTCACCAAGAAAAACACTGAAAGCACGTTTATTTTCAGTTATATTGTCAGCCATCTGAACATAATTTTCGCCATCTTTATGGTCTAAAAGCTTATAAGAAATCAGATCGCCGCCGCGGTTTGTAAACACAGCTTCAACAAGATTTGTTCTGATTGTATATTTTTCTTCCAGAACCTGTTCTTCTGTTTCTTCTGAAATTACAGAAGGTTCAACAGTATTTATCTTGTTTTCTGCAACAGTTTGTTCATTTATTTTTTCATCTGCAGCAACCGGTTCCTGAACTGCCTGAACAGTCTGGTTTTCAACAGGAAAAAAGAGGTTCTGTAAATAAAAACTTACACCAAAAACAACACAGGAAAGAACAATAGCTAAAAGTGTTTTTTTGTCCATTAAAAATAAAACTCCTAAAAGGGGAGGCGGATTATTAAATTACTAAATATAATAGCAAACAAAAACTGAATCCATAAGAAAACGGTATTTAAAATGCATTTTTATGCTTTTTATAAATTGCTGAACAATTAATAAAAAACTATATATAACATTAAAAAAAATCTTAAAAAATCCAGGTTTTATAACCATTACCGCAAAAAATTTACGGAACAGGGTCATAACCGCCTTTATGAAAAGGATGACAACGTAATATGCGTTTTGACGTGAGCAGACAACCCTTGAAAGGACCATATTTATTTATGGCTTCAATGGCATAATGTGAACATGTTGGATAATATCTGCAGCTTTTTGGCAAAAAAGGAGATATACCGACTTGATATGCTCTGATGAGAACGCATAAGATACGTGACAACAATCGCTTCATGTTTTTAAAAGACCGGCTTTCGTAAAGAGATATCTTATAAGTTCACACCGCGTGTGGAACGAATCATTTCCGGGATAGACCAAAATAAGCATATCATAACCGGTGTTCAGGTGTGATTTTAAATGACGATAGGCTTCACGGCTCAACCGTTTTGATTTGTTTCTCTCAACGGCTGAACCGTATCCACGTGGAAGAGCAAATACGATTCTATTTACTTCAGAACTATTCGCATAAAAATAAAGCTTAGCACCATTGGTGCTGACTTTTTTTCCTTCCTTAAAGAGTTTTCGGATATCATCCGGTCTTTTTATCCGTTCAGCACGTTTAAAAAGACCGGTTTTTTGAAAGTCCGTTTTCATTCACCTACAGAAATCAATAAGGTTTTTTCTCGTCAGATACAGTAAGCTTATAACGACCCTTCTGTCTGCGGCGTTTAAGAACGAGGCGTCCGCCTCTTGTCTTCATGCGTGCGCGAAAACCAAATTTTCTGTTGCGTTTTACTTTGCTTGGTTGATATGTTCTTTTCATTGAACACGTCTCCTTTTATGATAAGGCAGTTTTTAAAACTTGCCTGAATTTTGTTTTTTTACCGCTGAGCAAATAGCAGGTTACCTAGTATAAATACTAAACTTCAATTGGTCAACAACTTTGAATGTCGTTTTTTAATTTATCGAAGAGTTCTTTTAATTTTTCATTCATTTCGACATTTTTTTTATCGTCTTTTTTATAATCTTTTTCTACTTCTTCTTCAAGTGGAGCATATTTTCTGTTCAATTCATCAAGAAGCTCCGCTCTTGTAGGTTCTTTCGTTTCCGTTTTTGTAAACTGCTGACCTGCAAGTTTAAACATTATGTTCTTAATTTCAAGCTGCGGCATGTACCGTTTTAAACCTGTAAGAATATATCGTTTATTAATCTGCAGAATCTGAATCCAGGCTGAATGGTCTGCTTCTACAAGAATTGAACCGTTTTTATAATCTACAACACGACTGTGATCTGCAAGTTGTGGACCATTATAACTTATTGATGAAATAATTTTTGACCATGCTGAAAGCATCGGAATAACTTTTTTTGTTTCATCATTCACTTCAAAAAAATTATTTATAATGTCAGAAGCTTTCGAAAAACTATCATTCATTCCAGTTTCCACTTTTTATATAATAAACTTTTGTAGTTGTTCTTTTATATCTTTCATAAGGCTCTCCAGGCAAAAAAGTACAGAAAAGCTGGTCATAATCAGGAAGCAGTGCTGTAACTTTCTGTCTTTTATCCGGATCAAGTTCAAGAAGAACATCATCCATCAAAAGAACAGGTTTTTTCTGTGTCTGGTCTATGTAATATTTTGCCTGCATTATTCTCAGCAAAATTGAAAGTAAACGGCGTTGACCTGTTGAAGCACAAGGTACAAAAGGTTTTCCGTCTTTTAAAAATCTTATATGATCTCTGTGCGGTCCAGACATTGTGGTGCACATCTGTTTGTCTATTTCTTTTTTCTGCGAAAGAATTTCTAAAACTTCAACAGAAGTATCTCCTTTCCAAGAAGGAGCATACACAATATGAACGTTTTCAATTCCGGAGATTTCATAATACAAATCTGAAAAATATAAATCAAAAAACCTTATAAGTTCTTTTCGTTTTTTTTGAATTTCAATGCCATTTTCTGCAAGCTGAATATCAAGAACATCAAGCAGCTGATATTTTTGCTCTTTTAAAACAATGTTTCTTGATTTTAAAACTTTTTTATAATTTCTTAAGATGTCAATATAAAGTGCATCATGCATTGTCAAAGACTGATCAACAAAAAAACGCCTTCTTTCAGGTTCTCCAGAAGCAAATTCCATGTCACTGTGACAAAAAAGAACACATGGAATTGTATTTACAAGTTCTTTTCTGTCTGTAACAGTCTTGCCGTTTCTTTCTATCTTTTTTTTTCCGTCTTTTAAAAAAACACCGACAATGTTCGTTTTGCCGTTAATGTCCCTGAACTGAGTTCTGACGCTGAAATCTTTTAAACCATATGATGCAATTTCAGAATCAGTATGAGTTCTAAAGGAACTTGCATAAGATGCATAATACAAAGATTCAAGTAAATTACTTTTTCCCTGTCCGTTTTCACCGACAAAAAAAACTTCTTTAGCAGAAACATCAAGAGTACTGTTACAAAGATTTCTAAAATTTGTCAGTGAAAGTGACAAAAAAGGCACAGTTTACTCCATTTGCATTGGCATAATGATATGAGAAAAATCTTCTGCCGGTTCTGGCCGCAAAGTAATTGCACGCATGTTTTCAGTGAATTCTATGCATATGCGGTCAGAATCAATGACTTTCAAAGGTTCTTCAATGTAAAGATAATTCAAAGCAATTTTTATTTCTTCACCGTCATAACGACATGGAATTTCTTCTTTTGCAGTACCTATTTCTGATTCCTGTGAACTGATAATCAAAGTTCCAGGAGTTACTTCAAAATAAACGCGGTGAGATTTCTGTTCAACAAGAAGAGCTACACGTCTTAAAGCTTCTGACAGTTCTTTTTTATCAATTTCAAAACTTGAATCCTGGTGTTCTGGAATGACCCGCTGATAATTAGGGAAAGAACCGTCAATGAGAACAGAAGAAATATCGTAATTTCCAAACTTAAAGAAAATGGTTTTATCAAGAACAGAAACAAAAAGATTGCCTTCAGAAGGTGCTCTTCTTAAAATTATGCTTAAAACTTTTTCTGGAATTATTACCTGATTAAAATCATCAATTCCATTTGCTAAAGGTTTAGAAATATACGCAAGACGGCGTCCGTCTGTAGCAACCATTACAAGATTTTCATCTTTTTTTTCAAATGAAACACCATTCATAAAATATCTTGTCTGATCATTTGAAACTGCAAAGACAGTCTGTACAATCATCTTTTTGAATTCACCAACAGGAATTTCAAAATAAGGAATTGTATCGTTCGAAGAAAATTCAGGAAATTTGTCGCTTGCAATGCTCTTTAATTTAAAGCTTGCTTTTTTTGATATAGGCTTAATAAAAATATTAATGTCTTCTTGTCTGAATTCAATGTCGCCAGAAGGAAGTGTATTAAGAATGTTCAGAAGCTTATCACACAAAACTGTTGTAGAACCAGGTTCTTCAATTTCAACAGGAATACGTGTTTCAAAATTAACTTTTGTATCTGTTGCTTTTATAATAAGCGTTCCGTTTTCAGCCTTGAAATAAACGTTTGAAAGAATTGATAAAGCATTCTTTGTTGAAATTATTTCCTGTGCAATGCTTATTTCTTTTAATAAAGCATCTCTGTCAAAAGTGAATTTCATAAATCCTCCTAACTTCTTTTATATTTATATATAAATTTTAAAAGTAATAATAGTAGTGTCTGTGAAAATGCATAAAACTTATTTAATTTATTATAACAGAAAATTTTAAACTGTTGATAAATGAATGAAAGTTTTTATTTATTTTTCCACATATTCAAATAATTCATTACTTTTCCCTTATTTTCCACCAAAAAAATAAAATTATCAACAGTTTATTATTTTAGTGGTTTTATTTATTTCTGATATTCATCAATTTTTCTCTTTAAACTTTGAATCTGAAGATCTAAAGAAGAATCAGTTTTTATTGAATCTTTTATTTTATCAATTGCATACATGACTGTTGTATGATCTCTTCCACCAAATTCTGAACCAATTTCATTTGTTGAATATTCAAATATAACGTTAGCAATATACATTGCAAGATGACGTGGAAGAACAATATGTTTTTTTCTTGTTTTTCCTTTCAGTTCAATCCATGAAAGACCGTAAGAATCTGCAACTACTTTTTGAATTGTTTCAATTGAAATGTTGTCTTTTTTAGAAGAACTGAAAGTTCCTCGTAAAAGATGCTGTACGCTTTCAATAGTTGCTTTCTGACCGGTAAGTTCTATATATGCAACAACATTTGTAAGACATGCTTCAAGGTCTCGAACATTCGATGCAACATTTTTTGCAATAAGTTCAATTACTTCTCTTGGAAGAGTCTGGTTCTGTTCTTCAAGCTTTTTTACAAGAATTGCACATCTTGTTTCATAATCAGGAAGGTTAAGGTCAACTGTAAGGCCTCTTCCAAATCTTGAACGAAGTCTGTCTGTTAAATTTTTTAATTCAGACAAAGGTCTATCGCATGTAAAAACAAGCTGCTTGTTTGCGCCATATAAAGCTTCATATGTTGAAAAAAGCTCGTCCTGTGTTCCTTCTTTATTTTGAAGAAAGTGAATATCATCAATTAATAAAACATCTGCACTTCTGTATTTATTTTTGAATTTGGACTGAGATTTTGTATTAATTGAGTCAATAAATTCGTTAGTAAAATTTTCTGCAGTTATATAGATTATTTTTCCACCTTGAGAGTTATAAATGGAATTTCCAATAGCCTGCATAAGATGGGTTTTTCCTAAACCGACGTTTCCAAGAATTAAAAGGGGATTATAAACTTTTCCAGGGTTTTTAGAAACTGAAAAAGCTGCATTATATGCAAATGCGTTATTATCTCCGGTTACAAATTTTTCAAAAGTATATTTTTCATTTAAAGTAGGGTGCTTTGGTTTAGAAACAATCTGATAATCTTTTGTTTCATGTTGATTAGCTGTTGAAAAACTATTATTAACCTGTTGAAAACCATAAGAAGATTGTTGATTATTTGGAACTTGAACATTATTTAAAGGATTTTGAAACGGCTGTCTTATATTTTGAATGCCTGAATCTTGAGAAAAATCTTGAGTTTGTGGTCTCTGTATAGGTTTTACAATAAAATTTGTTTTTATAGGCTGTCCGAGGACTTCAAACAGTTTATTTTCAATTAAAGAAACATAATTTCTTTTTTGAAGCTGGTCTCTTATAAATGCAGATGGAACTGCCAGTGTTATAACTCCTTGAACCGAAGATTCGTATTCAATGTTAAACCACATGAGAAATTCTTGTTCTTTTTGTGCTGCTGTAAATTCATCACGAAGAAGCCTGTAAGCTTCGTTCCAGAAATCACTGTAATCAAATGTCGACATGAGTGCATTATACTCTGCCTTTACTTTTTTTCGCAATATGGCTATACTGGCTTTCACGAGTTTCTACTATATTAAGCATATTTTTTTGTGTTCTATTAAATCTGTTAAACAGCAAAGAAATCTTTTAAACATTTCAAAATAAATTTACATAAAAGATTTCAGGTTTGATTTTATGCAAATAAAAGCTTTTAAGTTTTATTCAAGGAAGCGTCATGTCATCTTCTTATTCAGCAAATAATATTCAGGTTTTAAAAGGTCTTGAAGCTGTACGCAAAAGACCAGGTATGTATATAGGCTCAACAGGTCCTAACGGTCTTCATCATCTGGTTTATGAAGTTGTTGATAACTCTATTGATGAAGCCATGGCTGGCTACTGTACAAAAGTTGTTGTAGCTCTTGAACGTGATGATATCTGTCGTGTAGAAGATGACGGTCGTGGTATTCCTGTTGATCTTCATCCTACTGAAAAAGTAAGTGCGCTTGAACTTGTTTTAACACGCCTTCATGCCGGTGGAAAATTTGATAAATCAAACTACAAAGTTTCCGGTGGTCTGCATGGTGTTGGTGTTTCTTGTGTAAATGCTCTTTCTGTCTGGATGGAAGCATATGTAAACAGAGAAGGAAAAAAGTATCTTCAAAAATATGAAAAAGGCGTTCCGACAACAAAAGTTGAATGCTTAGGTGATACAGACCTTCATGGAACAACAATCCGCTGGAAATCTGATGCAGAAATATTTAAAGAAACAACTACTTACAATTTTGATGTTCTTTTAGCACGCCTTCGTGAACTTGCATTCTTAAATCCTGGAATTGTAATTATTTTCAGAGATGAACGTCTTGAAACGCCAAAAGAAGTAGAATTAAAATTTGAAGGCGGAATCAACGAATATACAAAATTCCTTAATGAAAACAAAAAAGTTATGCCGGAAGAGCCTATTTATATTTCTGGTGAACAGGATGATGTAATAACTGAAATATCTTTACAATATAATGATGGATTTGATCTTGATAAAATTTATTCTTACGTAAATGACATCAATACACATGAAGGTGGAACTCATCTTGATGGATTTAAAAATGCACTTACGTTTGTTTTTAATAAACAGCTTGAAAACAATGAAAAACTGTTCAAAAAATTAAATCCAAAATTAAAAGATGCAAAAGACAGCAAAGATTCAAAAGAAAAAATTGTAAAAGAAAAATTAACAGGTGAAGATGTTCGAACAGGTTTAACTGCTGTTTTATCAGTAAAAGTTCCGGAACCTCAGTTTGAAGGTCAGACAAAGACAAAACTTGGCAATACAGAAGTGCGCACAATTGTAGATTCTCTTGTAAAAGAAAAACTGACTTTATGGTGTGAACAGAATCCTCAGATTTTCAACATGATGCTCGAAAAAGCTGTAAATGAAGCAATCGGACGCATTAAATCAAGAAAAGTTCTTGAAGCAAACAGAAAATCTGGAATTGATTCATTTGGTCTGCCTGGAAAATTAAGTGACTGTTCAAGTAAAGATCCTGCTGAATGTGAAGTTTACATAGTCGAGGGAGATTCTGCGGGCGGTTCTGCTAAAAAAGGCAGAGACGCAAAGACACAGGCTATTCTGCCTCTCTGGGGAAAAATGCTGAACGTTGAAAAAGTTCATCCGGATAAAGTTGTAAATAACGACAAGCTTCAGCCTATTATTGCAAGTCTTGGTGCCGGTTTCGGCAAAGACTTTAACATTGAAAAGCTTCGATATCATAAAATTATCATTATGGCCGATGCCGATGTTGACGGAAGCCATATTCGTACTCTTCTGCTGACATTCTTTTTCAGATATATGCCTGCACTTATTGAAAAAGGCTATGTTTATCTTGCAATGCCTCCTCTTTTCAAAATTGAGTACAACCGCAAAAAGATTTATGTCTATTCAGATGAAGAACGTGATGCTGAGCTTGAAAAACTTGGTGATAAACGTGATAAAGCTGATGTTCAGCGTTATAAAGGTCTGGGTGAAATGGATGGAAACCAGCTTTGGGATACAACAATGAATCCGCAGACACGCCATATGAAAGTTGTAACAATTCCAGATGCAATTGCTGCTGATAAGATTTTTTCAATTTGTATGGGTGAAGATGTTGAACCAAGACGCAACTTTATAGAAGAAAATGCAACATATGCTAATTTGGATGTTTAGGAATAGTACATGGAAGATGCAGAAAATAAAGGAATGTTAATACCGATTCCTATTGAAGACGAAGTTAAACAGGCATTTATTGACTATTCAATGTCTGTTATTACAAGCCGTGCTGTACCGGATGTTAGAGACGGCTTAAAACCTGTTCATCGAAGAATTATTTATGACATGAACAAACAGGGGTTGCGCTATAGTGGAAAAACACGAAAATGTGCAACAATTGTTGGTGACGTTCTTGGTCATTATCATCCACACGGAGATGCTTCTGTTTATGATGCACTTGTCCGCTTAGGACAGGATTTCAGCCAGAGATACATTGTTGTAGAACCGGGCGGAAACTTCGGTACAATAGCCGGTGACCCTCCAGCTGCTTATCGTTATACAGAAGCCAAAATGGCTCGCATTGCCGAAGAAATGGTTGCAGATATCAACAAAGATACTGTTGATATGGTTCCAAACTTCGATGATACAACAACAGAACCTTCTGTACTTCCTACGAAATTTCCTTTCCTTTTATGTAACGGATCAATGGGAATTGCTGTCGGTATGGCAACAAACATGCCGCCGCACAATCTTCGTGAAGTCAGTTCAGCAATTGGTGCTTATATTGATAACCCTGAAATTACAATTGATGAATTGATGAACCACATCAAAGGCCCAGATTTTCCGACCGGCGGCATAATTTTTGGCCGCAAAGGAATAAAAACTGCTTACAAAACAGGTCGTGGCAAAATTCTTGTGCGCGGCAAATTTAATATTGAAGTAAGCAAGACAGGCGCCGAATCAATAGTCTTTACAGAAGTTCCTTATGGTGTAAATACACGTACTTTGTGCGAAAGAATTGGAGCTCTTGCACGTGATAAAGCAATTGAAGGAATTTCTGCAATAAATGATGAATCTTCTGACCGAACCGGAATGAGAATTGTCATTCACCTTAAACGCGGTGCAATAACAAAAATTGTCATTAATCAGCTTTTTTCAAAAACTGAATTGCAGTCAAGTTTTGGTGTAATCAATCTTGCACTTGTAAAAGGTCGTCCGCAGGTTCTTAATTTAAAACAGCTTATTCAGTGTTTTGTTGATCATCGTGATGAAGTAATTACACGAAGAACAAAATTTGAACTTGCAGAAGCCAAACACCGCGAACACATCCTTGAAGCTTTAATTATTGCAATTGATGCAGTTGATGAAGTAATAAAGATCATTCGTGGCAGCCGCGATGAAAACGATGCAAAAGCTCAGCTTGAAGCTCGTTTTGATTTTGATGACGAACAGGCACAGGCAATCGTAGATATGCAGCTTAAGCGTTTGACACACCTTAAGATTGATGAACTTAGAAAAGAAATGGCAGAATTAAAGCTTCTTATTGCATATCTTGAAGATCTGCTTGCTCATCACGAAAAAATTCTTGCAAAGATTAAAGAAGAAACAAATGAAATTGCAGAAAAATATGGTGACGAGCGCAAAACAGATATAATTGCTGACGAAGTTGAACAGATTAATATTGAAGACCTTATAAAGAACGAAGAAGTTATCATATTAATTTCTAATCTTGGATATATCAAAAGAATTTCTGCTTCTGCCTATAAAGCACAAGGAAGAGGCGGCAAAGGAACAAACAGCGCAAAACTTGTTGAAGATGATTTTATCAATCAGCTGTTTACAGCTTCAACACACGATTACGTTATGTTCATTTCTAATGAAGGAAAAGCTTTCTGGCTTAAAGTTCATGAAATTCCAGAAGCAAGCAGAACATCTCGTGGTGCTCATATAAAGAGTTTGCTGCAGGTTTCTCCAAATGAAGAAATAACAACAGTTGTTCCAATGAAAGAAATGAAAGAAGATCAGTATCTGTTTATGGTAACAGCAAACGGTGTTGTTAAAAAGGTTCAGACTTCAGAATTTGCAAATGCAAAGACAAGAGGAATTATAGGAATTCGTCTTGATGAAGGTGATAAGCTTGTAACTGCAATATTGACTTCTGGAAATGATGAAGTAGTTCTTATTACACGAAAAGGCAAAGCCCTTCGTATTGGAGAAGAAGAAGTCCGTTCAATGGGTCGTTCTTCACGTGGTGTTACAGGCATTCATCTTATGTCAGATGATGAAGTAGCTGCAGCTCTGCAAGTTAAGCAGGATGAAAAAATGCTTATAATGACAGAGTTCGGTTATGGAAAACGTGTAGACTTTAATGAATTCAGCCGTCATGGACGTGGAACAGGCGGTCAAAAAGTTTATGAAGTAAAAGAAAAAACGGGCGAAATTATTGGAGCTATTACAATCAGTGAATCTGAAGAAATGGTCTGCATGACAAGCCAGGGAAAAACTTTAAGAGTTAAAGCTTCTGCAATTTCAGAACAGTCAAGAACTTCTCAGGGTGTCCGCATTCTGAATATTGACCAGCCTGATATGGTAATTGGTCTTGATAAAATTGCTGAATCTGAAGGAGATACAAATAAAGAGTCTGCAGAGTAGAGTTGCTATTTTGCAATGTGTCACAGGTCTAATATAGATTGCTTTTTAAATAAAGCACCTGTTTTTAATACGGAAGAGTTAAATATCTGTGTCCGTAAAAAACAAATATTTGTGCAGCAATAATTATATGAAACATGATTGCAGCTGTTTACTAAAGACAATATATTTCGTTGTTTCGGCAAAATGTATTGAGGTAAAAAATATTTTAAACATATAGGATTCAAAAGATCCTATAAATTAATTTGTTATAATTGCCTTGGAGGGTGGGGTAATTATATAGAAGCATCAGGCGCCGGAGTTTGGTTTCAGACTCCGGTTTTTTTATTTCTGCTGAAGGTTCATAATGTTTGTTAATAAAACTAATCCGCGTGTTTTTTGGAACAAGTGAAAATTTATAAAAATGCCTGAAATTTGAACTGATAAAATATTTCTGTGTGTATTTAAAAATTTTTAACAGTCGTCCTGAACTATAAAGAATTAAGTTTTTACCTGTTAAGGTTTTTGATATAAATTCATAAATATCTGTAAATAATTCTTTATTTTCTGAAATTATTGGTTATAATAAAAGAACACTATTTTTATGGCTTCATTTTAATATTGCCAGTTTTAGTTTTTCTTCAGTATATGAAATTGCTGTTTATATTGTATTTTTAAGGAGAAATAATGAGAAAGTTAGATGACAAACAAAACAAGCAGTATGATGTCATGCAAAACATAAACGAATCTTTAGTAAAAGAACTGTTTGAAACTGGCAAAGAATATACAATACAGGAAGTTGCAGACATTACACAATTAACAGAAGCAGCTGCAAGTGAAGCTATAGTAAAACTTGCTGTAAGAGGTGAAATTAAAAAAATCGAACAAAGACAGCTTCATATGAAAATCGAAAAATATGTTCTGAATAGAGATTATGCACATAAATTAATTATAAGAATACGTCCGCTGGTAATGCAGTATTATATTTATGATGCATCAAACAGTCTGGTTTTTCAAAAAGAAAAACCATCTATAGAATCAGAACTTGTAGATACAATTGTTCAATTGGTAAGAGATATTTCACAGGCTTATCATTTACAGATAGTTGTTATCGGTTCTGCATTTATGCTGAAAAATGGAGAATCAATTTCTTTTGGAAACAGCAGGGATTTTCAAGAAATAAACATTAAAAGAATTGTCAAATCAAAAACAAATATTCCTGTAATTGTTGAAAAAGAAATTAATGCAGCACTTATTGGTGCATGCGATTTAGACGAGTTAAAATTTTTAGATGATGAATATACGGCTTGTCTTAATATTTCACCAACGCGAATTCAATGTGCCTTTATGTATAGAAATATTTTGATAAGAGGAAATGAAGGTCTTGCTGGTGAATTAGGATTGTTTGATTTTAATGATGATTATACATTAGAGAAAATTCTGCAGGGAGATTTTGTAAAAGCAACGAAGGAAGAATTCATTGCAAGAATTGTCAATATAATTGCTACTGCATTTGATCCGAAAAGATTGATTATTTATAAGAGCAAGGTTATTCCAGAGCTTACTGATAAAATTGTAAGAGAATATATTAATTTGCCTTATAGGGCAAAAATCGAAACAACTTTTTCACATGAATATGATAGAAACTGTGAAATAGGTCTTTTGAAACTTGCAAAACAGGAACTGGCTTCCATGGTTTAATATTGATAATATTAAAGTATAAAGCTGTCTTTTAAAACTGTCTGATTTATTCGCGCCGACGGGTTCAATACCCCGACGCTCTGCGTCGTATGAAGGGTATTGGACCTGGAGTGCAATTTCCTTTTAGAACGACGATACCTCGAACGCTCTGCGTCGAGGTTCGTCATTTGTCAGGCGGTTTTTTTGTTAGTTACAGCAAAATTTGTTAATTGATTTTATGTTATAAAAAATGAATGTGTAACAATTTTTAGTTTTGAAAATCTTATTGTTCTTCTGTTATTTGTACAGAAGGTTTTATGTCTGTTTCCAGAAAAATTAAAACCTGCAAAAAATCCAGACAATTTGTGCCGTCGCTGATAGTTTTTTGTGTCAAAAATCTGTGCATTTTCTTTGAACCAAGCCGTTATCTTGGTAATCTGAATACATTTCAAAGATTTTTTATATGGCTGAACGAATATTTTGAAAATTTGTTTCACGTGAAACATAAATTGTTCAGAAGTTTTCATATCTGTTTTGCAAAAAACATAGTGCTCTGCATAAAAAGAGGAAGCTAGTTTGTAGTATATTTTTTAGAAAACTTATTTCAAGTTCTCTTAATTGAGCTGTTGAAGCAGACATAATAAAGTGTTTCACGTGAAACATGATGCTTGATGTATCTTTGAACTAAATGAAAAATGTTAATTATTTGAAAATGTGCGGCAACAATGAAGGCAATATTTGAATAGTTTAATTTATTTGTGTGGAATGTTTGATAATTGTTTTGGCAGAAAGCATAATGTTTTTTGCAGATGCTATTAATAAAGTTGCAAAAATTTTGAACAAAACACATGAATTAAAATTGATGGAAAAATAAAAAGTGTTTCACGTGAAACATATTTAAACCAGAAATTAATATTTTAATTGTTTAGCCTGAATGTCGAGTTATGAAATCCATAGTTGTTCTTGCACTAACAAGAGCATAAAAACAATCTGTCATCCCGAATTTATTAGCCTTCAGCACAAGCTCTCTTAATACACGGGATGCTGAAATAAATTCAGCATGACAAAAAAATTTTACATCACTTTTATAAAAACTCGACATTTGGGCTTTATAATAAAGGTATATAAAAAAGCCTGGCAGAATTAAAACTGTCAGGCTTTATATAAAATCACATCAAATTCAGCGATAAAGCTTTTGATCCTCTTTCCGGAGACCATTTCTTTTTTCGTTCATCTGGCAGGGAATCTATTGAAACAGGTTCAAAACCAAGCTGTTCAAACCAGTCTGCTGTACGTGTCGTAAGGACAAATACAGATTTAAGATTTTTTTCGCGGGCTTTTTCTATGAGAAAGTTTACAAGTTTTGGACCGACGCCAATATGGCTGCATCTGTTATCAACGGCAACGGCTGCAATTTCTGCCTGATTATCTTTATATATGTGCAGGGCTGCACATGCTTTTATACTGCCGTCAAGTTCATAAACAATGTAATCATTATATTGCATTGATAAATCTGATTCTGTGCGTGGCAAAAGAATGCCATCTTCTATAAACGGCCTCATAACGTTCAAAACATCTGGAATATCTTCAATAGTCATATTTCGTATTCCGCCGTAATTATCTTCATAAATCATTGTGCCAGAACCGAAATTTGAAAATAATTCGCATGGAATTGTGCCGTTGTAAGAACCGTTTAATATGTGTACGCGGGAAACACCGGCTCTACATGCGGTTAAACCAAGGCGCAGCAACGAAAGGCTTTGCTGCAGATTTTCGATGTGTTCTGGAGAATCCTTTTTCTGTCTGCTGATTTTGTCTTCATTAATGTTTATAAAAGATGGAAGTTCTTCAACATTAAGTGCAAGAACATGACCGTCTTGAGAAATTTTTGTATTTGCTGGAATGTCAAAATCTTTGTTAGTTATGCTTGTGTTTTGAGTTAAAAAGAAAAGCTTGTCTGCTTTCATTTTGACAGATAAAGCTGCGGCAAGCTGCATTGATGAAATGTTATAAGGTTTTCCAGAAAGGCTCCAGCCGATACAAGGAAAAATAGGTACAAAACCATTTTCAAGAACTGTTGAAACAGCGTCTATCTGAATCTTATCTATTTCACCGGAAGTGCCAAAATCAATGCCGTTTTGAATTCCTTTGCCGCGTGCTCTTACCCAGTTGCCGATTACGGCTGTAGTTTTTTCTGCAGCAAAAGAAGTCATTACTCTGTTTGAAACATCAAATGCAGCCATTTTAATTAACGGCATGGCATCTTCTTCTGTTACACGACAGCCGTTTACAATTTTCCATGAAATGTCTTCTCTGTTTAAAATATGATTAATCTGCTTGCGTGCTGCCGGAACAATAATAATTTTTAAGCCTGCTTCTTTGACAAAACAAATGTCCCTGATATGACTGGCAAAGCTTGGCGAATCAATAATGCTGTCATCAATGTGGATGACTAATGTGGCGCTTTTAAAAAGTTTTATGTAGCGGATAACATCGCGGATGCTTTCTGCTTTTGTAAAAATTTCTGTACTGTGCATGAGTAAAGTATAAAAAGACAAGAGACAAAATGCAAGCAAAGATAATATCTTATAAAGTATACAATAAACTTATAACGATATACAAGATATAGTTTTATAACTTTGATGTTTGACTTTCTTTTTTTGCGACTAAGTTGTAACATCATATTATGGCTATTAAAATTTCTAATAAAAATATTGATTTGATTGTTGAAACAGCAGGCGAACATTATAAGGGAAGCCGCTTTGACTGGAATGGAACTGTTACACAAGTTTATTTTCAAGGAATTCCATTGCTTGGACAGGAAAAGAAAATTTTCCACCGCAATAGGAAAATTTATGGAAGAGGACTTCATAATGAATTTGGAATAAGAGACTGCATCGGTTATGACGAAACAGCAGAAGACGGACTTTTTCCAAAGATAGGAACAGGCTGGCTTAAAAAAGATGACAAGCCGTATTTTTTCTATACACAGTATGAAATGGAAAGCTTGAAATTTTCTGTAAAAAGGCCGCGTGCAGACATAGCCGAATTCATCTGTATTTCCGGTGAAAAGAACGGTTATTCTTATGAATACAAAAAAACAATAACTCTTCTGGAAGATGGTTTTATAATTGACTATGAAATCAAAAATACAGGTTTAAAGAATATGTCCACAACAGAATATGTTCATAATTTTTTCTGTCCTGCAAATGGAAAAATTTCGGACAATATTGAACTTTCTTTTGATTTTCAATTTGAACCTGAAAAGCTTGAAAAAAAAGCTGAAGCTGGAGCTCTTGAAACAGACGGAAAAACAATAACGTTTGCAAAAGAACCTGAAGGAGAATTTTATTTAGGCGGAATTTTAGGTGCAAAAAAAGACTGCGAAAATGTTTCCGGCTGGACAATTAAAGATAAAAAATCTGGATTGACAGTAAAAGAAAATGATTCGTTTGAACCGGATGCTGTTGAACTATGGGGACATAGCAAAGCAATAAGCCCAGAAGTTTTTTTCAGGTTTAGTGCTGATCCACAAGAAACAGTTAAGTGGCAGCGCCATTATTCAATAAAAAAAGAACAGTAAATCAGATTATAAAAAACCCCTGAAATTGAACTTTTGAAGTGCAGTTTCAGGGGGTTTTCATTTAAGAAAAGTTTTGGGCAATCAGATTACAGTTTGCTGAGTTCATAAATAAAAAGAGTTGCAGCTTGTGCAACATTTAAACTTTCAACTGCTGTTCTTATTGTATTGCCATAATAAGGCTGTTCTTTTCCTTCAATGCGGATTAATTCGTCGCAGTTTGCAATGACACTTTGTGAAATGCCGTGTTCTTCGTTGCCGAGAACCAAAAGAACAGGTTTGTCATTTACAATTGAAGGCAAGTCTTTTAATGTTTTTTTTGCACGGACCTCGGTTCCAAGTCTTGTCATTTTTCCTTCAAGATCCTGCATAAGTTTTGGAATTGATGCAACAGTATAAAGCCTTACATATTCCATTCCGCCTTGTGCAACACGATAGCTGCTTGTAGTAACACTTGACTGTGCTTCATCCAAAGGAATTACTATGTTGTCAATGCCGAAAAATACAGCACTTCTGATTATTGCGCCGAGATTATTTGCATTGCCGACACGGTCAAGCAGAATGACATGTTCATTATTTTTCAGCCATCCGGCAACAATGTTTGAGTCAAGTTGAGGAATTTCTGGCTGTGGAATCATTGCGACAACGCCTTGATGGTGTACACTGCCGCAAAGCTTTTCAAGCTCAGAATCGTCTTGAACGCAGTTATAAGGTTTTTTTGATGCTGCAAGACGGCGGCACAGACCTCCAAATTGAGGAGCCCGTTCCTGGTTAAAATAAAGACGTGTAATTATGTCTCCGTGTGCTTTTTCGAGGGCTTTTACAGCCTCAATGCCACAAACGGCAAGTTCGTGAAATTTCTTGTTCTTCATGATTCGCATTATAACATTTTGTAACGTGTTCTGTCTTGTATAAATGGTTGTTTCTATGTTATTTAACAGGAAACTTTTAGAGGTTCACAAAATATATAAAAACATATAACATTAAAGGCAAGCTATTTAGGAATATTTTAATGTGGTTTTTTATAGGAGAAATTAATGAAAATTAATGAAGCACATGAACTGCTTGAAAAATATGTAACAAGCACAACTTTGCAGCGGCATTGTCTTACAGTTTCTGTAGTAATGAAATATTGGGCAGAAACACTTGGTGAAGATAATCCAGAATTTTGGGAATGTGTAGGCTTGCTGCATGATATTGATTATGAACAGTTTCCAGAAAAACATTGTGTAAAAGCAAAAGAAATACTTGAAAATGAAAAAGCAAATTACCCGGAAATTTCAGATGAACTTATTCATGCCATTCAAAGTCATGGATGGAATATCTGCTGCGATGTAGAACCTGTTCACAGAATGGAAAAAGTGCTTTATACGATAGATGAATTGACAGGCTTGATTTTTGCATGTGCCATGGCAAGACCGTCAAGAAGCGTTATGGATCTGGAAGTAAAATCTGTTACAAAAAAATTCAAGACACAGTCTTTTGCTGCTGGCTGCAATCGTGAAATTATTACAAACGGAATGAATCTTATGAAAAGTGTAATTCCGGATATTGACGATGATGAAATTATTAACCGCTGCATTCTTGCAATGCGCACAAAAGCTGCAATTCTTGGAGTTGGTTCTCTGATTTAAATTATTAACTTTTGAAAAATTCCTGTTCAGCAATTGGCGCACTGTTTTAGTGCGCTTTTTTTATTCATCTGTGAAAAAGAGGGCAAATAAATTTTAATTTTTAACGTTTCTAAAAGAAGTTTTTTTATCAAAACCATGGTTAACGATTTTATCGACATCAGTTAATCCAAAACTTTCTGCAGGTTTATCATTTTTTAGCGCAAGCAGATATTCTTCTATTCCCATGTATATTTCTTCAGGCTGAATTATGGATGCAAAACCGGCATTATTTAAAATAGGAAAAACTTTGTCAGGCTGGTTTTTAAAGAACGGACAAAACGTTATATTGGCAAAGTTTGCTTTTAGCCAGTCATCTTTTGTCATTTTTGCAATAGAATATTGACGGCTGTGTGCTCTGTAAAGGCATAACGGTGAACCTGAATAATCATACCATTTAACAGTGCAAAGAAGTTCCATTTTAAAATCACTCAGAGATGAATTATAAAAAAAATTTGAACTTGAATTTTCATATTTTAAATGAGTCCATTTGATAATAAAAAACGTAAATCCAGCTGTAAGAATGGTGATATAAAACGGAGGCTCTGGTTTTTTATCTTTAAATATAAGAGAAAAGCTGTTGTCAGGTGGTATTGGATTTAGAAAAGTTTTTCCGTTGACGATTATGCTTGAACCGGAACCTTCATTAATGGTTTTGCAGAGAATGTCTTTTGTAAGCAGAATAGAACCGCGTCTGTCAAATACAATATCTTCATCGCTGTTTGTCTGATGCGCTAAAAAATCGTAATAGTCTTTGTTTTTGTCGATTATTTTCATATTTTTGTAGTCGGTTATAAAGTGTTGCGTTTGATGTATGTTCTAAACATTTAATTATTGAGATTGTTTAGTTTTTTAAAAACAAATAATGTTGCCTTTGTATCATCTAAAGCATGATGAGCATTAAATGTATACCCATAAAATTTAGCAGCTTCCTCTAATTTAAACCATTTATTATGATTGTGCTTTGCATCCCATATTTTCCTATTGTCAGCAAAATCTTTCATTACATCTACAGTATATTTTGAACTAAGCTTTATTCCTGCACTAGAAATAAAGTTTTTATCAAATTCAATATTATATCCAACAAGAACATCTGCATTATCAAAAATATTTTGTATTTTCTCTCTATAAGCATCTATAGTTTTACAATTTTCAACATCATCTGGAGAAATTCCATGAATTGATTCTGCATTGGGCCATCGCTTACGATTTATAGGTTTAATTCTTTCATTAAATAAAATGGTGCCAGATGCATTTATGATTGATAATTCTAGTATTTCATCATTTGAAGGATTTAATCCGGTTGTTTCTGTGTCAAAAATAATTATTTTATCTAAATCAACATTTGAATTTTTGGTTTTAATAGATTTCTTTAAGAAATAAATAATTAAAATCAAAGCAACTATGGCTAATAAAAAAATGGCAATTATTCCCATAAAATACTCTCCATTTATAAAACAGCTGTCAGTATATATCAAAAATTGTAAAAACCACAGCCTTCATCCCAAATTTATAATCTTGAATTTCAGGCTAATATCAAAGCTTTTAATTCCGATAATGAAAAAGTCTATCTAGCTGAAGCTGTTTTGCTTCTGGATGTTTGGAGTTTATTTTCATGAATCGTGATAAATTATCTATTGTTTTTGGTTTTTTGCTTGAAGCCATAGCCGTATTTTTTGTCTGCACTGTGCTTATGCAGTTTTTTGCTTTTGGAGAGCAGCAACCGGCAGTATTTAAAATTGGTGCTGTTTTGTTTCAGTCTTACGGTTATTCTTCAATTTTAGTGCCATTGGCAATGTTTGCTGCTGGACTTTTGCTTTTTGCCGGTCTTTGCACATTAAGATGGAGTATTTATCTTGGCTGTTCTGTTTTTCCTTTTATTACAATCGTTTTTGCAGAAAAAATTGCAAAAATGTTTTTAAAAACAGACACTTCTGCTTTGCTGGGTTTTAAAGTTGCAGCAGTTTTTGTTGTTGCGGCTCTTGCAGTTGCAATTGAATATGTGCTCATTGGCATTTTTTCAGACTTTATTTTAGACAAAAAAGCATCTTCAAGACGCAAAGAAAAAGATGATATTCCTCTCAATGCATTTTCTAAAGCAGCTGCAGAAGTCAACCTGCAAAGAGAAGAAGCAGAACCAGAGGAAGAAGAAACACTTGCATTTGAAGCAACAAGCATATTAAATCCTTCAGATCAAATAGAAAACGATTCTTCTGAAAATAACACAGAAGAAAATAAAACGACAGACAGCAGCAATGACGAACAGACAGACAAAAAAGCAACTTTTATAATTCCACAGTATGTGCCTTATGGCGAACAGATTGCAAAAAAAGGTTCAATCTGGAAAGATTACAGCAAAATTGGCGATTACATCAGAAAGACACCAAATAAAGAACAATCTGCCGAAGAAGAAATCAAAGAGGATATAAAAGCTGAAAACGAAGCAGCTGAACAGTCAGAAAATCAAGATTTTGAAGTACAGGCAGTAAACGAAATTAAACAGCCGGCTGCAAAAGAAGAACAGGAAGAACCGATTTTTGTTAATTTTAAGCGGATTCTTGTTCCAGATGCACCAATCATTCCAGATGACAATGCGGCAGCTGCAAAACCGGACGCATATGCAGATGAAGAATCTCCGATTGAAGCTTTGCACAAGTCTTTGAAAGCAAAGGCAATGCAGGAAGAAGCAGAAAAAATTGCAGAAGCCGAAATTGATGAAGCTGAGCCTTTTGAAGCAGAAAATGCAGAAGATTCTGTAGAAAAAGTAAATGCAAATATTGCTGCAAATTCTTATTTGTCACAGCTTCCAGAAGCAGAAACTGAAATTCAATCAGATTTGACAAGCCGAGAAGAAGCAGCTTTTCTTGAAAATCCTTTTAATGAATTTTCAAGCGGTTTAGACAGCGAAGTTGAAGAAAAAGTTGAAATTGAAGAAGTTCCGGTCGTAGAATCTGTTCTGCAGGAAAAAATAGCAGTTCCAGAAATAAAGATTGAACCAATAGTTGTACAGGAGCCTTTGCAGGAAAGTTCTTTTAAATCTGAAAAGCTTGAAGAACTTGAAACTATTGCTGATGAAACAGACGATTTCGAGCCGGAAGAAACTTTTGAAATTGAAAATGAAGCTGAAGAAACAGAAATTGAAGATTCTGATGACGAAGCAATTGAAAATTTTGAGCTTGAAATTCCTTCTTTTGAAGATGATGAATTTGAGACAACAGAAGCTTATGAAAATGAAGAATCAGAGTCTGAAGAAATAATAGAAGATGTTTTTCAAGAAGAGCCGAAATCTTATACTTCTTTAACTCAGGAAGAAGCAGAAGAAACAGACAGTTTCGATAATGATGTTGAAATTTCTCCGGAAGAAAGATTTGAACAGGAACTTGCTCAAAAGGCAGCAGCAATAAAAGAACCGGCAAAACCGATAAAAGCATATAAAATTCCAACAGAAGGGCTGCTTGATAAATATCCTGATGGTCAGTATTGGATTATTGATGAAGAAACAGAACGGGCCGGCGAAATTCTTAAGCAGACTCTCTCTGAATTTAAAATTGAAGCTGACGTAACGGCAATTAGAAAAGGTCCGGTTATTACAATGTTTGAAATTTTGCCGGCACCTGGTGTAAAACTTAATAAAATTGTCGGTCTTCAAGACAACATTGCACTGCGCCTTGCTGCATCAAGCGTACGTATTGTTGCTCCAATTCCAGGCAAACATGCTGTCGGCATTGAAGTTCCGAACAAGCAGCGCTCAATCGTAAGTTTCCGCGAATTAATTGATAACGAATCTCCGCTTTTTGACAAGATGGAAGTTCCGGTTGTTTTAGGAAAAGACATTACAGGCGATGCAAAGCTTTTGGATCTTGCTGCAACTCCACATCTTTTGATTGCAGGTTCAACAGGTTCTGGAAAATCTGTTTGTGTTAATACAATGATTCTTTCAATTTTGTATAAGCGCACTCCGCAGCAGGTAAAGATGATTTTGATTGACCCGAAAGTTGTTGAGCTTAAACTTTACAACGATATTCCTCATCTTTTGACACCTGTTATTACAGAACCAAAAAAAGCATTCCAGGCTTTGCAGTATTGTCTTTGCGAAATGGAACGTCGTTATGCACTTCTTGACCGTATGGGTGTCCGTGAAATTAAAAGCTACAACCGCCGGATTGAAGAGCGCAATCTTGCAAATGAAAAACTTCCGTATATTGTTGTTGTTATTGATGAATTTGCAGATCTTATGGCAACAACGGGAAAAGAACTTGAATCAACAATTGCAAGACTTTGTGCAATGAGCCGTGCTGTCGGCATTCATCTTGTTCTTGCAACACAAAGACCTTCAATTGATGTAATTACTGGTCTTATCAAGGCGAATATTCCGACGCGCATTGCATTTATGGTTGCTTCAAAAATGGACAGCCGCATTATCATTGATCAGGTTGGTGCAGAAAAACTTTTGGGCAAAGGCGATATGCTTTATGCGTCTGCTGTTGATCCTTTCCCTGTGCGCATTCAAGGAACATATGTTTCAGACAACGAAGTAGAAAATGTTGTTGAATATGTAAAGAAATATGGACCGCCGGAATATATTGACGAAGAAATTTTCTTTGAAGAGGAAGAAGAGGAACCGGAACCATCATTGTTCTCTGATGGAGAAGATCCTCTTTATGAAAAAGCACTTGATATTGTGCTTCAGGCTGGAAAAGCTTCTGCTTCTTATATTCAGCGCAGGTTGAAAATAGGTTATAACCGTGCGGCACGCCTTGTTGAAGAGATGGAAGCACGTGGAATTGTTGGACCTGCAAACGGTTCAAAGCCTCGCGATGTTATACATGTTCCTTCAAGAGTGCCTGAATCTTCAATGGCAAACAATGAATAAAATTGCTGAAAAAGGTTTTGCGGCTGGCAGATTTTAATGCTGAATGCAAAACCTTTTAATTGGTCATTAAAACATCTGCTTTGCTGTTCACTTGATGGCGGTTGGTTTTCTGCCTTGACACTTTTTAAAAAACCATTTAATATGGTTGCAATACGACGCAGGATAGAGCAGTTGGCAGCTCGTCGGGCTCATAACCCGGAGGTCGTAGGTTCGAGTCCTACTCCTGCTATAAAGCGGTTCGCAAAAGCGAATCGCTTTTTTTTTGAGGTTTTAAAATGATTGTAGATTTTCATACACATATCTGGCCGGATGGACTTGCAGAAAGGGCAATGAAAACATTGACGGAAAATGCAAAAGGCGAGTATACGCCTGTAACAGACGGAACAGCTTCTGGATTATACAGAAAAATGAACGAATGGAATATAGATAAATCTGTAGTTCTGCCTGTTCAAACAAAAGCAAGCCAGACAAAAACACTTAATGATTTTGCTGCAAAACTTAATGAAAAAACCGAATATGAAGGAAAAATTATTTCATTTGGCGGCATCTGGCCTTATACAGAAAATATTAAACATGACATTGATTATATTGTAAGCTTAAACCTTAAAGGCATAAAATTTCACCCTGAATATCAGAATTTCAATATTGATGATGAACAGTTTTTTCCACTTTATGAATATGCATTGAGCAAAGGCTTGATTTTGATATTTCATGCAGGTGCAGACATTGCTTTTGAAGGACAGCTGCACAGTTCGCCAAAACAGTTTAAACACCTTGCAGAAGAAATGGGCGGCGGTGTAATTGTGGCTGCACATTTTGGCGGTCATCTGCAGACAGAAGAAGCACTTGAAGTTCTGGCCGGAAGTTCTGTTTATTTAGATACTTCAATGGGTTTTGATTATTATGGCAGAGAAAATTTTTTGAAAATGGTAAAAATTCACGGTGCAGACAAAATATTGTTTGCTTCAGATTCGCCGTGGAGCAATGCAAAAGACGAAATAAATACGATTCTGAGCCTTCCGCTGACACAAAAAGAAAAAGACTTGATTCTTGGCGAAAATGCAATGCGTCTTTTGCAGAAATGAATGAAAGCAAAGGTTAAAGCCGATAAATGCTGAAATTTTGAAAAAATTGCGGAAAGTTGCAAAAAAATACTGGAGCATATCGGACTTGAACCGACCACCTATTGATTGCGAACCAATTGCTCTACCAGATGAGCTAATGCCCCGAATGACAGAAGCGATTTTAGCGTAAAATAAGGTTTCTTTGCAAGGTGCTGTTTATATCGGCAGTGCCTTTCACGCAAACTAAAAGGATTTTGCGGGTTTTATAATCTTTTCAAGACATCTGGCAATTCATAAAGGGAATTTATGCAAAGTCCGTTCCAGTCGTCTTTAGAAAAACGCTTTTTTTCATCGATTAAAACTGCCGTTCCGCCGATGGCTTCAAAACCTTTTGTATATTTTGGAATGTCATCTATGAAAAGGGTGTTTTCAACTGTAAAGCCTGCGGCACTTATTGGTGCAAGATATGCGTCCGGGTTTGGTTTTCCATGCATTTTATTTGCACGCAAATCATAAATTACACGGAACAAATCCAGAACTTTCAGTTTTTTCAAAATGCGTTCAGCATGTTCATATGGAGCATTTGTCAAAAGAGACATAGGCATATTTAACGAAAGAAGGAATTCTCGAAGTTTCGGGTCAAAAGGAACTTCATTGACTTCTTCTGAAGGATGAACGGCTTTAAAAAACAGTTCTGCATCTTTCAGTTTTTTTTCTGCTTTAAGCCATTCTAAAGTTGTTCCATATTGAGTTAGACCTTTCTGCCGTTCAACTGCGGCTTCTTCAAGAGAAATCTGTAGATAATCTGAAACAAACTGCATAAAACGTTCTGAAATTTTTGCATTAATCAAAGCAGAAGATGAATATAAAGTGTTATCAAGATCAAACAGCAAATGCTTTATCTTTTCAGACATTAATCATCTCCAAAACAAGTTCCTACAGAACGTCCTGCAAGAATCAGTTCGTGGTCTAAAGGCACTTTTTTGATTTTTCCGCTTATTTCTTCTAAAGGAACAGCAGTAATTTTTTCGTTTTGAAGAGCAACCATTTTTCCGAATTCGCCTCTTGCAAGCATATGTGCAGCTTCAACGCCAAAACGTGTTGCAAGAACTCTGTCATAAGGTTCTGGAGTTCCTCCGCGCTGAAGATAACCCAAAACAGTAACACGCGATTCAAGGCCTGTTTCTGTTTCAAGCTCTTTTGCAACTCTATAGCCGATTGAACCAGTCATTTCGGCACGACGGCGTTTCAGTTCTTTTTTATCAAGACCTGCTTCTTCTATAGATTTTGCGCCTTCTGCAACAACAACAATCGAAAAACTTTTGCCCTGTTTTTTTCTTTCTGTTAAATGCCTGCCGATTGCCTGAATATTATATGGAATTTCTGGAATAAGGATTATGTCTCCGCCACCGGCTATGCCTGCATAAAGACCAAGCCAGCCTGCTTTGTGACCCATAACTTCAATGACCATGATGCGGTTATGGCTGTGTGCCGTTGTATGAAGCCGGTCGATTGCTTCTGTTGCCACAGAAACAGCTGTATGAAAGCCAAAAGTCATGTCTGTTCCGGCTAAATCGTTGTCGATTGTCTTTGGAAGCCCGATAATATTTAAACCTTCTTGAGAAAGAAGATAACCTGTTGTGTTTGTTCCGTTTCCGCCAAGCACAACGAGTGCATCAAGCCCAAGTTTTTTATACGTATGTTTTATGCTTTCAACTGGGGTTCTGCCTGTTTCAGGGTCTTTTTCAGGGTTTTTAAAAGGTTTTTCTCTTGAAGTTCCAAGAATAGTGCCGCCTCTTGTAAGAATGCCTGTAACATCAAAAGGTTTAAGTTCCTGATATTCACATTCAATTAAACCTCTGTAGCCGTTTTGAATGCCTATTACTTTCATGCCGTATTCATTTATTGCTGTACGGGCAATTCCACGAATCGCAGCATTTAAACCAGGTGCATCTCCGCCGGAAGTCAAAATTCCAACAGTTTTAGTAACTGAACTTTTCATAGAAATCCTTTTAAAAAGAGCATTTTTTAAGTGGAACAAACTGAAACAGGTGTGCTTTTGTGCAGTCTTATATCTTGCTCTTTTGGGTTTATTTTACTATAAATTTAGGATATTTTGAAGTTATCTATAAAATTGCTAAGGAAAAATTATGTTTTTTGAAACTTATTCAACAATGTATAACTGGGGTCTTGATGTAATACGCATTATTCAGACTTATGCAAATCCTGTGCTGACTTTTTTATGTAATGCTTTTTCTTTTATTGGAAGTCCTGTTTTTATTATTGCAACAGGCATTATTTTGATTTGGGCTGTTGATGAAAAAAAAGGTTTTGAATTTTTTGCACTTTCTGCTTTTTCACTTGGTGTCAACGAAGTTATAAAGCATAAGCTTAAAGTACCGCGGCCATATGTTATTGATCCGAGTTTAAAAATGGTTCAAGAAACAGGTTATTCAACGCCGTCTGGTCATGCACAGAATGCCGTAATTTTCTGGCCATTTTTTGCAAAATATATTGGTGCAGCAAAAAAGAACTTTAACATTTTAGTGCGCATTTTGATTGCAGTGCTGATGATTCTGCTGATTAGTGCAAGCCGCTTGTATCTTGGTGTGCATTATCCTTCAGATTTGCTTTTCGGCTGGATTGCCGGGCTTGTAATTTTCTGTCTGTATGCTTTTTTGTGGGAAAAACTGTCTCCGCTTGTAAAAAAGCTTCCGCAGTCTTTAAAAATCCTTATTGGTTTTGTGCCATGCTATCTGCTTTTGTGCATTGATAATACACAGCTGAAAATGCCTGCATTCCTGTTTGGTTTAACAGTTGGCAAAGTCTATATTACCAAAAACGGCGGTTTTTCAGCAAAAGACGGAACTTTGCTGCAAAAGATTTTAAGAATTCCGGTTGGTCTTGCAGGTGCAGCAGCCATTTATTATGCTTTGGAATTTGGAAAAAAATTCGTTGAAATTTCAAGATATGCTTATTTCATTCAGTTTGCGCTTTTAGGTGTCTGGCTGACGTTTGGTGCACCAGTAGTATTTAAATTTTTAAAATTGACAGCTTTGACAGTTTCAGAAAATATTGACGGAAAAACTGAAAACGAAGGAAACGAAAATGATTAACGAACAGTACACACCGGAAGAACCGATTGTTGCAATTGCGACCGCTCTGGTTCCGTCTGCATTGGGCATTGTGCGCAGTTCTGGAAAAAATGTTATAGAACTTGTTTCAAAATGTTTTTCAAGGCCAAAGGCGTTGATTTCTGCACAGGCAAATACGCTTGTTTATGGCTGGATAATAAATCCGGAAAATGGTTCAAAAATTGATGAAGTTATGCTTGCTGTTTATAAAGCGCCAAAAAGTTTTACTGGTGAAGACATGGTAGAAGTATTCTGTCATGGCGGAACATCAACAGTGCTTGGTGTTTATCAGGCGTTGCTTTCAGTTGGTTTTCGTGCAGCACAAAAAGGCGAATATACATTCCGTGCTTTTATAAACGGAAAGGCGGATCTTACAAAAGCAGAAGCAGTCCGTGAAATTATTGGTGCAAAAACAGACGAAAGCCGTTCAAGGGCAGCAAACCGTCTGCAGGGCGCCCTTTATTCAGAAATTCAGTCTGTAAAAGATGCGCTTTTAAAAGTGCTTGCTTCAATAGAAGTTGGCATAGAATACCCGGAAGATGAAGAAAATATTGCAGAAACATTTGATGATTCTGAATTAAAAAAGATAATTGCAAAACTTGAAACTTTAAGCTCGTCATGGCAGGCAGAAAAGCTTTATCAGGAAGGGGCTGAAATTGTGCTTTGTGGAAAAACAAATGCAGGAAAATCAAGTCTTTTTAATTTGCTTTTAAAAGAAGACCGAGCCATAGTTTCAGATATTCATGGAACGACAAGAGATTTTATTGAAAGTTATGCTTCTTTTGACGGCATTCCTGTGCGGCTGTTTGATACGGCAGGTTTGCGCGAAACAGAAGATGAAATTGAAAAAGTTGGTGTTGAACGTACAAAAGAATTGATTACACATTCTGACGCAGTGCTTTATGTAATTGATGCTTCTGTTGGCTTTACAGACGATGACGAAGAATTTTTGAAAACCTTTACAGACAAAAATGCTTCAACAAGCGATGTTCCGCTTATTCTTTTGATGAATAAAGTTGATAAAGCAGATTTAAATGATGGAAATTCGTTGAAAAAAGCTTTGCCGCCTCAATGGGCAGATTTAATGTGTTATGGCGTAAGTGCAAAAACAGGACGCGGACTTCTTGAATTGACAAAAGCAGTTGCGACAGTGCTTCAAAAATCATGCACGGAAAAAAAAGAAAGCGCCGGTCTTGGAAGCGAACGACAGAAAGAAGCTGTAGAAGAAGCATTGAAATCGTGCAGGCATGCTCTTTTATGCACAAAAGAAGGATTTACGCTTGATGCTGCCGTGCAGGATATAGAAGACGCTGCAGCATCTTTAGGCGAATTAACAGGTGAAATAACAAGTGCCGACATTCTTGAAACAGTCTTTTCTCAGTTTTGCGTAGGAAAATAACTATATTGATTTTATCAAGTTGTATTTTTGCTTTGAATTATTCTTATGATTCAGACTTATTATTTTGAACAAAGCCTAATGCAAAAATGAAATTAATTGACTAACAAATAAATGTCTTGTTAAATTGAAACGTTGATTTTGATATTTCGAAAGGATGCACAAAATGAAAAAAAATTATTTTATGTGTTTATTATGTTTGTCATTTTTTCTTGCTTTTACAGAAGAATATAAATTACCAGATGGTTCCATATATATTGGCGAAGTAAAAAATGGGTTGTTTGAAGGGAATGGTCAGCAGGTTTTTCAGGATGGTTCAACTTTTACAGGTCAGTTTTCTAACGGTTTATATAACGGACATGGAGTCTATATATCACATTTATATACATATGAAGGTGATTATGTTGATGGTTTGTGGGAAGGAAACTGCATAATAAAATATGTTAATGGTAGTTCTTATACAGGAGAAGTTAAAAATCACTGTTACAATGGACAAGGACGATTAATTTATGCAGATAAAACTGAATATACAGGACAATTTAAAAATAACCTGAGAGATGGCTACGGCTTTTGCAATTTTTCTGATGGAAGTACTTATAAAGGCGGATTTAAAAATGATTTATTTGAAGGACAAGGTATTTATACAACAGTTAATGAAATAAAATACATAGGCAATTGGTCCAAAGGACAGTTAAATGGAGAAGGTACCATTATTGAACCTTCTGGAAGAGAAAAAAAAGTATTTTTTGAAAATGGATTAATAAAAAAAACAGAAAAGCATTTTCCATTTTTACTTTTTTTTATCTTCGTTTTACTAGGGCTTTTAATTTATTATATGGAGGAGACATTTTGTTTAAGGAAAAAACTGAAAACAATAAATAAAGGCCTTGATGTATAAATCGAAATCAAGCCGCATTTCGCGCCAGCGAATAGCCGTGCACTAGCCCAAATGCGAAACCGAATCTCACAGCTATCCGCTTTGCGGATAGCCTTTCGCCAGAAGTTAAATAACAGGAGTATCTTTTATGAAGATAAAAATACTTTCAATTGTTTATACAATTTTATCAGTGTCATTTTTAATATTACTAAGTATATTCAAAGAGTCAGAGGAGATATTTATAAGTTTTTTTGCATATGCTTTTATATTGTTCGTACAATATAGGACTTTATTTTTTAGAGAAAAGGCTTTTCTAAATTTTATAACAGCACATCCATCCCTGAATTATGTAATGTTATGTTTGGGATTTTTTTACTATCTAATAATAGGAATTCTACTTGTTAACGATGTTGTAAAAGTTCCTTTTGGGTACTTTGTTTTAACGGGATGTGCATCAGCATGTTTTTACACTTTCTTTTTATGTAAAAAATGTATTGATGAATAATTAAATTTGCTTCAAAAGTATGAAAAATGTTCTGCTAAGATAGGAAATTTTTATAAATTCAATATTATACGGAGGAAAGGAGTTATGAAAAAAATATTATTTGGGATAGGAGTTTGTTTACTTTTTTTAGGTTTTATATCTCCACTCATTATTAAATCGAAATATTCTTCTAGTATAGATTTTTTTATATGGTTTTTAGGTTTTGTGTGTTTTTTTCAAAAGAATATTCTGATTTTAAAGAATCAAATTCCAAAGCTATGTTAAGGGCAAGGTATAGTTTTGTTATGACAATTTTAAGTGCTTTAATATGTTTATTTTTTTCAATTATATTTTTGCCATGTTTCGGCTATGCTCCGCAATAAAGGCGTTCATTAAAACCATTAATCGAAAGAGGATAGCTAACGGCGTTAACAGCGCCGTTAGTCTTTCGCTGGATGAAACCAAAATATTTGGACAAACCTAAATGCGAAACCGTCAGTCTTTCAGTTTTATTTTATCAAGGTTTCCGATGTATTTAATTCCGTCGAGAAGATTTGGAATGTCGAGGTCATCAGGAACTTTTACGGTATAGATTATTCTGACTTGTTTTTCAGCAAGTTCCTTTGAAAAATCAACATTTATAATTATTAAACCATAATTTTTTAATTCTTCGTTCAATAATTTCATGTTAATCATATCGTTTTTGTAGATTAATTCCAGGTGTTTAATCTGTTCGGCAGGAAAATATTTCTGTTCAAATTTTTCAAGAGAAAACATTAAAATTACTGAAACAATTACAACAATAAATGCTATGTCAACCATTCCACAACCAATAGCCATGCCGATTCCTGCTGCGGTCCAGACTGTTGCAGCCGAATTTAAGCCGCGGATGTTTAAACCCTGGTGCAAAATTGCGCCGCCGCCCAAAAAACCTATTCCAGAAACAATCTGGGCTGCAATGCGTGTCGGGTCTGAGCGGCCTGGTGCATAAACTTGTGGAATGTATAGAGAAATCATCATCATTACTGTTGCAGAAAGACAGATTAAAATATGTGTGCGAAGGCCTGCGCTTTGAAGATGAATCTTTCTTTCAAATCCAATGACAAAACCTGCAATTGTACTTATAACAACGCGGAAAGCCATTGTTTCAAAAGAAAGAGTCGGACTTGTTAGAATTTCAAAAAAATCTTTTAGCATTGTCTTATTTTAAGAAAGAGAAAACACGACCGGTTTTTGTTCCAACTTTTAGCCAGCCTGTAGTTTTTCTGTTCTGCAGATCATTCAAATAAGAAAAAAGCCATGTACAAATTTCAGAGTCGCTGTTTGTGTCTGCACGTACAAGCGTAATCTGATAAGGCTTGTCGTTTTCAAAACGGGCAGCATAATTTTCTGCAAGAGCAATAAATGCATCTTGTGCAACTGATAATGGAATACTTGCAGGACGTACATCTTGACCTGAGCGGACAGGATTTGCAGAAGTCGGTGCATATTTTAAGATAAATACAAGGCGACCTGAGCCTTGCTTTTCAAAGTGAGTTATTGCTTCGTGTGCCATATAGTTATAGCCAAGAATCAAATCATCAACACAATGAGAAATACCTTCGATATCGCCTGTTGTATAGTCTGGTGCAAAAAACTGTGCATCAAAAACGAGGACGACTTCGTCCAAAGCTTTGTATGCATTAATTGTTTTTAATATGGCGCCTCTTGCAGAAATTGGAGAAGGACGGTTCCATGCTATTGTTTCTGTGTTCAGCGGAGAAATATCGCTGTCTACGCCAGAGGGAAGTGTAATAAGAACGTTTCTGCCAGATTCTACTGCAAAAGTTGAATAAGCTGTTCCGGCTGGATAGTCTTTGCCGGCAATCAATATTGTTTTCTTCATTGTTACAGTATAAAACAACAATTGAAAGCGCTCAAGTAGTAAAACTCCAGGTGTATTAAAGATTTTTTAACACTCTTTTCTATATACCGTTGACGGTAAAGCAAATGTTAGGTATTCTGCCATTATGAAAATTTGGTTAAAGTATATTTTAGGTTGTGCTTTAGGCATTATAATGTCATTAATTTTGCAGAGTTCAAATCAGTCTGCAATTGCGGTTGTTCAATATTTATCAGACTTTTCGCTTTCAGCTGGTCGTTATGGGCTTTTGCCTTTGTTGTTTTTTTCAATGACTGTTGCAGTTTTTGAATTACGTGAATCGAAAGCACTTTTAAGGACAGCTTTTAATTGTGTAATTATTGCATTGATTACAACATTGGGTTTAACTGTTCTCGGTGTTCTTTCTGTGCTTATTTTTCAGCCGCCAAGAATTCCAATTTCTGTTGAAGAAGCAACGGCTGTTTATTCACTTTCAATTCCAGAAAACATAATGAAGCTTTTTCCTTGTTCGAATTTTTCTTCGTTTTTGGAAGGTTCTTATCTTCTGCCTCTTTATGTTCTTGCTGGTTTTGCCGGTGCAGGCTGTGCTTCAGAAAAAGCTGGTGCAAAACCAGCACTTACACTTTTTGATTCGTTGGCAAAAGTAAGCTATGCTGTTTTAAGTTTTTTTATTGATATGCTTGCAGTTGGTCTTATTGCTGTTTCCTGCACATGGATGATGAATTTCCCTTCAATTATGAAAAACAATTCAATCATTCATTTGATTATTCTTGTTGGTGCAGATGCTGCCGCAATTATTCTGATAATTTATCCTCTGCTTTTAAGACTTATTTTTAGAGAAAGACATCCATACCGTGTACTTTTTGCAAATACAGCTTCAATTCTTACTGCATTTTTTTCCGGCGACTATAACTTGACTTTGGGTGTAAGCATACGTCATTCAAGAGAAAGTCTTGGTGTTAATCCGCGGATAAGTTCTGTATGTCTGCCGGTCTTTTCGACTTTTGCCCGTGGCGGTGCAGCAATGGTTTTAAGCATTTCGTTTGTTGTCATCTGGCAGTCATATTCAGATATGAAAATCTGGAGCGAATTGCCATGGATAATGATGATGGCTTTTGTTTTGTCTTTTTTGCTTGGTTCTCATGCAAAAGACGGTCCGATAATTGCCCTTGCCGTTATGTGTTCACTTTATGGCAGAGGTTTTGACACAAGCTATCTGATTATTAAACCGGCAGCATTTTTCTTGTGTTCTGCAGCTGCGGTAATTGACGCAGTTACTGCATTTTTTGGAACATATATAATTGCCGTGCACGAAAATCTTGTGCAATATAAAGAACTGCGTTTTTATATTTAATTTATAGATGCTCCGGCAAAATGCTTCTTTAATAAGGTAACTTCATTTTTGGCGAAGCTGACGATGATTCTGAAGAGCTCGAAGACGGTGAAGAAATTGTTGAAGAGGAAGTACCAGAGTCAGACTCAGATATAACGACATTTAAATCTGGCAGTGGCTATAAAAATACTGTATCAATTGAAGTTATAGATGTAGTTGTTTCAGAAAGCATCGGCCTTGAATATGGTTCTGCAGAAAAAAATGAAAAATTATTTATAGATGATGCAGATATTCTGGAGCAGGTTGGAAATCTTGCTGCACTTCTTGAACTTGTTTTGTAATAACAGACTTGTGTAAAGACAAAAAAAGCTTCGATTTTGAAAGTTCTGTTTTTGGCAGACTTCAAAACGAAGCTTTTTTATTTGTGCAGACGGATTCAGGGTTTCCGAATCCGAATGGCAGTTTAGTATAAAAATTGAATTAAAAAACTAATTGAGCAAATCTTCAAGATCAATTTCACCTGCAAAACATGGAACTGTAATTGCCCAGTTTTCAAGAACTGCAGGATGAATTTCTCCGAAAATGCCGACAACTTTTGTTTTGTTATCTTTAGTTTTCATCAAAATGTTTGCCTGACGACCAGGAATAAAACGTGGATCACTGCTTTCATTTACAATGTATTCGTGATCAAGGAAGTGCAGAATTGTTGCAACTTCACTTGCAGCTGTATTAAAGTTTGCATCGCTTGCTGCAGTAACAAAGCCGAGGCTCTGTCTTGTTTTTGTTCCAGTGTTTTCAGTTTCATCAAGATAAGCAACTTTGCCGATTTCAAAGATCTTATGAGGATAAACTGCGTTTCCAGAACCAGATTCTGCACCAAGCAGAGAAGCAATGATTGACGGGCGTACAAACTGATAGTTTTCGGTCATTGGGTTTGAAATTTCAATTACTTTTGAACCGTCAATATTCATGCGGTCAATATAATCACGTTTTGAACCAAGATAGTTGAAAATCATTTCCTGGTATCCTAAACCAACCATCAAAGTTTTTGCTTTTCGGCTGAATGTTGTAAGCTTTGAAAGACGACCGATTGTAAAATCGTTTGGTTTTTCAGGCTTAAAGTTGATGAGCTCTTTACCCATCATGATGTCTTCAATAATGTCAACTTCATGCAAAAAGTCGTTGCGATATGGCGGAGGTGTTACAACAATTTTGCCGTCTTTGAGTTCTGCCGTAACATCAAGTTTTGCAAGCAGCTCAACAGCTTCTTTTTCTGTAAAATCTGAACCTAAAAGCTTGTTTACAGCCTGAATTGTCGTAGAAGTTGTTTCCTGGAAATAATATGGTGTAACAATTGATTTTCCAAAACCTGTATCATACGGGTGATTAACCTGAACAGGGAGGATTTCATAGCCTGCATCTTTAAAGTCACATGCAACAATTGAAGTTGCAAGAAGAAGAGAAGGCATGTCTGTTCCTGTCATTTCAACGAGAAGGTCTTTGTCGCCGACTTTTACTGCGCCAAGAGTTGCACTGTTAATGATTGGTGCCATAGACATAACTTCGCCTTTGGCATCTGTCAAAAGAGGGAACATTTTTGCATCTTTTAAAATCCAGCCGTATTCTTTTCCTTTTGGATGTTCGCTTAAAATCTGGCGGCATGTCATTGGCTGTTCACAGCCAAGAGGAACAAATGAAGTTTTATCTGGATCAACAGCCTGATAAGTTACAGGCCAGTTTATGTTTGCAGAACGGTAAACACCCATAGAAATTGAACGGCGTTTGCGTCCAAAGTTCCAGCAGAGTTTTTCCTGTGTCTGAATGATATCCAAAAGCATTGGTTCATCAATAGCTTTGCCGGAAATAACAAAAGCTGTCATAAACGGGCGGACATCTTTAATGTTTGCACCAACATTTACAACGCGGTTGCCAAAGTCACATGATTTTTCTTTTGTTGAAAGGAAAGAAGAATAGTCTGCACGTTTTCCACCGTCATGTACGCGAAGACAGCGGGCAATGCCGGCTGTAGACCACAGGTCTGGGCGGTTTGTATCGTTAAGTTCAATTTTAATAACACGCTGATCAGCTGGCAGTGTTTCATCTGGCTTTTCATCAAGCTCAGCTTTGCCACTTTCAAGACGATTCTCTAATTTTGCATAATCATACTTTTTGCCAAGCAGATTAAAAAAAAGTTTTTCATTGACTTCAATTTTAGGCATTAGATTGTTCCTTTTAAAGGGCGGCTAGACATTTCTAAAAAGGCTGCTTAGTCCGCAGATAAAGCGCACAAATAAAGCGCGTATATCAATTATAACGAAAATATATCTTATTTGTCTATTAAACAGAAGCTTTTAAAAGAATTTTCAATAAAAATCATAAATCATGTTAAAATATTCAGCAGAAAAGTAAGCATTAAACGACAGTTTTTTGACGGGAGTTTTTATGGATATTCATGTACTTGAAATGCCACTTGATTATGGTGCGAACCGGCATGGTTCAGATATGGGACCCTCAGCAATCCGGCTTGCAGGATTGAAAGAAAAACTGCAAAAGCTTGACCACAAGATAACACGTTCGTTTTCGCCGATTGGGTTTCATCCGCAGGAATATGAAGAAATCTATGACCAGAAAGCAAAATATCTGCCGTTTATCGTAACAGCCTGCGAAAATCTTGCACAGTCAGTAAAAGAAGCCGCAGAAAGCGAAGCTTTTCCAATTGTTTTAGGCGGCGACCACTCGATTGCGCTTGGAACACTGGCTGGTTTATCGAGTGTCTACAGAAAGCAAAACCTGCGTTTTGGTGTAATTTATATAGATGCGCACGGCGATTTCAACACATGTGAAACTACGTTGACCGGCAACATTCATGGAATGTGCCTTTCGGCTTCATGTGGTTATGGAATTAAACCGCTGACAGAACTTTTTGAAAAAGAACGGAAAGTTGACCCAAAAAAAGTCTTTTTTGTAGGGCTCCGCGACTTAGACCCAAAAGAAAAGGACCTTATGCGCTCTGCTGAAGTAAATGCATTGACAATGACAGATATTGACCGCATAGGTTTTACAGAAACTGTAAAAAGAGTAACTGATTTTATCAGAAACGAAACAGACGTCGTTCATATAAGTTTTGACATGGATGTTATGGATCCAATGTATGCGCCGGGTGTCGGCATTCCGTTGCCGGGCGGGCTTACATACAGGGAAATTCTGCTTTTAATGGAAGAACTTAGCAAAACACAGAAAGTAAAATCTGTTGAAGTAGTTGAAGTAAACCCTGTTCTTGACGTACGGAACCAGACAGCAGCCATGGCAGTTGAAATAATTGGCCGTCTTTTAGGCGAAACAATATATTAAAAGTGAAAGATTATGAAAAGAAAAATAGTTATCTTGTTATCAATGATGTTAATAGCATTATCATTGCACGCAATACCATTTACGGAAATGGACGCATATTCAGATGAAAAAAGAGAAGAAATTATTTCTAAAAAGATTTTGAAATGTAAAGATGTTGTTGATGTTCAAGTAAAAGAACATGGCGATGAAGTATCCAAAGCAACTATTCAGATTACTTTTAGTAACGGTCGATTATTGGTTTTGGAATCACGTGGAATTCGTTTAAAATTGGAAGAAATATGCATAGTAAAGATTGACGATTTTATTCCTGTAATTTTTGGATACAGCAGTTATGTCAAAACAGATAATTCAAGTGAGATAAGATTATGGATAACTTATTTGAAAGCGTCACAAATCAAGTATTTAGATAGAAAATTAAAAACAGTTAATAACATTTCAGATTTACTTGAAAATTATGATTTATTTTATGAAATATTTTCTAAATTTCCAGAAGCGAATGAAGATTTTCCTAAATATACTTATATAAATACAAATAAAAAAGAAATTTATCATCCGGCATGGGAAGAAATGGAAAATCCTTATTTTTATAAAACTGAAACAGAAGGCGGAAAATTTTATAAAATGACAGAAGAAGCTTTTAATAAATATTTTATGAAATAGATAAGTTTTTTGAAACTATAATATTCTGGGCTGCTTAACAGTCCGCAATACAAAACAACAGGTCTTGTGTATACAATGCACAAGACCTGTTTGATCAACTTTTATCTGTTGATTATGGTGACAGCAAAAGACTATACTGAAATTCAATATCAACTGATGCAATGGGTTTTAATAAACAGATAAATTTTCAAGGTGATTTTTATGAAAAAGGCATATGTTTTTTTATTTTCAATAATATTATTTTTTATACAATGTATTCTATTTTCCTGCAAAGAACAGGATTTGAGCGAAACTCAAACTGAAGTAGATTCTTTTGAAATATCGAAATTAGAAATATCAGAAAAGAATGACTTTCCGTTATTTTCAGATTTAATCACCAATACTATTGTTTATGAAAATAGTGTAAAAAATATTAGACCAGTTTCAAAAGAGGAACTAAGCTGCAATGAAAAAGAGATAAGTCCGTTATTTCCAAAAATGATAGAAATCAGAGATGAAAAGAACAACTTAAATATTGAAATTTCTGAAACATTGGTAACAATGGAAGAATACAAATCATATCTTGTTCAAACATATTCATCCCAAGCAGAGAATTTTGAAGGTTGGGAACAAGAATGGCTTAGCGTTGAATTTCAAAATGACTTACCTATGTGTTTTTTATCGTGGCGAGAAGCAGCAGATTACTGTAATTGGTTAAGCGAAGAAAATGGATTACAACCTGTATACAGTTATAATTATAATGATGAACCAGAAATAAACAAAACTGCAAATGGATACAGGTTTCCTTATATAAAAGAAATGCTGATTTTATCAGGATTGAATGATGGTCTTTCAAAAGAAGAGTATGAAGAGGAAAATACGTTTGAAAAAAAACAACTGTTTCCTGTTCATGAAGGTAAAAAGAATAGATATGGCATTTATGACTTGTTTGGAAATCTTCCGCAGTATTGTAATGATTATTATCTAAAAGATTATGATTATTTTAATTATGAAAAAAATCCTTATGGTCCTGATGAATATACAAATGATGATGAGGCAGGTGCTTTCTGGGTTGACGGGCAAATGCTTTATGATGAATCGAAAAAAGAACCTTTGCTATGTGCATTCGGTTGTTATTGTTTTAATGCATCGTATAATTCCGTGATGAAAAGAGTTGTTCTTGGGACAAATACTAAAGACACTTTAAATTCTATAAGCATCAGAGTTGTAAGGAATATGCCAACAAAGATATAAAAAACTAAATAACTTGTATTTACTTTATAGAATAACACCAAATACTCAATCATTAGCCTTGTGTATACAAAGCACAGGGCTTTTTTTGTTTAAATAAAAAAAGGCAGATTTTCAATTTATAAAAAACATATTGACAATTTTTATAAAAGTGTTATTATAAATTAAGAACGACACTTTTATAGTTATTGTCGTTTTGTTATGTTGGTTTTGTTGAGGATTGTATGCCTGTAAAAATAATTGGAGCTGGAAAAGCTCTTCCGCAAAAAAAAGTTTTGAACAGTGAACTTCCAGAAGAATTAGACACTTCTGATGAATGGATTCGTTCACATACGGGCATTGGCAGCCGCTATATTTGTGCAGAAGGCGAAGATTCGGCCTCTCTTGGATCAAAAGCTGCAAAAGCTGCATTAGAAAACGCTGCAAAAAGTGGTTTTGAAATAAACGCCCGTGATATTGATTTGATTGTCTGTTCAACTGCTGCTGCTGTTCACTGGAGTTTTCCTTCAAATGCATGTTTGATTCAAAGGGAAATAGGAGCAGGTAATGCTGCTGTTTTTGATTTGAGTGCTGCCTGTTCAGGTTTTATTTATGGTTTGCAGACAGGCCGTTCTTTAATGCTTCAAATGAACTGGAAACATGCATTGATAATTGGAACAGAAACTCTTTCAAGAATTACAGACTGGAGTGACCGGAGTTCATGCATTTTGTTTGGCGACGGTGCCGGAGCTGTTGTCCTGAAAAATTCAGAAAACGAAAAAGAAACATTCGGTTCTTTTATTCTTGGCGCAGACGGAAACGGTGCAGACGTTCTTTTTCTTGGTTCAAAAGACTTGCACATTCATATGGATGGACATGCTGTTTATAACTTTGCTGTCGCAAAAATGGTTGAAATCATTCAGACAATAATGAAAAAAGACAATCTTTCAATAGATAATGTGGATTTGATTATTTGTCATCAGGCAAATGAAAGGATTATTCAGGCTGCAGCAAAAAGATTGAATTATCCTTTGGAAAAATTTCCTGTTCTGCTTGATGAATATGCAAATACTTCAAGTGCTTCAATTCCAATTGCACTTGTTGATTTAGCTGAAAAAGACATTTTGAAACATGGCATGAAAATTATTCTTGCAGGTTTTGGTGCCGGTCTTACGTGGGGAGGTTGTTCACTGACATGGTAAAGTATATTTTTGCGTTTCCAGGGCAGGGTGCACAGGCACCTGGAATGATGAAAAATATCTGCGAAAAATATCCGGAAGGCAAAGCGGTTCTTGATGAATTCAGCAGAATTACTGAAATTGACGTTCCTTCACTTTTGTGGAATTCAACGGAAGCTGAACTTGCTAGAAGTGACAACAGTCAGATTGCAATTACGGCAGCTTCGCTTGCCGGTGTGCAAATTCTTAAAAACAGCGGCATCGAACCCTCTGCAGCAGCAGGTTTTAGTCTTGGCGAATGGAGTGCACTTTGCGTTTCGGGTGTTCTTTCTTTTGAAGAAACCGCATACGCAGTAAAAAGGCGCGGCGAAATCATGCAGGCTGTCTGTGACGAAATTGCTTTAGAATCTTCTGGCAATGCGCCCGGAATGGCTGCATGTATTGGTCTTGCACCGGAATGTGTAATTAAAACTGTTGAAAATATTAAAGACGTTTTTGCAGCAAATATGAACAGCGTAAGACAGACTGTTCTTTCTGGCACGAAAAAAGGGCTTGAGGAAGCTTCTGAAGCACTTAAAAATGCCGGTGCAAAGCGTGTTATTCCATTAAAAGTTGCAGGTCCGTTTCATTCGCCGCTCATGCATAAAGCTGCTGTTCAATTTGAAAAAGTTCTTGATGAACTTTACTTTAACAAGCCGGAAATTCCTGTTTTTTCAAATGTTTCAGGAAAACAGCTGACAAGTGCAGAAGAAGCAAAAGTTAATGCAATAAAACATTTGACCTGTCCTGTTTTGTGGACTTCTGAAGAAAAAGAAATTGCAGAATTGTGCAGGAATTCTTCAGATGAATATAAATTGCTTGAAGTTGGGCCTGGAAAAGTTTTGAACGGTTTATGGCGCGACAGCGGAAATGCTGAAATGATTCCGGCTTTTCAGTTTGAAGACATTATCTCTGATATGGAAAACAAGGAAGCGCTTTAAAGTTTGTTTATGCGCAGCATTTGCAAGCTTTGATTTTTGCCATTATGCACACCGCTGACGCGGAGTTTAAAAAAGGAGTTTAGATTGAATCTTTTGCAGAATAAAAAAGCACTGATTACTGGTTCTTCTCGCGGTTTGGGCAGAGAAATTTCCCGCCGTTATCTTGAAGAAGGCTGTGAAGTTTGGGGTTTGTGTACGAAACCTTCTCAATCAAAAGAAGAATTAGAAGCTTTTGCCGCACAAAACGGTACTGCTTTTCATGAAATATATGCAGATTGTGGAAATGCTGAAGAATTAACAGCTGTTGTAAAGAATGCTCTTGCTGAGGCTGGTTCTTTTGACATTCTGGTTAACAATGCAGGCATTACGCGCGACGGGCTTTCGTTCCGCATGAAAAAACAGGACTGGGATGATGTGCTTGCAATTAATCTTACTGCCGTTTTTATTACATGCCAGATTATTTCCAGCGACATGATTCGAAAACGTGCCGGTTCAATTATCAATATGTCAAGCATAGTCGGGCTTCACGGACAGGGCGGACAGGTTAATTATGCTGCAAGCAAGGCAGGTTTAATCGGTTATTCAAAAAGTCTTGCAAAAGAAGTAGGAAGTCGCGGTGTTCGTGTTAATGCAATTGCGCCTGGTTTTATTGAAACAGACATGACGAATGCAATTTCTGAAGAAGCACGTAAAAACTGGCTTGAAACAATTCCTCTTAAAAGAGGCGGCAAACCGATTGATGTTGCAAATGCGGCTGTTTTTCTTGGTTCAGATTTATCAGCTTATATAACGGCTCAGGTTTTGGGCGTAGACGGCGGAATGGGAGCATAACATGAGAAAAGTTGTTGTTACTGGTTTAGGTGCTGTAACACCTGTTGGAAATTCCATTGAAGAAACTTGGGCTTCTTTGTGTGCCGGAAAAAGTGGCATTGCTCAAATTTCTGGGTTTGATGCATCTGGCTATAAAGTAAAAATTGCCGGTGAAGTTAAAGATTTTGATGTAACAAAATGGATTGATAAAAAAGATGCCAGAAAAATGGCACGTTTTACTAGATTTGCAGCAGCAGCTTCTGCAATGGCTTTAGAAGATGCTGGTCTTTCAAAAAATGACATGGACGGAGAACTTGGAGAGAGAACCGGAATTGTTCTTGGAGTTGGAATCGGCGGTTTTGAAGTGCTTGAATCTTCTATGGCAAAGTATTTTCAGGTAGCACCAGACCGTGTTCCGCCTCTTTCAATTCCAATGCTTATTCCTAACGAAGCACCGGGAAATGTAAGCATGTTATTTAATATAAGAGGTCCGTCTATGGCGCTTGCTACGGCATGTTCATCTGGTACAGATGCATTAGGCACAGCTCTCGATCAGATTCGTTCGGGCAGAATTGATGTCTGTCTTGCAGGCGGTGCAGAATCAACAGTTACAGGCTATGGAATTTCGGCTTTCAGTGTGCTTCAGACTCTTGCTTCTTCCTTTAATGATGAACCTGAAAAAGCAAGCCGTCCGTTTGATAAGCGGCGTGAAGGTTTTGTAATGGGCGAAGGTTCGGCTGTACTGATTCTTGAAGAAGAAGAACACGCTAAAGCTCGCGGTGCAAGAATTTATGCAGAATTTGCAGGTTATGGTGCTTCAAGTGATGCATATCATATTACAAGCCCGAACCCGGACGGTTCAGGCGGTGCACTTGCAATTACAAAAGCCCTAAAAGACGCAGATCTTAAGCCTGAAGCTGTTGATTATTACAATGCACATGGAACTTCAACACCAATAAATGACCCGTCTGAAACTGCAATGATTAAAAAGGCTTTTGGCGAACATGCCTATAAACTGAAAATTTCTTCGACAAAAAGCATGACGGGTCATTGTCTTGGTGCAGCCGGTGCAATAGAAGCTGCTGTTTGTGTAAAAGCAATTCAAGATGGCTTTTTCCCTCCAACAATCAACCTTGATGAACCAGATTTAGAGCATGGCTGTGACCTTGATTATGTTCCAAATACAGGCGTTAAAGGTGAAATTAACTGTGCAGCTTCTGGTTCTTTGGGTTTTGGCGGTCATAACGGCGTCGTAATTTTTACAAAATACAAAAACTAAAAAACACATAAAAAGCTTTTTGATGAAGATTGAGGAAAATATGAGTGAATTTTTAACAGATGACATAGAATCTTTGATTCCGCATAGAGATCCATTCAAATTTGTTGACCGGATTATCAGTGCAGATAACGAAAAGATAGTTGCTGAACGCACTTTTACAGAAAAAGAGTTTTTCTTTAAAGGTCATTTTCCAGAATATCCGGTTGTACCCGGTGTTATTTTGATTGAAACAATGGCTCAGGCGGGTGGCGCAGGTTTAAGCGCACAGCATGTATTTGAAGATGGTTCGCTTTTCTTTTTGGGAACTGTTGATAAGGTTAAATTCCGTCATCAGGTGCGGCCAGGTGATAAAGTCCGCCTTGAAGTGCAGAACTTGAGGGTTTCGGCACACATGATAAAACAGCAGGGCGTGGCTTATATTGGCGAAGAAGTTGCAGCAGAAGCTACATGGATGTGTCTTGTCGGCAATGCAGATAAATAATCTGTAAAAGTACGCAGAAAGCTTCATGCTAAATTGAAAGGCTTTCTGTAATTTTGCCATTTATGGCTTGCTGCTAACGCGGTGTTTTTAAGGAGAAAAAATGATTGTTAAACCAATGGTAAGAAGCAATATCTGCTTGAATGCGCATCCTGCAGGATGCAAAAAAGCTGTAGAAGATCAGATTTCATATATAAAAAATAAATCAAAAGAACGTGCAGAAGCTGGAAAAAGTGTTCCTTTTGGAAGCAGTTCTGCACCAAAAAATGTGCTTGTTTTAGGCTGTTCTAACGGATATGGTCTTGCAAGCCGCATTACAGCTGCATTTGGTTATGGTGCTGCAACAATAGGTGTGTCTTTTGAAAAAGCCGGCAGCGCAACAAAATGGGGAACTCCAGGCTGGTACAACAATCTGGCATTTGATGCAGCAGCAGAGAAAGATAATTTAAAATCATTTACGATTGATGGTGACGCGTTTTCTCATGAAGTAAAACAGCAGGTTGTTGATGCTGCAAAAGAACTCAGCATGAAATTTGATCTTGTTGTGTATAGTCTTGCAAGTCCTGTGCGGGTTGATCCGGATACAGGCGTTATGTACAAATCTGTGCTTAAACCGACCGGCAAAGTTTTTTCTGGAATGACAATTGATCCTTTTACAGGTGCGCTTAAAGAAATTTCTGCAGAACCTGCAAATGAAGAAGAAATTGAAAATACAAGAAAAGTTATGGGCGGCGAAGACTGGGCTTTGTGGATAGAAAAGCTTTCTAAAGAAGATGTTTTAGCTAAAGGCTGCATGACTGTTGCTTATTCATACATTGGACCGGAAGTTTCTCATGCAATTTATCGAAGCGGAACAATCGGCAAGGCAAAAGAACACCTTGAAAAAACTGCTCATGTGCTTGATTCAAAAATGGCTGAAATTGGCGGTCATGCATATGTTTCTGTAAACAAAGGTCTTGTAACACGTGCAAGTGCGGTCATTCCGATAATTCCGCTTTATCTTTCTGTTTTGTTTAAAGTAATGAAAGCAAAGGGAACACACGAAGGCTGCATAGAACAGATAAACCGTCTTTTTGCAGAACGCCTTTATATAAGTGCCGACCGTGCAGAAACGCCGGTTCCAGTTGATGAAGAAAACCGCATTCGGATTGATGATTTTGAAATGGATCCAGCTGTTCAGGCAGAAGTAAGCCGTATTATGCCGTCTGTAACAAGCGAAAACAGCGCAGAATTAACAGATCTTGAAGGTTACCGCCACGATTTTCTTGCAACAAGCGGTTTTGACATTGAAGGCGTTGATTATGAAGCAGATGTTGCAGCTTTTGACAGAATATAAGCGAGGCTTTAATGAACGAAAAATTTATTCTTGAATTGATGACTGCTTTTGATAAAAGTTCTATTGCAAGTTTTGAGATTTGTCAAAACGGAACAACATTAAATATGAAAAAAAAAGATGCCCCTCAGCATAATGCTGTATCTGAAAAGCAGGCTCAAACTGTGCAGAGAACTTTTTCTGAAAATAAAGCAGAAAAAGATGCAGAAGTTTCGATTGAAGCAAAACCAGAAACATCTGCCATTTCAATAAAAAGTCCGATTGTCGGAACTTTTTACCGTTCACCTTCACCTGACGCTCCGTCTTATGCAGAAGTTGGCAGCACAGTCAAAAAAGGGCAGCCTTTGTGCATTCTTGAAGCAATGAAAATGATGAATTCGCTTGAAGCAGAATTTGACTGCGTTATTGAAAAAGTGCTTGTTTCAAACGGCGACCTTGTAGAATTTGACCAGCCGTTATTTCTGGTGCGTGCATTATGATTTCAAGAATGCTTGTTGCAAACCGCGGCGAAATTGCCGTGCGCATCATTCGTGCATGTCGCGAGATGAATATTGAAACAGTTGCTGTTTATTCTGTTGCAGATGCAGAAAGCATGCATGTAAAACTTGCAGATAAAGCAGTTTGCATTGGTCCGTCTCCTTCAAGAGAGAGTTATCTGAACAGAAATGCATTGATTACGGCCGCTGTAAAAACAGGCTGCGAAGCACTTCATCCGGGTGTAGGTTTTTTGTCTGAAAATGCAGAATTTGCACGCGAAGTTCAAAAAGCAGGACTTATCTGGATTGGTCCGTCTCCTGAAACTATTGAACTGCTCGGGGATAAAATCAAGGCAAGGTCAACAGCTTTGAAAAGCGGGCTTCCTGTTACGCCGGGCACAAATGGTGCCGTAAGCGACATTAAAGAAGCAAAAAAATTTGCACAAGCTTGTGGATATCCGGTAATTATAAAGGCGGCTTCTGGCGGTGGTGGCAAAGGCATGCGCATTGTCTATAAAGAAGACGAGCTTGAAGAAAACTGCCGCATTGCTTCAGTTGAAGCAGAAAAAAATTTTTCTGACAAGACTATATATATAGAAAAATATCTTGAAAATCCGCGTCATGTTGAACTTCAGATTCTGTCTGACGGCAAAGGAAAAACGGCCGTTCTTGGAGAAAGAGACTGCACCGTTCAGAAAAATCACCAGAAATTAATAGAAGAAAGTCCTTCTCCATGCGTTACAGAAGAAATGCGTCAGAAAATGTATGACGGTGCAAGAAAATTGTTTTCAAGTTTAAAGTACTGCGGTGCAGGCACAATTGAATTTCTGGTTGAAAAAAACGATTTCTATTTTATGGAAGTAAATGCCCGTGTTCAGGTTGAACACCCTGTTTCAGAATTTGTAAGCGGTGTTGATATTATCCGAGAGCAGATTCTTGTCTGCACAGGCGAAAACCTTGAAATTGACTCTGAAAAAATTGAGCTGAAAGGCTGGGCAATTGAAGCACGCATTAATGCAAAAACACCGGGAAAAATTACACAACTTGATGTGCCGGGTGGTTTTGGCGTTCGTTTTGATTCATTTTTGTACAATGGCTATAAAGTTGTGCCTTTTTATGATGCCATGCTTGCAAAACTTATTGTGCACGATGAAACACGGGAAAGAGCAATAAAACGGCTTGAATGTGCCTTAAAAGAGCTTTGCATAGAAGGCATAAAAACAAATGCAGAAGAGCAGCTTAAGATTTTAAACACTGAACAGTTCAAAACAGGCATTTTTGGTACAAGCCTTTATGCAGAACTTGAAAAAGCAGGTGTTCTTAGATGAAAAGGTGCATGTAATTGCACAGTTTCAAGATTATAAAGTTGTTTTTTATAGGAGGAATCATGAGCGAAAATATCGAATGTCCGCATTGCAAAGCAGTGCGTCCTCAAGAAACTTATCAGCAGAATTTAATGGTTTGTCCTGATTGTGGTGCACATCTTAGGCTTGGTGCAAAAGAAAGAATAAAATATCTGTGTGATGAAAACTCGTTTGCTGAATTATTCAAAAATTTAAAAAGTGCCAATCCAATTGAAATGGAAGGATACGAAGAAAAACTGTCTGCTGCTGCGGCAAAGACAGACATGGATGAAGCAATAATTGTCGGAAACTGCACAATTGAAGGTCATAAAGCAATTCTTGGCATCATGTCCTTTGCTTTTATGGGCGGTTCCATGGGATCTGTTGTTGGCGAAAAAATTACGCGTGCAATGCTGAAAGGTACAGAAGAGCGTACACCCGTAATTTTATTTGCAACTTCGGGCGGTGCGCGCATGCAGGAAGGTCTTTTTAGTCTTATGCAGATGGCTAAAACTTCAAGTGCTGCCGCAGAACTTGATGAAGCAGGTGTTCCTCTGTTTATTATGCTCTGTGACCCGACGACGGGTGGCGTTACCGCAAGTTTTGCAATGCTTGGTGATTTAATTTGTGCAGAACCAGGCGCACTGATTGGCTTTGCAGGACCGCGCGTAATAGAAGGAACGATTCGGCAGAAACTTCCCGATGATTTTCAGCGTGCAGAATTTCAACTGCAGAAAGGTTTTGTAGACTGCATTGTGCCGCGTTCTGAACAGAAAGCATTTTTTGCAAGAATGATAAAAGCGCACAGCTTAGAAAATTCTCTGGAGGCACAGCAATGAGTGATGCACAGAACGAAGCATTGTTGAATAATCTGCAGGCTATGGCAAAAGATGTCGGGCTCGATATTTCAGCAGAAATTGAAAGCATAACAAAAAAAATAAAAGAAACGCAGGATGCAGCTGCAAAAACATGGAAAAAAGTTGAACTTGCACGTCATCCTGACAGGCCGCGTGCTTTAGATTATATCAACATGATAGTTGATGAATTTACAGAACTTCACGGAGACCGCTATTACGGAGACGATCCTGCTATGGTTGGAGGAATCGGTTTTATAAATGGAATTCCAGTAACTGTAATTGGCAACCAGAAAGGACGCAACTTAAAGGAAACAGTAGAACGAAACGGTGGCATGTCTAACCCTGAAGGCTACAGAAAAGCTTTGCGCCTTGCAAAGCAGGCTGAAAAATTCCACAGACCGGTAATCACGTTTATCGATACACAAGGCGCATATCCAGGTGTTGGCGCAGAAGAACGTGGAATCGGTGAAGCCATTGCCGTAAATTTGCGTGAATTTTCAAGACTGAAAACACCGGTAATATGCATAATTATTGGCGAAGGCGGTTCAGGCGGTGCTTTAGGAATTGGTGTCGGCGATAAAATCTATATGCTTGAAAATTCAATTTATTCAGTCATTTCACCTGAAGGATGTGCTTCAATTTTACTTAGAGATTCAAGCAGGGCAAAAGATGCGGCAAATATGCTGAAAATTACAAGCAAAGATGTTTTAGATTTCAAAATCATAAACGGTGTTATTGCCGAACCTGCAGAAGGTGCGCATACAGATCCAAAAAGTACGGCAGAAGCTTTAAAAGCAAAGATTATTGCAGATTTAAACGACCTTATGAGCAGAAATCCTTCAGTTCTTGTAAAATATCGCAATAAGAAAATCAGAAAATTCGGATATTATACCGAACATTAATATAGAGGTTAATGGTGTTTTATATGGACTTGCCGTTAACGCTTTTAACCGCTGAATGTCAAATTAAGTTGAAAAGCTCGTTACATTTTAACTGAACCTTGATTTTTAGCGGTTATGCTACTAAAATTAAATTATGAATGCAGAAGAAATTGCAGATAAAATCTTTAAATTGATGCTGCCCTTTACTACATCAGAAATGCCTCCTGTTGCTTATGTGAGCATTGAAGTTGGAAATTCATTCCCAGTTTCAAATAATGATATTTGTAAGGCTTTTGAAAAAGTAAAATGGGATACACCGCTTTCTTCTGCAGAGCTCTTAATATTGCGAAAACCAGAATCTATTTTCAATGATTCATCTGTAATATTAGGCGGTTTTTCATTTTTTAATGATGATATTGACGGTAATCTCGATGAAGCTGGTGTTGCACCGACATTTTGCTTTATTGGAAAAGGTATTGCCTGAAATCAATGAGCGGTTATATGGAACGACGCGACAAACATAATTATTATCTTGATCTTGCAGAAATAGTTTCACAGAGAAGCACGTGCCTCAGGCGACGATATGGTGCTGTAATTGTCAAAAATGATGAAGTAATTTCAACTGGTTATGTCGGTGCGCCAAGAGGCCGAAAAAACTGTTCTGATATTGGTGAATGTATAAGGCAGAAAATGCAGATTCCGCGTGGAGAACGTTATGAGCTTTGCCGTTCTGTTCATGCAGAAGTAAACGCCATAATAAGTGCAAGCCGCGATAAAATGATAGGTTCATCTTTGTATCTTGTTGGCCAGGAAGTTTCTGACGGTTCATATATAGCAAATGCTTCAAGCTGTTCAATGTGCAAGCGCACCGTAATTAATGCTGGAATTGAAACTGTTTACATAAGGGACGATAAAGATCATTTCAGAGTCATTTCTGTTTCAGATTGGGTTGAAAACGACGAATCTCTTGAAGGAAAATTCGGATATTAAGGCGAATTTAGATAATTGAACTGATTTCTAAATATTTCAGCTGCATTTATCAATGCTTATAAACAGACTGTCGTGTTGTTTGCGCGGTTAATTTTGAACTTTTATAAACGGGGACGTCCTAAAAGATTAAATTTTATGTCATTCCGAACTTGATCCGGAATCTAACATTCTATATGCAGCGTAGATGCTGAAATAAATTCAGCATGACAAAATGAATTTTACATTTCTTTTATAAAAACCCGACATTTGGGCTATTTAATGTAAAACGGTTTTTCTTCCATTAGTTAAAATTCCATTAATAGTAAAGCACGGTTTATACAGTTTTTTTGCTGTTTCATTCTTTAGATGGTTGCGCAGCAGATAATTTTGAAGGCATAAGAGGCCGCTTTTGCGCATAAACTGAAGCATAAAAAGAACAAAAAGACTGATTTTTCTGCCAGTTTTCTAGTTGACGATTTTACAAATCTTAATTGTAAAACTAAAGTAAAATTTCAACAAAATTCTTTCTGTTCATATTATAAAAAGTGAAAAATTTATCGATATTTCAATGTAAAGCTTTATATTAAAAATAATTAGCTTGTTTTTTAGAATTTTTTGACTTTTAGAGAAAATGAATTTATTATTAAAGATACACAGGAACAAATTTACTTTTTTGTAAAAAATTATTTGTTCTATGTCGGTTTGTTAAACGAAAGGTTTTGGTTTCTGACGGTTGCGCCGGAGTATGTTGACAGGGATTAAAGACGGAATCTGCTTTAAAAAAAGGTTTTGTCTATAATATATTTGCAAGCGAACTTTTATTGTCTGCATGTTTTGCTTAATGCGGAAATCTTGAGAATTTCAGTTTTTGAGATGCCCTTATGTAATTATGTATCAGAATATAAAAAGTTTGGTGCTTTTTAGTTTCCTCATTGAAGGTATAGGAGTTTTTTGATGACCACCAATGTATTGCGTTCTGTTATTGATGTTGATCCTGCAAAATGTATTAACTGTCGCCGTTGTATTGCAGCTTGTCCGGTCAAATTTTGCAATGATGCATCAGGAGATCATGTAAAGGTTATCAGTGAAATTTGTATCGGATGCGGTGCATGTATTTCGGCTTGCCCGACAGGTGCCCGTGTCGGTGTAGATGATTCGGCACAGTTTTTTAAAGCAATTGAAAATAAAGAGCGCATAGTTGCAATTGTTGCACCAGCTATTGCAACATGTTTTGATGGAAATTATAAAGCTTTTAACGGATGGCTTGCTTCATTGGGCATTTCTGCAATTTTCGATGTCAGTTATGGTGCAGAATTGACCGTAAAATCTTATGTTGAATACCTTAAAAAGAACAGTCCAAAAGCTTTTCTTGCTCAGCCATGTCCGGCGCTTGTTTCGTATATAGAAATTTATAAACCGGATTTGAAAAAATATCTTGCGCCTTTAGACAGCCCTATGGCTCATACAATGAAGATGATCAGGCATTATTATCCTGAATATAACAATCATAGAATTGCAGTTATTTCACCTTGTTTTGCAAAGCGTCGTGAATTTGATGCAATCGGTATGGGTGATTATAACGTAACAATGCTTTCAATTGAAAAATATATAATTGAGCATAGTGTTCAGCTGTCTAAATATCCTCCACGTGATTTTGATGGGCCAACAGCAGAAAGGGCTGTTCTCTTTTCTATGCCGGGTGGCTTGATGAGAACCGTTGCACGTGAATTGCCAAAATCACCTTTGAAAATTAGAAAAGTTGAAGGTGTTCCAGAAGTTTATGAATATTTTAACAGCTTAGACGAAACCTTGAAAAAGAACATAAATATTACTTACAAAGTAATTGACTGTTTGAGCTGTAAATTTGGCTGTAATGGTGGTGCCGGAACAACAAACAGAAACCGCTCATCTGGTTCTCTTGAATATGATATTGAGAAGAGATGTACAGAAGCTGTTGCACAAAACCGCAAGAAATATTTCCTCAGAACGACCCGTGGAGCAGAAAAAGCTTTTTCAAAAAGCATGAACCGCTATTGGCAGGAAAGTTTATACAACCGCACTTATTCGGATAGAACTGATATATATGGTCGATATATAAAACAGCCGTCACACGAAGAAATCCGTCGTGTTCATGTATCAATGCACAAGCGCAAGGCAAGTGACTATTTGAACTGTGGTGCCTGTGGCTATGCAGACTGTGACCAGATGGCTCTGGCTGTTTTTAATGGTGTCAACAAGCCGCAGAACTGCTGTCATTACAATGATCTTGATGTTAAACTGGCTGCAGAAGAAAGACACGCAAAAGTAAAAGAAGCAATTACAGAAGTTGTTGATTCAAGCGTTGAAAAGTTTACTTCAAATATGGAACAGATTCAGAAGCTTGCATTTAAAGCAACTGACATGACAAATTATGTAACACAGTCTTCTGCTTCAATCGAAGAAATGGTTGCAAATATTGCTTCGATTAATCAGGTTCTTGACCAGAACACCGAAGCTGTTTCTAACCTTGCATTGGCATCTAATGATGGAAAGAAAGGTTTGAACGTTGTTTCAGAACATATTAAACAGATTGCAGCAGATTCACAGAACCTTGTTCAGACAAGTAACGTTATTGAAGAGATTGCAACACAGACTAACCTGCTTGCTATGAACGCTGCAATTGAAGCTGCCCATGCTGGAAATGCAGGACGCGGTTTTGCTGTTGTTGCAGACGAAATTCGAAAGCTTGCTGAAAATTCAGGAAAACAGGCTCAGACAATTTCTGCTGTTTTGAAACAGATTAAGGAAAAAATCGACAAAACTTCAGAATCTTCTATTGAAGCACAGAAACGTTTCGATCAGGTTGTTGAACTTTCACATAAAGTAAAAGAACAGGAAGACGTTATTAAAAATTCTATAGAAGAACAGAGTATTGGTGGCAAACAGGTACTTACTTCTTTGACACAGATGAACGAAGCTTCTGAAGAAGTTAGAAATGAAGTTCAGTCTTTGTTAAACACAAGTACTATCATTCAGACAGAAATTCAAGATCTTGCAAACAAGGCTTAGCGGCTTAAATTATGCAAATTTGATAAAAAGCGTTGAAAAGCATTTATAAGTTTTTCAGCGCTTTTTTTATATGCTGAAAAGCATCTTAGAGGTACTTTCGGATTTTAAATTTTTAAAATGATGCAGTTTCAAAGTTGTTTTAAAACTATATTGCTTTTTTTAGCATAAAAGGTATATCTTTTATAAATTAGCTTATCTGTAGTTCCTTTCTGAATAAAGGACAGAAAGAAACATTTTTTATAAATTGTGGATAACTTTTAGAAAAAAGGTTTGTTGTATAAAGGAATTGCATCAGGGAAAGCTCTGAAAATTGTAATTTTTAGGAATGACCATTATTATTGAAAGTATTGATTAGTTGTAATTATTTTGGCAAAAATTTTTGGAGGAATTTATATGAAAAGATTTGCAGTGTTTTTTGCGTTTTTGCTGATGGTGCCGTTTTTTTGCTGTGCATTCAGCAAAGTTGAAAGCACAGGAAAAAATGCCCTTATTTTGATGTCTCTTGAAGAGGAACAGCAGCTTGGTGCAGAATCTTATAATGAAATTTTAAAAGAAAGTACAATTTCAAAAAATGCAACATATAACAAACGTCTTGAAACTGTTGCAAAACGTCTTATTGAAGCTGTTGGAACAGATGCTCCAGAAGGAACAGAATGGGAATATAATGTAATTGAAGATGATCAGGTAAACGCTTTTGCTGTTCCAGGTGGAAAAATAGCCGTATATTCTGGCCTTATGGCAATTGCATCTGACGATGAACTTGCTTATGTTGTTGGACACGAACTTGGACACGTAACAGCAAGACATGGTGCACAGCGCATGAGCCAGGAAACAGTAATTTCTCTGGTTGGTTCGCTTGTTCAAGGTTCGCTCAAATCTGACAGAAGCCAGGCAATTTTTTCTATTGCGTATGGTCTTGGTTCAGAATACGGGCTTGTTCTTCCATATTCGCGCAAGAATGAATATGAAGCAGATGATTTAGGCAGTTTGTATGCTGCACGTGCAGGCTATAACCCTGACGGTGGTCTTTCAATGCTTAAAAAGCTTAAAGAACTGGGCGGATCATCATCTGTTCCAGAATGGCTTTCAACACACCCGCTTGATGATAACCGCATTCAGAAACTTCAGCAGCTTTATGAACGGAATGTTGCAGAATACAAGAAAGCTGCTGAAGCTCAAAAAGCACAAGAAGCAAAGAATACGAAAAATAATAAAAATTCAAAAGGAAAACGCAGATAGTTTTCTGAAACATAAAATCATTTAGACAGCCAGTTAAACACTGGCATGCAGAAAAAGGCAGAATCTGAACATCTGTTTGGATTTTGCCTTTTTTTATGCACATTTTAAAATTTTAGGTTACAATAATTTATTGTTGAGGGTTCGGCAAATTTGTCAGAAGCTCAAAGTTTGTTAATCATTCTCTTATGGAGGAAAAATGAAGAAGTTTTTATTATCTTTTGCTGCAATATTAGCCAGCGTTCTGCTCGTAACAGGCTGTGCTTCGAATGTAAGCAGCAAAGCAGCAGACGATGCAATTTATGAATTGGTTGTTCTGCATACAAACGACCACCATGGTGCTGTAGAAACAAAAGACAACTTAGGCGGTCTTGCTTTGCGTGCACAATATGTAAAAGAAATTCGTGCACAAAACCAGAATGTGCTTTTGCTTGATGCCGGCGACATAAACACAGGAACTGCTTTGTCAAACATGTTCAAAGCAGAACCGGACATAAAAGCTTATAACTACATGAAATATGATGCTGTAGCATTGGGAAACCATGAATTTGACAATGATCTTGATGTACTTGAAAAACAGATTAAGATGGCAGATTTTGCATGGCTTTCTGCAAACGTTACGCGTTCAAACGGAAAATATCTTGATAAATCATATATTATAAAAGATTTCAAAGGTTTCCGTGTAGGCATTTTTGGACTTACGACAAGACGCACACTGACAACATCTATGCCGGATGAATCGCTTGAATTTGCAGATGAAATTGAAACAGCAAAAACAATGGTAGATTTCCTCCGGAATGAAAAGAAAGCAGACATTGTTATTCTGCTTGGTCATCTTGGAACAGTTGAAGAAACTGAAGGTCAGGAAACATCTGTTGCAGTTGCAAAAGCTGTTTCTGGCATAGATTTAATTATTGACGGACATTCACATGCAAATTTGAACGAACCGAAAGTAGTAAACGGAACGCCGATTGTTTCTTCTTGGGAATGGGGAAAAAATGTTGGAACATGCAATTTGAAGATTCAAAACAGAAAAATAGTCGGTTTTAACTGGACACCAGTTGCAATTAGAAGCGACACGATTCTGGCAGATGAAGGAATGACCGCTTTGTTAAAGCCGTATGTTGATAAAGCAGCAGCTGAATTTGATAAAGTTATTGCAAAAACTTCAGCAGAATTTGTGTTTGGCAATAAATTGACACGCTATAAGGAAATGCCGCTTGGCGACATGGTCTGCGACGGTTTTGCATGGTATGCAAGAGAAAAATGCAACCAGAAAATTGATTTTGCAATAACAAACGGCGGCGGCATTCGTGCAGCACTGCCTGCCGGAAATGTAACAATGCGCGACATTACGACAGTTCTTCCATTTGACAATTATCTTTATGTGCTTACATTGAGCGGAAGCGATGTAATTAAGCTTTTTGAATTTGTCGGAACAGTAAACCAGGGTGCCGGAGCTTTCCCGCAGGTTTCAAAAGAGGTAAGTTTTACTGCAACTTATGATGCTGCAGGAAAAAATGGCAAAGTTTCAGATGTAAAGATAAACGGAAAACCGGTTGACCCGAAAGCAACATATAAAGTTTTGACGAACGATTATATGGCTGGCGGTGGAGACGGCTATGTTGTGTTAAAGTCAAGCACAGATACATTTAACACATCATGCACATTGAGAGACGCAATTATTGAATATTTCAAAGTTCTGCCTTCTCCAGTTGATCCTGCATCGTTTAAAACTGGCCGCATAACAGTAAAAGGCGGAGTAAAAACCGAATAAATAAAGCATTTTCAGCCTTTGCGGAGAAACCGCTGAATAAATGCAGGTCTAATGCACCTCTAAGTGAAAAATCTTGAGGTGCTTCTTTTTTTGCGAATTTAATGGTTTTATTGTAAATTATTTTAGATAAAACTCTTGAACAAAAAACAGAAAAATGTCATATTAGTTTTATGAATACAAAACTTAGAAAAATTTCTACAGCAGGCACTTTAAGTGCACTTATTATTTTGCTTGGAATTACAAATCTTGGAATGATTCCATGTTCACCAACAGTTTCTGTAACACTTCTGCATGTTCCTGTAATTGTAGGAACAATTGTAGAAGGTCCTGTTGTTGGTCTTGTTACGGCGTTTGTTTTTGGCCTTTACAGCCTTATAAGGGCAGCTGTTTCTCCTGCCGGTGCATTGGATCCATTTTTTGTAAATCCTTTAGTTTCAATAGTTCCACGTTTATTGATTGCAGTTGTTACATGGCTTGTTTATTCAAGCTTAAAAAAGATAAAAGAAATGCCAAAAATTGCAGGCTACTTTATTTCTGCACTTTTGGGTGCGTTGGCTGCAGCCCTTGTTTACACAATTCTGGGTTCAATTGAAGCATTGCCAAAAACACTTGCTGCTGCAATTTCTGCTTTTATTGCAGCATTATTGGGCATTTTCTTTGCATTGGACGACAAAAAATCTGTAATTGCAGTCGCAGCCTTTTTTGGTTCCATGGCAAATACTGTGTTTGTTTTGGGTTCGCTTGTTCTGTTTTCAAAAGGAATGTTAACAGCAGAAGTTGCACTTCTTGTTACAACTACAAACGGAATTCTTGAGGCTGTTGCGGCCGTTGTCTTTACAACAGCTGTCGCGCTCATCTGGTCTGGTTACAGCAACCGCAAAAAGTCCAGATTGAGCGAAATTGAAGAATAAATAAACTAAAACCAGCAGCGGCTATCGGCAGCCGCTGCTGACAAGACAATTGCGGTTAATTTGTGCATCAAAAAAATTTTTCACGTGAGCAGTATAATATTCTCAGCCTTTCAGAATGATCTTTTCAGGCTTTCAGAATAGTCTTTTCAGCCTTGCAGAATAATGGTTTCAGTATGAAATAATAATGATTTCAGCCTTGCAGAATTATATTCTCAGGCTTACAGAATTATCATTTCAGCCGTGCAGCATTATGTTTTCAGGCTGAAAAAATAATATTCCCAGTATGAAAAGATAATATTGTTCAGCC
>JAZQNK010000059.1:0-11414 GCA_045627325.1 Treponemataceae bacterium | reverse complement strand
ATAACGACCGCGAAGGAGAAGCAATTGCATATCATTTGCGGTCTGCATTTGAAGAAAAAGTAAAAGCACCGATTCATCGCATTGTTTTCAATGAAATTACACCTCAGGCAATTCTTGAAGCTGTAAAAAATCCTTTTGATATTGATGAAGCAAAAGTTAATGCCCAGAAAGCAAGACGTGTCCTTGACCGCCTTGTAGGCTATAATCTTTCACCGCTTTTGTGGAAAAAAGTAAAGAACGGCCTTTCGGCGGGTCGTGTTCAGTCTGTTGCATTAAAACTCATCTGTGAACGTGAAAAAGAAGTTGAAAATTTTATTCCGGAAGAATACTGGACGCTTGATGCTGATTTTATAAAAGGCAAAAATAAATTTACAGCGCAGCTTGTTCAATATGACGGAAAAAAGCCGGCTCTTACAAGTGAAGAATCTGTAAATGAAATTATTGCAGAAATAAAAAATGCAGAATGCAGCATTGTTGATATAAAAGATACAGACAAAACAGTCCGTCCAAAACCGCCTTTTACTACTTCAAAATTGCAGCAGGCTGCCGCAAACCGACTTGGATTTACATCAAAAAAGACAATGCAGGTTGCACAGCAGCTTTATGAAGGTGTCAACATCGGTTCAAGCCGCGTCGGTTTAATTACATATATGCGTACAGACTCTGTCCGCATTTCTCCTGTTGCAATTGAAGAAGTGCGCAAATTTATTGGAGAAAAATTTCCAAAAGAACTGCCTGAAAAACCGATTGAATATGCTGTAGGAAAAAATGCACAGGATGCGCATGAAGCAATAAGACCAACATATATTACTTATACTCCTGATTATGTAAAAGAATATTTAACAAGAGATCAGCTTAGGCTTTATTCGATTATCTGGGAACGTTTTGTTTCAAGCCAGATGACAAATGCCAAAAATAGAACTACAAGCGTTGACATTCAGGCTGGAAGTGCTCTGTTCCGTCTGTCTGCTACAAAAGTTGTTGAAAAAGGTTTTTATCGTGTAATAAAGACACTTTCTTCAAAAGAAGAAAAAAGTGTTTCTTTGCCGTCTCTTTCGCTTGGCGAAACACTTGAACCGCTTAAATTTTACCCTGAACAGCATTTTACACAGGGACCGGCCCGCTATACAGATGCTTCAATTGTTAAAATGCTTGAAGAAAAGGGAATCGGTCGTCCTTCAACTTATGCGCCGATTATTTCTGTTCTGCTTGACCGCTATTATGTAAATAGAAGCAATAAACAGCTTGTTCCAACTCCGCTTGGAAGAATGATCTGCGACATTCTTGTTGAATCTTTCCCTGAAGTTATCAACGAAAGTTTTACAGCAGATGTTGAAAATAACCTTGATAAAGTTGAAGCAGATACACTCGACTGGACAAAGATGATGGGAGATTTCTTCTTTGGCTTTAAAGAAAGAGTAGATGAACTTATGGGTTCACTTGAAAGCTACAAGGGAATGATGGATGAACAGACTGATAAAATCTGTGAACTGTGTGGAAAACCGATGGTAAAAAAACTTGGCCGTTTCGGCTTTTTCCTTGCATGTTCTGGTTTTCCGGAATGCAGAAATACACGTTCAATTCCGTTGGCAAAATGTCCGCGACCTGGCTGCGATGGCGAAATTGTCGTAAGAAAAACAAAGGGCAGAGGCAAAGAATTTTATGGCTGCACAAATTATCCGAAATGCGATTTTATCAGCCATTTTAAACCGATAAATGCAGTTTGTCCGCAGTGCGGTCAGTTCCTTGTTGAAAAATACACAAAAAAACATGGAACATTTAAATCATGTATAAACCCAGAATGTAATTATCTCCATACTTCAGAAGACGAAGCTGCAGATACAGAAGGTCAAGAAGAATAGCATGAGTCTGGCTGCCCCGATTGTTGAGGAATTTTTATCTTATATATTTGCCGTAAGAAATCTGTCTGAAAATACTCTGACAGGTTATAAGCACGATTTAGATTTGTTCCTTGAACTTTGCGGAAAGACTGAATTAAAAGATATCAATATTGGAGACCTTCAGCTTTGTGTTGCGCAGCTTTCAGAAAGAAAATTTTCTGCGACGAGCATTAACAGATTTATTTCTGCCGTGCGTTCATTTTTCAAATATTGTTTCAGAATGGGCTATGTTGATTCAAACCAGGCTTTAAGACTGAAAACAATAAATGCACCGCAGAAAATGCCGCGTTTCCTTTATCCGGCAGAAACTGCTGAATTTTCTGAACAGCCTGAAAAAACAAACCTTTTGTGGCCTGTGCGCGACGAAGCAATTATAAAATGTCTTTATTCTTCAGGCTGTCGTGTCGGCGAACTTGCAGGTTTGAAAGTTTCTGATTTGACAAAAGATTTGAGTTCTGCAATTGTTCTCGGAAAAGGCAGAAAAGAGCGGCGCGTTTTTTTCTCAAAAGAAACTGTAGAGTCGCTCAAGTTTTATCTTGCAGAACGAAACAGGCTCATAAAAGCAGAAGTGCCTGTTGAAGCACTGTTTATAAATCAGCAGGGCACAGAACTTTCAATCAGGGGAATTCGCTATATAATCAACAGATATTCAGGAATTGAAGGTTTGAACCATCATATTTCGCCGCATGCATTGCGCCACACTTTTGCAACGACACTTCTTTCAAATGGTGCAGATATTCGTGTCGTGCAGGAACTTTTAGGACATGCGTCAATTTCAACAACACAGCGTTATACTCATATTACAACTGAACAGCTTGTTAAAACATATAATCAGGCTCATCCTCACGGTGGCAGTTCAAAATAAAGTAAAACGCCGGTGCATTACGCGTATTATTTAAAAATGCGGACAGATTTCTGCAGGATATTGTATTTATCTTAAAAATTCAGACTGATTCTGTATGTTTTTTCAAATTGCTTCCTCTGATTTTAATTGGACAAAAGATTAAAAAGTTGGTACATTATCTTTAATGTCGCTGATATTTTCAGCTGTTCAGATTTTATGGAGGTTTGGAGAAGCTTTGGCTTTTCTTTTTTATCGAGATGAAAACACCAAAAGTTCGCAGTACGACAGTTATTGCAGTTAAAAAAGATGGAAAAGTTGCCATGGCCGGAGACGGACAGGTAACAATGGGCGAAACTGTAATGAAAGGCAATGCACGTAAAGTGCGCAGAATGTATGACGGCAAAGTTCTTACAGGTTTTGCCGGTGCTACAGCAGATGCTTTTAATCTTTTTGATAAATTTGAGGCAAAACTTCAGGAATATAATGGTGACATTACAAGAGCCGCCGTTGAACTTGCAAAACTCTGGCGTACAGATAAAGCATTGCGAAACCTTGAAGCACTTCTGTTGATTGCAAGTAAAGATAAAATCCTGCTTATTTCCGGCAACGGCGATGTAATTGAACCTGAACATGATATTCTTGCAATTGGTTCCGGCGGCAACTATGCTTATGCAGCTGCTTTGGCTTATATGGAATCTTCTGAACTTTCGGCACGCGAAATTGCTGAAAAAAGTCTTGCTATTGCCGGTTCAATATGTATTTATACAAATAATCACATTACAGTAGAGGAACTCTAAATGAATGCAAATACTTCAAATGTTAATCTTGAAGAATTGACACCGCGCGAAATTGTAAATCGCCTTGATACATATATTATTGGTCAGCATAAAGCTAAAAAAGCTGTTGCAATTGCTTTGCGCAACCGTACACGCCGCTTAAAGCTGCCGGAAGATATTCGCGAAGAAATTGCACCAAAAAATATTCTTATGATTGGTCCGACTGGCGTGGGCAAAACTGAAATTGCGCGGCGTCTTGCAAAACTTTGCGGTGCGCCTTTTTTGAAAGTTGAAGCTACAAAATATACAGAAGTCGGCTATGTTGGCCGCGATGTTGAATCTATGGTCAGAGATTTAATGGCTGTAGGCTATAATATGGTAAAATCTGAAATGCAGGAACAGATGCGGTCTTCTGCACAGGAAAAAGTAGAAGAAGCATTGCTTGACCTGCTTTTGCCGGGCAGCAATTCAAAACAAAAAGAAGAACCGCATCCTGGTTTTTCTCCATTTTCAGATGCTTCAGACGGTTCTTTTTCAGAGCAGAATCAGTCGTCGCTTCCAGCCGGAGACATGGCAGAAACACGTGAAAAATTCCGCCAGATGCTCAGAGACGGAAAACTCGAAGATAGACAGGTTGAAGTAAACGTAAGCCGCCGTCCACAGGGACCGACAATGGAAATTTTTGCAGGCGGCAATATCGAAGATCTTGAATCGACCATGATGAACCTTACAAACATGATTTCAGGTTCACGTTCAAAGAAAAAGCTTGTTACTGTAAAAGAAGCACGCGAAATTATTACAGCTGAGCAGCTTGATAAAATGATTGACCCTGATAAAGTCTGCGAAGAAGCAAGAAGACGTGTAGAACAGATGGGCATCATTTTTATTGATGAAATTGATAAAATTGCAGTTCGCGGTGAACGCGGCGGCGGACAGGATGTTTCGCGTGAAGGTGTTCAGAGAGATATTCTTCCGATTGTTGAAGGTTCAAACGTAAATACAAAATATGGCGTTGTTGATACAACACACATTCTTTTTATTGCAGCTGGTGCTTTTTCTGTTTCAAAGCCAAGCGACCTTATCCCGGAACTTCAAGGTCGTTTTCCACTGCGTGTTGAGCTTGAATCTCTTAATGCAGAAGATTTCAAGCGCATTCTGCTTGAGCCAAAGAATGCATTGATCCGTCAGTATACAGAACTGCTTGCAACAGAAGGTGTTTCGCTTAAGTTTAATGACGAAGCAATAAACAGAATGAGCGCTCTTGCAGAAGATGTAAATACAAGAATGGAAAACATCGGTGCCCGCCGTCTTCATACAATTATGGAAACTCTTCTTGAAGATTTGTCTTTTGAAGCAGATGCACATGCAGGCGAAACAATTGAAATTACGGCAGATTATGTTGATGAACATATGAAAAACATTGTTCAGGATCAGGATCTTTCAAAATATATTCTGTAAAAATCTTTTGTTCCAAAAAAATATTGCAGAATCTCTTAAAAAAGCTGCTTTTTTTTAGAGATTCTGCAGTCATTTTAATAAAAATATAAAAAATAATTCAAAAATTAATACAAATTCCATTTCAAAAAAGTCTTAAAACTCTTTTTTTTAACTTTTTTAACAATATTTCTTTCATAAAATAAAAAAATCTTAAGTCTTTATTTTGTTTGCCGACAATGAAATTGTATGGAACTTTCTGTAAATTGCAGTTAATTCTATACAGGGTAGGTCAATATGAATAGTTTTACAAGAACAACTGACATGCTTCATCGTGCAATGGATGTAAGTACTTTGCGTTATCAGGTTACAGCAAATAACCTTGCTAATTCAGAGGTGCCAAATTACAAGCGGGTTGAGGTCAATTTTGAAAGTGAACTGAAACGTGCTCTTGACAGTGAAAAAAATCAGGGCGAATCTTTCAAAATGCGCACAACTAACGAAAAGCACATTCAATCAGAAGGTTTTCGTGATTACCGCACAGTAGAACCGCGCCGTGTCCGTGATTATTTGTCTACCACAAAAGCTAATGGAAATAACGTTGATGCAGAAACAGAGGCAATGAATGTACTCAAGATTCAGCTCAACTATCAATTATTGACTCAGTTGCAAACTTTTGAGTTCTCTCAAGTGAAATCTGTGTTAAAATAGGAGTTAAGAAATGGGTCTTTTTACAAGTATAAACATTGCTGCTACAGGAATGAGCGTTGAGCGCTTGCGAACCGACGTTATATCGGATAATATAGCTAATGCGTCTACAACAAGAACACAAGACGGCGGTCGTTTTAAACGCTCTCGTGTTGTGCTTCAGCCTATAAATGAAGAGCTTACATGGCGTGGACCTTTCGTTTCTGAAGAAATGGATAAAGGTCTTGGTCAGGGTGTTCGTGTTTCAAAGATTGTAAAAGATGATTCTCCGGGACGTCTTGTTTATGATCCACAGCATCCAGATGCAATTCTTAGTGGACCTAATGCAGGATACGTAGAATATCCTAATGTCAATATTGTTAATGAAATGGTAGACTTAATTGCTGCCAATCGTGCATATGAAGCAAATTCATCTGTTGTTCAGGGGTCAAAAGAAATGTTTACAAAAGCCCTTGAAATCGGGAGGTAATAGATGATTACTAGCTTGGGCACATTGTCAATGATTCGCACAGATCCGGCACATATCGGATCTGAGCCTCTTACATCAATGATGACACAGGACATCAGAAGAAAGAATGAATCAGAGACAGAAAAGACCCGTGGCTCATTTGAGCAGTATCTTTTGAATGCTGTTAGTTCTGTTAATGACAAACAGATGAATAGCGATGCAATCGCTCAGCAGTTGATTACTGATCCAGATTCAGTAGATGTACATGATGTTACAATTGCAATGGCAGAAGCCAGCCTTTCGCTTAGTTTGGCACAGACTGTCATTGACAGGGTTATTAAAGATTGGAATGAAATTACTACTACTCGGTAAGTAATTTAATTTTGTAAGAAATCAGAGGCTTTTTGAATAGAAAGTTTCTTGTTTGATATGTTCGTTCACGGGAGGGGTGTCATGAACGAATGGCTTAAAAAGCTGTTGGCACAAATTAAAGAATTATGGTCCAAATGGACTGTAGTGCAGCGTGCAATTCTTATTGCTATTGTTGCTGTTATTGTTGTTGCGCTTGTTTTAGTAACGCGCATTTCGTCAAAACCATCTTCAGTTCCTCTGTTTAATCAGGCTATTACAGATGAATCTGCACGCGATAGAATTACCTATCGTTTGTCAGAAGAAAATGTAGAGTATTCTGTAAATGCTGCCGGTATTATCACTGTAAAAGATGATACTACAGCACGCCGCATGCGTTCAATTTTGATTAGAGAAGACTTAGTTCCTTCTTCTGTTGATCCATGGGCGCTTTTTGATATTGAACGCTGGACAACTACAGATTTTGAACGCAATGTAAATCTGCGCCGTTCTATTACAGAAGTTGTAAAACAGCATATTGAATCACTTGATGATGTTGATAGTGCAAATGTTGTTATTACAATGCCAGAAACAAAACTTTTTGCTCAAGATCAGAATCCTGTAACAGCAAGTGTTGTGCTTTATACCAAGCCGGGCAGTGATTTGCTTACAAACCGCAAGAAGATTGAAGGTGTTCAGAAATTAGTTCTTAAAGCTGTTGAAGGCCTTACACCTGATAATATTACAATTTCAGATTCAAGCGGTCAGATTATTAATGACTTTGAAGGAATGGCTGAATTAGATAATGTTGCTGTTACAGAAAAAGAACAGAAACTTATCCAGCAGCAGGAAGCTATTTATCGCGCAAAAGTTTTGAATGCGTTGCAGCAGACTTTCGGTAATGACCGTGTACGCGATTTGAACATAAAGATTGATATGGATATGTCAAAGCAGAAAATCGAAGCGAAAGAATATTCGCCGATTACAATTAAAGCTGACAATCCAGATACACCATATGATGACTCAGAGATTGTTCCTTCTGTTACAATTTCTTCTGAAGAAGTCTATAAAGAATGGAAAGGCACCGGTTATAATCCAGAAGGACCGGCTGGTGTTGAGGGGCAGAATCCTCCTGTTTATTCAGACATGTCAAATCTTTATGGTGTTTCAACAGAGAAGGGCATCAAGAAGAACGAAGTTATCAACGAACGTCAGGTTTCTTCAGAAAAACGTCCTTCAATTGACCGTATAACAGTTTCTGTCAACATTGACGGAACATGGCAAAAAAAATATGATGAAGACGGTAAACCTGTTGCAAAGAACAATGGAAGCATTGAACGTGAGTTCATTCCAGTTCCAGATGACGATCTTGAAAAAGTTACGTTGCTTGTTAAGGATGCTATAGGTTATAATCGTTCTAGAGGTGACTCTGTATCTGTCGTTTGTGTTAAGTTTGACCGTGAAAAGCAGTTTGCAGAAGAAGATGCAGCATATTTCCGTCAGCAGCAGACACGCCAGACAGTGATGATTACTGGAATTGGCATTGCAGTATTGCTTGTTGCATTCATCCTCTTCCGTCTTATCAGTCGCGAGATGGAACGCCGTCGTCGCCTCAAGGAAGAAGAAATCTTGCGCCGTCACCAGGCAGAGCGCGAACGCGCTTTGTGGGAAGCAGAACAGCAGGGCATGGAAGTATCTATGTCTGTTGAAGAACGTAAACGCCTTGAATTGCAGGAAAATGCAATTTCAATGGCAAAAGAACACCCTGAAGATGTGGCCTTGCTTATCCGCACATGGCTGATGGAGGAATAGAATGGCAACCACAACAACTACAAATACGAAAGAGAAATCTTCTTCTAAGAAGAATAAAGATTACAAAAGCCTTACTGGAAAGCAGAAGGCTGCAATCTTTCTTGTTTCTCTTGGTTCAGAAATCTCTGCGGAAATCTTTAAGCATTTGCGCGAAGATGAAATTGAAACCCTTACTTTTGAAGTTGCAAGACTTGAAAGTGTCGAAGCAGATTTCAAAGATGCTGTTCTTGAAGAATTCCAGGAACTTATGCAGGCACAGAACTTTATCACATCTGGTGGTATCGATTATGCCCGTGAATTGCTGGAAAAATCTTTGGGAAGCCAGAAGGCAATTGATATTATCAACCGCCTTACAAGTTCACTGCAGGTTCGTCCATTTGACTTTATCAGACGTACAGACCCTGCTCATTTGCTGAACTTTATTCAGCAGGAACATCCGCAGACTGTTGCACTTATTTTGGCTTATCTTGAACCAAATAAAGCATCATACATTCTGCAGAATATTCCAGAAGAGCTTCAGAGTGATGTTGCCCGTCGTATTGCTACAATGGACCGAACATCTCCAGATGTTTTGCGTGAAGTTGAACGCGTTCTTGAAAAGAAGCTTTCAAGTTTGTCAAGCGAAGATTACACTGCTGCTGGAGGTGTTGAATCTATCGTTGAAATCCTTAACCTGGTAGACCGTTCTTCTGAAAAAACGATTATCGAGTCTTTGGAAGAAGAAGATCCAGATTTGGCAGAAGAAATCAAGAAACGAATGTTCGTTTTCGAAGATATCGTTATGCTCGACGACCGTGCTATCCAGAAGGTTATGCGCGAAGTCGATACACAAGAGCTTGCAAAAGCGCTTAAAGCTGTTGATACAGAAGTTCAGGATAAGATCTTCCGTAACATGTCTAAACGTGCGGCTGCAATGCTCAAAGAAGATATGGAATTTATGGGACCGGTACGCTTGAAGGATGTTGAAGAGTCTCAGCAGAAGATTGTTTCTACAATCAGACGACTCGAAGATTCTGGCGAAATCGTTATTGCACGTTCTGGCGAAGACGAACTGGTTGTATAATTTATTAAAGGCACGGAGATCTTTCTCTGTGTCTGTGCTTTTTAGGCACAAATCTTATGCGGCATTAATTGCCGCTGTTTATAAGTCCTTATGAGGGGTCATGTAGCATGGCAAAAGCAGTATTTCGTCCAAATGAAATTACACCTGTAACAGATAAAATTATTCTTAAACTTTCGCATACCTTTGAAGAAGAAGAGGAAGTGCAGGAAGAGGAGCTTGAACCAGAATACACTGGCCCTACTGCTGCTGACCTTCAGGCTGAAGCTGATGAATTCCGTGCAAAATGGGAAGTTGAAAAGCAGAAACTTTTGGACAATGCAAAAGCAGAAGCTGACCGCATTGTAAAAGAAGCTGAACAGGCTGCTTTTGAAGAAGTAAAGCGTCAGACAACACAAGGTCAGATTGCAAAAACTAATGCAGAAAACGAAGCTGCTGCAATTCTTGCCGAAGCAAAAGCAAAAGCTGAAGAAATGCTCAACGAAGCTAATGCAACACGCGAAGAAATTACTACAACAGCCCGTCAGGAAGGTTATAACGCTGGTCATGAAGAAGGCTTTAAAGAAGGCAAGGCCGAAGCTCAGCGTCTTATTGACCGTCTGCATTTGATGATTGAAAAAATCATGGACAAACGTGTTCAGATTCTTTCTGAAACAGAACAGCAGATTGTTGACCTTGTTCTCCTTATGACACGCAAAGTTGTAAAAGTTATTTCAGAAAACCAGCGCAATGTTGTTATGTCAAACATCGTTCATGCTTTGCGCAAAGTAAAAGGTCGTGGCGATGTTCTTATTCGTGTAAACATGGCAGAACTTGCTCTTACAAGCGAACATACAAAAGAGTTCCTTGCTTCTGTTGAAAATGTAAAGAACATTACAATCGTAGAAGATTCTGCAGTTGATAAGGGCGGTTGTATTATTGAAACAGACTTTGGTTCAATCGATGCACGTATTTCAAGTCAGCTTGGCGAACTTGAACAGAAGATTCTCGAAATTGCTCCTGTAAAATCAAGTGTCAAGCCTGTAATTCCAACGGAAAGTTAAAACATGTCATCAATTTTCGACAAATATATAGAAAGCATCAAGGACACAGAGACCATTCTTTTTAATGGAGTGGTCTCAAAAGTTCGTGGTATGCTTATTGAAAGTACAGGTCCGCAGTCTGTAATTGGAGAAATATGCCATATCATAATTCCTTCAACCGGCGAGTCTGTTGCTGCAGAAGTAATTGGTCTAAATGGGACAACAGTTCAGCTTATGACTTTTGCAGACACAAAAGGCATTGAAATTGGCAGCAAAGTTGTTGCTTCTGGTTCTGTGCTCAAAATTGGTGTCGGCAAAGATTTGCTTGGTCGTGTTTTGAATTGCATGGGCAAGGCTGCTGATGGAAAACAGGATATTGTTCCAGAAACATATTATCCTGCTGTTGCAAATCCACCAGATCCAATGAGCCGACGTTCAATTGAAAAACGCATCGTAACAGGTGTAAGAGCAATTGATTCAATGCTTGCTGTCGGCGAAGGTCAGCGTCTGGGCATTTTTGCCGGTTCTGGTGTCGGAAAATCTACACTTTTGGGAATGATTGCCCGTAATACAAAAGCAGATATCAACGTTATTGCTCTTATTGGTGAACGTGGTCGTGAAGTAATTGATTTCATTCAGCGCGATTTGGGTGAAGAAGGTTTGAAACGTTCTGTTGTTGTTTCTGCAACTTCAGATACATCTCCACTTTCACGCATTCGTGGTGCATATACTGCAACTGCAATTGCTGAATACTTCAGGGATCAGGGCAAAAATGTTATGCTCATGTTTGACTCTGTAACACGTTTTGCAAAAGCACAGCGCGAAGTAGGTCTTGCAATCGACGAGCCTTTGGCACAGCGTGGTTATACAGCAAGTGTTTACGAAACACTGCCAAAGCTTCTTGAACGTCCAGGAACTTCTCAGACTGGTTCTATTACAGCATTCTACACTGTTTTGGTTGATGGCGATGATATGGATGAACCGATTTCGGATACAGTTCGTGGTATTCTTGATGGACATATTGTTTTAAGCCGAAAACTTGCACAGTCAAGACATTATCC
>JAZQNK010000058.1:0-80771 GCA_045627325.1 Treponemataceae bacterium | reverse complement strand
GAACGAAGTGTGCCTTGACTTGACGTATTGTGCAGATGCTTATCTTGACGGAAAATACTGGGAGTTTATATTTCCTTTTGCAGATTATGATGATTTAAATGTTTTTGTCTGTGCTTTTAAAAAATACCATATTTTAAACGAAAGTTTTTTTCATTTAAAATATGGTATTTTAAATGAAAAGAAGTCTTTTTGAGAATAAATATGGTATTTTAAATGAAAAAGAAGTCTTTTTGAGAATAAATACGGTATTTTAAATGAAAAAGAAGTCTTTTTGAGGATAAATACGGTATTTTAAATGAAAAAGAAGTCTTTTTGAAAAAAATACCGTATTTTAAATAAAAGGTTTTTTCACTTTAAAATACGGTATTCTGACAGTATCAAAAATGTTACATGAATTCTATTTTTATAACAGAAAACTTTGTTTTGCTTGACTGAAATCAAGAAGATGATGGGGACGTCCAAAAAGATTAAATTCTATGTCATTCCGGACTTGATCCGGAATCTAACACACTATATGTAGCGTAGATGCTGAAATAAATTCAGCATGACAAAACTTATCAGTCATCCCCATGAATTAAAATTTTCCGCTTGAATGCGAACTGCTTCTGCTGCCGCCTGAATGAGAGCTGCCTGATGAAGACGATGTCTTTGGACTGTAAGTTTTTGATGTTGTTGTATGCGTAAAAGTATCTGTCTGCTTTGAAAGGTTGAATGAATTTTCAACTATGTAATTTTGTGCAGAAGAAGCTTCTGTTACTTTGTTTTCGTAACTGCTTTTTATGCATGATTTTGTTATTGCGGCAACTATAAGGCCAACGAGTATCGCAAGAATAATTTCTATGACAGTATTTCCCTGTGGCCCGTCTATATATTCACCGTTTTCTGCCTTTTCAAGAAGTTCGCTGCATTTATCAAGATAGGCATTAAAACCGTTAATCCAGTCATTGTTCTTAAAGTAGGGCAGCATTTCATTTTCAAGCAGGCCTCTTGAGTACTCGTTGAAAATAAGGTTACCCATTCCACCAGCAGCATAAATGTCATAATCGCGGTCATCAATGGACATTGTAAGAATCAATGCGTTTCCTTCTGTTGTTTTGCCAATCTGAAAACCATCTGCAATTTCTTCGTTTAAAATTCCTATGCTGCCGGCTGTAAACTTTTTGTAGTCCGAAACTAGGACAATCTGCATGTTAAAGCCAAATCTTTCAGAAATGGAAGCAGCTTTTTCATTAAGTTCATTGATTGCATCTTCTCCGATGCTTTCTTTGAAATATTCAGATTCAACAAAAAAGTTTTGAGGCAGTCCGTTTGTCCAGCATTCTGGTGCAAGGTTAATGACAGGTGCAGTGTCGGCTGCTGCCATGTAATAAATGGTGTTGTCAACTTTTAAAACGAAATAATCATCTGTAAAAGTGCCTTCGAAAGTGTCGCCCAGCCTGTCTGTAATACTGACTGTTTGGTCATCGGGCATGTCCCATGTAATTTGTGTAACATACCAGGTATCAACAAAAAGTCCTGTATAATCGTCATTTAAAACTAAATAGACTCTAAATGGCGTTACATTTGTTACTGTTGACAATTCTGGCGCATTGCCGTCGTCGTAAGTTGATTTTTCTGCATAAAATGTCCAGTATGTTTCTTTATTTTCAGTTTGTGCAAAAATATTTGTACAAAAAAGCACGAAAAAAATGGATAAAGCTAATAATATTTTCTTTTTCATTTTAGTTCCTCTGTTAAAAATGCATGCACTATAATAAGGCTGCCTGTGCAAATTTTACAAAAAATCCACTTATGCCTGTAAAATACAGAACTGCACCAATTCCAATCGTTAAGCCCCAGAAAAGCAGCCTGAGTTTTTTAGGACATGCCGGAAGGTTTCCGATGAATTTGCCTGTCTGACCGTTCATTGCAAAAAGAAAATCTTGATTCTGCCATTTTGTGTGGATGAGCCATACAGGCAGAAATGCATAATGTGATTTTAAGTTTTTGATGTCAATGTGGCTGCCTGTTTCTGTTGTTGAACTGTAACCAGAAACAGTTGACCGCAAAAGCATGCTCAGCGAATTTCTTGCTCTTGAACATGCTCTTTCTGTTGATTCTTCCATTGTAACATCGTATTTATCTGCAAGATAACCTGGAAGATATGCTGTAGAAAAATCTGTTAATTCTGAATAGTTGAATGGTTCAATGCTGTCCATAAGGTCGTCCGGCATTTTTTTTGAAGCATCTGCCGGAATATTTTTGAATTCAACAGTTCCGGCACGTTTAATGCTGTAATGCTTTGTGCTTGTTATGATATAGTCGCCCGACCGGTGTGATGAAGAATTTGAACCTTGATAAGATGCTTCTCCGTCTGCAATGCCGTCAAAAAACCAGAATGGAACATAAATGCCCTGTATCTTGTCAATTTGATTTTGTGTAGAAAATTCTTTCGGCAAAAATCGCTTTTTCTGGTAATATTGCATTAAAGAATTTTTTGCATGGTTTTTATCTAATTTAAAAGGAATAATGTAGTCTGGTTTTAATGTTCCTGTCATTTGTCCTGGAACAATTGACGGATTTCCGCAGTAAGGGCAGCTTGTTGCAGCTGTTGTCTGTTCGCAGATTATTTCAGCACCACAGCTTGGGCATGAATAAGATTTCATTGTCAAAGTTTCTTTGTTCTGGTTGGCTTCTTCATTTGAAGCGTCCCATGAAACTTTTTCTTCTTTTTGTGCTTCTTTTTCGTTTTCTTCGTTGAACGCTTCTGCTGCTTTTTCGTCTTTCTGTTCGTTCAGCGCTTTTATTTCTTCTGTTGTAAATGTACTGCCGCAGTATTCACATTCAAGTTTGCCGAGAAGACTTGAAAATTTTAATGGTCCTGTACAAGCCGGGCATTTATAATTGGTTATTTGTTCAGCCATAAATGTTCCTTTAATTTACTGAAAGTTCTGTTTTTTTATGTTGAAATTAACATATTTTCAGCATTTACAATTGTGCCGCTAAAAATTGCAGTTTTTAGCGGCCTCTGCTGGTTTTATAAAAATTGAAAATATAAAATTCAGCTGTCTGTCTGCCGGCGGCAAAAGGCAGCCGGATTGATTTTTTAAGCAGGTGCAATGATTTTATGCAAGTGGTGCACCGCAAAATTCGCAGGTTCCGCCTTTTTTGGTTTTTGCACCGCAGTATGGGCATGTAACTGCTGACTGCTCTTCTGCTTCAATTTTGGCTTTTTCTGCTGCATTGCTGCGCAAATCTTGTCTTGCGCTGCCAAAAAACTTCTTGAGTTCTTCGCATTGATTGTAATATTTTTTGTATGCTTCGCTGTTTTGAACTTCTGTCTTGTTAGAAGTTTTGTCATAGCCAAAGCCCGGCACTGTAATCTGTTCTGGTGTAAGACCGTTCAGTTCAATAGTTGTGTCAACATCGTTGTCAACAGAACTTGAGTTGAGCTGCAGATTGATTTCGCTGAAATATGGGCTGTTGACAGTAAAACTTGCGTCAAAGTCGTAGCTGTAAGCAAAACGCTGCGGCACAAAAGATTTATAATTTCCTTCCTGGTCTTTGTATTTTACTTCATCCTGGTCTTCATCAATTGTAATGTTTAATGCAGTAATCTGCGAAAAATCAATGATGTCAGGGTTTGCTTCTGCAAATTTTGTTGTCGGATAGCGCGAAACTGCAATTTTTTTTGCATCTTCATCTATATAAATTTTTGTGTCATCGCCAAATGTAAGTGTAGGGTGAAAAGCTGCAACAGCTGCTTTGTTTGCTTCTCTGTATGCAAGCTGTTCTTTTATTTCGTTTATTGTTGATTCCCTTCGTTCTCTAAAAAATGGAGAAAGTTTTGCCTGGCAGTTTTTGCACATATTTCCGTCTTTTAATTTTTTGTTGCCAAGCAGACCAATTTTTTCTCCACAAATGTCGCAGAATTTTTTATCAAACAATCCCATTGTTTTTTCCTTCCTTTTCAAATTATTAAGGGCATTTATCCGTGCTAAGTTTTAATAACAGTTCATAAAGAACATAACGCACTGTGGGGGATGAAGCTGAATGCCCCGCATGTTAAGAGCAGTACCTTGCTGCTTTAAGCGGGGTATTGCTTAAAAAAATAAAAAGCCTGAAAGGTTGCTGTCTTTACATAGGCTGCCATGCTGAATCAAGTTCAGTATGGCAGTTTTAGATATTTACTGTATGACAGCACCCTTTTATAAGCTTTATTTTAGTTTTTGATGTCGCCGTCATCAAATGGATCACCGCATTCAGGACAGAATTTTGGTGGTTTTGTAGGATCAGCTGGTTCCCAGCCGCATTTGTCGCATTTGTACTGTGGAACACCTTCTGGTTTTTTGCTTCCGCATTCAGAACAGAATTTGCCTTTGTTTACTGCGCCGCAGGTGCATTTCCAGCCGATGTCTGCTGGTTTTGGTTTGCCGCATTCTGGACAGAATTTGCCGGTTGCATTTGCACCGCATGCACATTTCCATGTATTTGCCTGTGGTGCAGCAGCCTGAGGAGCTGCCTGCTGAGGCTGCTGTGCTGCCTGCTGCTGGCCCATTGCAAACAGGTTCTGTGCATTAATGCCGCTTGATTGCTGTGCCATGCCCATGCCCATAAAACCTGTCATTGCGCCGCTTGTGTTTGATGCAGCAGCCTGCATTGCGCTTGCCTGTGCACCAACAAGATGAGCTGCTGCCATTGTCGGGTCTCTTAAAGCTGCATTGCGCTGCAATTCTTTTATCATTTTTTCGTCTTCTTCAGATGCTGTTACTGAAGAAACACCAAATGAAACAATTTCAAGACCGCGCAGATCTCTCCATTTTGCAGAAAGCACTTCGTTAAGGGCATTTGCAAGTTCCATTGTATGACCAGGCAATGCTGAATAGCGGATGCCCATTTCTGAAATTTTTGCAAAAGCAGGCTGCAATGCTGTTAAAAGTTCTGTTTTAAGCTGGCTGTCCAGTGTGTCGCGTGTGTATGCTTCTGAAATATTGCCGCATACATTTGTATAAAACAGAATCGGGTTTGAAATGTGATAGCTGTATTCACCGAAACAACGGATTGTAATGTCAATGTCGAGTCCGACATTTTTATCAACAACACGGAATGGAACAGGAGATGCTGTTCCGTATTTGTTTCCGATGATTTCTTTTGTATTGAAGTAGTAAACCCTCTGATCTTTCGGTGCTTCTCCGCCAAATGTAAAGCGTTTGCCGATGTTTGAGAAAACCGCTTTTATTGTTGCACCGTTTAAACCGCCTGAAAGAATAGACGGTTCTGTAGAAGAATCATATTTAAATTCACCTGGTTCTGCACAAATTTCAACAACTTTGCCTTGCTCAACAATGACCATGCACTGACCGTCTGCAACTGCAATAATTGAACCACTTGAAATAATGTTATCGTCACCTTTTGTATTGCTTGAACGTGAAGATGTTTTTTTCTTGCCTTTTACAACAAGTACATTTGAATCAATTGATTCACAATAGAAATACTCTTTCCACTGGTCGGCTGCTACTCCACCAACAGCTCCACCTAATGCCTTAATAAGACCCATGTTGATAGCTCCTGAAAATTGAATGATTCATAAAAAGACCTCACGATGTTATGGAAGGCTTTTTATAATAAAGAACATTTTATGTTCAGTTTTTTTAGATAACACTGTCAAAAATGACAGTATTTTGTAAAATTTACAAAAAAATATCTGATTGTTTTTTGTTATATGCAGCTGGCGTCAGTCGTGTTTTTTAAATTTCTGTAACTTCTAAAATCTCTAAAATATCTTCGTTGACTATAAATTTTATGTTGAAACCTGCAAAGCTCAATCCATAAATGCGCGAAGGTTCCTGAAAATATGTCTGCCGCGGGTCCTGTTCCAGAATGCCAATCAAGGCTTTCTGCTTGTTTTTAAGCGGTTCAAGCAGCCCGGTTTTATAAACAACGTTGAGCTTATGTTTTTTTGTCTGTGCTGTGTAGCCTTCCTGTGCTTTTTGAATGCAGTCGCTTAATGGAATATATGGTTTTATGTCGTAAATTGGTGTGCCGTCAAGCAGGTCTGCTCCGGTAACGAATATTGAAAGAATTCTGTTGTCTTTGCAGACAATTTTTTCAAGTTTTACGACAGAAAGACCAAGCCCGTTTGGTCTGAAGGGCGAACGTGAAGCAAAAACCCCAACACGTGTGCTGCCGCCAAGTCGTGGCGGGCGCACCGTAAGATTTGCATTTTCTGCTTTGTTTTCTGAAAAACCCCAGATAAGCCAGATATGGCTGAAAGTTTCAAGTTTCCTTACTGCTTCTGGTTTTGCAAAATCTTCAAGCATATCAATTCTTGCTTCAAGTTCAGGCACCAGTCCTGCCTGTCGTGGAATTCCGAATTTTTCGGAAAAATCTGAATGAATGATTGCGACAGGCTTTATTTCTTTAATAAATTGTTTGCCGGAAATTTCAGAAAACATAAAAAGAATATAGCTGAAAAAAACTTTTTGGTCATTATGTTTTGACTTTTGCTTTATGAAACTGCTAGTTTACTGACGCAAACTAGCGGAATTTGTTCAGTTTTTGGTCTGAAACAGCAAAAAAAATGAACCTATTGTTGCTGCGAAGAACCATTCCAAAGAAAGTGAACAGCCTGCAGTTTCCAAAGGCTGCCGAAAGCCTTTGGAAGTGCCGGAAAAGGATAGGGTTTAAGTGAAAGGAAAAACCTCGCTTCTGAGTAGGGGGTTGTCCTTTCCCTTATTAGTTCCAACGCTTTCAAGCGTTAAATTTGTACCTTGAAGATAAAACCTGCAAACTGTTTTATAATTGCTTCAAGTGGAAAGAAATAAAAAATCGAGTTTCCGCAAGCTGAGCTGCATCATTGCTTTGAAAAACAGGCTCTAAAAAAGCTAGAGCCTGTTAAAACAGCCTGTAACGATTAAAACTGATACGGATCAATCCATGCGTTTGTGGTGTTTTTATAGACAAACTGTTCGAAGTCTGCAACACATGTTTTGGCTTTTGGTGCGCTGCTTGTAGCAAACATTCCGACAATTGTTCCGATAAAACCGCCGGCTTTTTCTGTACTCAAAATGCTTGCATCCTGTGCAGAACCAAGTTGAACAGGTTTTGCACCATTGATGCTGTATCTGAAGAAGAGATTCTGCATCTGTGCTTCTGCTTCGAATACAAGTTTTGCATTGTCAGCAATTTTTTCGCTGCTTTCTGCAACAATTTCTGTTTTGCCGCCACATACTTTAACTAGCTGAACGATATTTGCGCTGTTTTTCCTGCAGATTTGCAGACAATAGTGGAATTCTTCACTTTGAAAGCAGACAATGCCTGCTGCATCTTCTTCTGCGCCAAGAGTTGCACTAAAAGTTGCTGCTGCTTTAAAACTGAATGCGGTTTGTCTCTGTGCTGCAAAAGCAACTTCGTCTGTTGAAGTCAATTTGCCAGCTCCATAAAGCCTGAGGCAGTTGTCTTTTTCTGCCAGAGTAATAAGGCTGTCGTTTCTGTTTCTTAAAGTAAGCCAGTATGGTTTCAGCTGCAAGCTGTCAAAATTATCAATAACTGGCGGTTTAACGGCTGTTTCTTCAGCTGTCGGTTTTGCGACAAAACCGTCCTGTGTATATGCTCGTTCAATCAAGCCTGTTTCGCGTGCTACGACAGGCCATTCTTCTTCCCAGTGTACAGGTGCCAGGAATGTTTCGCGGCCCATGTTGCAGCATCTTGTGTCGCCAAGTTTTCCTTTGCCATATGGTCTTGAACCAAGACAAACCATGCGCCAGTTTCCTTCTTTTGTGCAGAACATATCTGCATGACCAACATTTATAACACCTGCTGTAAGGCCAAGCTGTCTGTGGCTCAAAATAGGGTTAGATTTTTTGCCTTCCCATTCGCCTTCCATTGTTCTGCATCTTGCAACAGATACTGCATGGTCAACGCTTGTTCCGCCTTCTGCATGAATCAAATAATACCAGCCGTCTTTTTTGTAAATATGCGGACCTTCAGGCCAGACACATTTCTTGAGGGCGCCGCTCCAGATATCTGTTTGTGCACCATAAAGCTTGCCTGTTTTTGTATCAATTCGCTGAATCCAGATTTTGCAGTCGCCGTTCCAGCGGACGCCGGCTTTGTTAAAATGCTGTCCGACATACCAGGCTGTGCCATCGTCATCAAAAAAGAAAGACGGATCAATGCCGTCTGCACCTTCAATTATAATCGGGTCAGACCATGGTCCTTCTGGTTTTTGTGCTGTAACAAAAAAGTTGCCGATTTTGTCGACATGAGTACAGATGCAATAAAAAGTGCCTTTGTTGTAACGGATTGTAGGTGCATACAAACCGCGGCTTGATGTTTCATTTGAAAAATCAAGCTGGCTCTTTCTGTGAATGACATTTCCAATTTGTTCCCAGTTTACACAATCTTTACTCTTGTAGATTGGAAGTCCTGGAAAAAATGAAAAAGTTGAATTGACAAGATAAAATGTGTCATCAACAACACAAATTGACGGATCCGGATTAAAACCTGGCATAATCGGATTTATGATGTTAGAATTCATGCAAGCCTCTTTAAAAAATTGAGAAGTTGTGATATTAATTATGTTAATCGTTTTACTAGAAAATGATTTCTTTGACAACCTCTAAAACAGATATTAGCGGCATAATTTGAAAAAATGCAACTTTTTTTATCAGTTTTCTGAAAATTCCAGTTTTTAGAAAAACACAGGCAGAATCAAGCATGGATTTTGTGGTTTACAGTTGTTGTAAAAGTTTGATTTTTATTGTCAAAAAACGAATTAAAAGAGCTTTTTGCCAGTTCTTGATATCAATATTAATGTTATAATTTTAAAAAATATAACAGAGCTGTTCTGAATGTTGCTGTTTTCAGGACAACTTTAAATCAAGCGGCATCGTATAAAATAAAATTTTACAGGTGTCCGAATAGATACATTTTTACAGCTTGGAGGAACATATGATAAAGGAAAAGGAAGCTTTAGCTGCACAAATTAAAGCAGGTGAGGCTGTTTTAGGCATTGAATTTGGCTCAACACGAATTAAAGCTGTTCTGATTGATTCTGCAAATACACCGATTGCGTCTGGTGCTTTTGACTGGCAGAATCATCTTGTAAACGGTATCTGGACATATTCAATTGATGAAATTCATAACGGACTTAGAACATGTTATGCAAACTTAAAAGCAGATGTTGAAAAAAAATACGATGTCAAGCTTAAAAAACTGAAAGCTTTCGGTGTAAGTGCAATGATGCACGGTTATCTTGTTTTTGACAAAAATGACAAGCTGCTTGTTCCGTTTAGAACATGGAGAAATACAATTACAGGTGAAGCAGCCACAAAGCTTTCAACGCTTTTCAATTATCCTATTCCTGAACGCTGGAGCATTTCTCATCTTTATCAGGCAATTTTGAATAATGAACCGCATGTAAAAGAGGCTGCATTCTTTACAACTCTTGCTGGTTATGTACACTGGATGCTTTCTGGCGAAAAAGTTCTGGGCATCGGCGATGCTTCAGGTATGTTCCCTGTTGATGTTGCAACAAAAAATTATGACGCAAAAATGATTTCTCAATTTGATAGTCTTGTGTCTTCATATCATTTTAACTGGAAATTGAGTGACCTGCTTCCAAAAATTCTTTCTGCAGGACAAAAAGCCGGTGTATTGACAGAAAACGGTGCAAAATTCCTTGACCCGGATGGAGACCTTGATGCTGGCTGTCCACTGGCTCCTCGTGAAGGAGATGCCGGAACAGCCATGGTTGCAACAAACAGTGTTGCACCACGTACAGGCAATGTTTCTGCTGGAACTTCTGTTTTTGCAATGGTTGTACTTGAAAAGCCGCTTTCTCAGTCTTACAGCGGAAAAATTGACCTTGTTACAACTCCTGAAGGCTATCTTACAGCCATGGCACATGGAAACAACTGTACCGGAGATTATGACGCATGGATAAAGCTTTTTGGCGATGCAATGAGCGCATGTGGTTTTAACGTTGACAAAGGCACCCTTTACGAAAATCTTTTGAAAGCAGCATTGGAAGGTGAAAAAGACTGCGGCGGATTGCTTTCGTTCAATTATATTTCTGGTGAATCTATGACAGGACTGAGCGAAGGACGCCCTCTGTTTGTACGTGCAAAAAATGCACGTTTTACACTGCCAAACTTTATGCGTGCACAGCTTTTTACGGCACTTGGTGCTTTGCGCACAGGCATGGACATTCTGTTCGATGATGAACAGGTACAGATTGACAGATTGACCGGACATGGCGGTTTCTTTAAAACTTCTGATGTTGGTCTCCTTGTTATGTCTGCTGCAATGCACACACCAATTTCTGCTCTTGAAACAGCAGGCGAGGGCGGACCATGGGGCATGGCTTTGCTTGCATCTTATATGGTTAATTCAAACGGTTTAAGTCTTGGCGATTATCTTGCACAGAAAGTTTTTGCATCTTGCAAAGCTCAGTCTGTAACTGCAACACAAGATGACATTGACGGCTTTAATGCTTTCTTTGCTTCTTATACACGCGGGCTTAATCTTGAAAAAGCTGCAATTACTTCAGTTGACTAAAAAAATTAAGGCAGCTCTTGAAGATGGACATTCTTGAGCTGCTGTTAAACTTAAAAAAAATTATTGATTTTGTGGAAGTTATTATGAAAAACAAATCACCTTATGAAGAATTAAAAGAAGAAGCATGGCTTGCAAACAAAGAAATTCCAGCCCGTGGACTTGCAATGTATACATGGGGAAATGTGTCTGCTTTTGATGCAGAGCGCGGTGTTTTTGCAATAAAACCATCTGGAGTTGAATATGACAAGCTTCAGATTGATGATATGGTTGTACTTGACCTCGACGGAAAATGTGTAGAAGGAACTTTGCGCCCGTCTTCTGATACACCGACACACCTTGTGCTTTACCGTGAATTTGCATTGCAGGGCGAAAGCGCAGGCAAAGTTGGCGGAATTACACATACTCATTCAACATTTGCAACAGCGTGGGCACAGGCTCAACGCTCAATTCCAATATTTGGCACAACACATGCAGACCATTCTCCGAATGGTGTTGTCTGTGCTTCTGTTCTTTCTGCCGAAGCTGTTGCCGGCGATTACGAAGCAGAAACAGGAAAAGCAATTGTAGAAACTTTTAAAAATCCACCGAAAGATTTTGCAAAATGCTGTTCTCTTCCATTAAATAAGCGCGGTGAATGGACTTTGGTTCCGCACGAAAATCCATTTGTGCTTGTCGCAGGACATGGACCGTTTGCATGGGGCGAAAATGCGCATAAGTCTGTTTATAATGCAGCCGTTCTTGAAGAAGTTGCACGAATGGCATTTATTACGCTCTCTGTAAATCCACTTACACAACCACTTGCAAATTATGTTGTTGATAAGCATTACCAGCGTAAGCACGGCAAAAATGCTTATTATGGCCAGAAATAATTTTTTTGAAGGCTCTGAATTCTATAGGGTTCAGGGTCTTTTTTATAATAGTCGTTTGGTGCACTGTTTTTAAACTGAAAAACTACGTAAAACTTTATGCCTTGTATACAGATTGAAAAAAATGTGCTGCTTTAAAATCTTGACAGGTGATGTTAAAACAAAACATGCCGCAGATTTGCCGCATGTTCAGGCAAAGCATAAAAGTTCATGTTTCGTGCAGACAAAAATGCAATTTTGAACTGGTTCTTCCATTAACAACGAGAAAGACCTGCGTTTAAACAAAATTCGTTTGGGTTTGTTGAATTTAATATTTGAAACATTAAAGTAGATTTAAATGCACATTTTCATTTTATGATATATAATTATTTTTAATGAAGAAAAAAATAGCAGTTTTAGCAAACGGATGGAACAATCTTTCTGTTGCGGAAGCAATAAAAGGCATAAAATCTTGTGCTGATGAATTGAACATTGATTTATTTCTCTTTTTAAGCTACGCAAGTTATGGAATGTCAGAAGAACGTACAAATGGTGAAAATTCAGTTTTTGACATAACAGACTACACAGATTTTGACGGTGTAATTATTTTTTCTTCTATGTTGAATTCTTCTACATTGCATTTAAAAATTGGTGAAAAATTAAAAGAAAATAATGTGCATGCTGTCAGTGTCGGTGCTGAAATTCCTGGAATTGATTATATTGGTGTAAATAATTTTCAGGGAATGTATGAACTGGTAACCCATCTTATTAAAAGACATGGGGTAAAAAATCCGGTTTTCCTTGCAGGCCCAAAACAGAATGCAGATTCCAACGAAAGAATTGAAGCAACACGTCAGGCACTTGAAGATAATGGCTTTAAGCTTGATGAAAGCAGAATACGTTATACAGACTGGGAATATAACAAGGCTTTGGAAGCTGCACAGGAATTTGCTTCTCCGGATAAACTTCCAGATGCTTTTATTTGTGCAAATGATAATATTGCAATTGCAGCAAGCATAGGACTTCAAAATAAAGGCATTTTTATTCCAGACCAGACAATTGTAACAGGTTTTGATAAAATTTCTTATGCAGATGTTGTTTATCCGTCTATTACGACTGTCTATCAAAACTATGAGAAAATCGGTTATGTTGCAATCTGGCATCTGCTGGAAAAAATTGAAGGAACAGCACAGATTAACAGAATAATTGTTTCTGCCAATTGGGTACGGAATGAAAGCTGCGGCTGCAAAGCTTCAAGTGAAGCTGAAAAACTGCGCCGTGAATTTTGTACGAATGCATATTCGCAGGAAATGAAGAATATCTATTTTTTGAGTCATACGACAGATATTGCAAATGTGATTTTTAATCGTTCTGATTTTTCTAATTTTAAAGCTGATATAAATGAGTTTTATAAGAATAACCATTCTTATGAAGGAGATGATTTTTATTTTGTTTTAGATTCTGCAACTGTAAAAGCTTTTACTGATACATCTTTTCCTTTAAAAAAACATTTCAGCAAGACAATGCAAAGTATTGTCGCAATGAAAAATGGTGAAATTCAAAATTTCAATGAATTTAATCGGAATGATGTAATTCCCGGCTATGAAAAGAAAGATAAGTCTGTTGTATATATAATTTCTTCTCTGCACTATGATGATAATTTATTCGGTTATCTGGTCATGAAAGATGCTGTCGAAGAAATGAGGGATACTTCGCACAATCATTATATGATGCAGATGAATTATAATCTTGAAAAATACAGGCAGAATAATCATCTTGAAGAGATGAATAAAGCGCTCCAAAATATTTCTGTAAAAGATTCTCTCTCTGGTTTGTATAACAGGCACGGGCTTGAACAGATAGGAATTCCTTTATTTGAAAAAGCATGCAAAGATAAAAAAAGCTGCGCAATTGTTTTTTCTGATATAAACAGAATGAAATATATCAATGATAATTTCGGTCATCTGCAGGGAGATTTGGCTATAAGAACTGTTTCTGCGGCTTTGTTGTCTCAGCTGCCTGATAATTGGATTGCAATTCGGTATGGTGGCGATGAGTTTATTGCTCTTGGTGTCTCTTCTGATGAAAATTTGATTAACGATTTTGTTTACAGAATGAATGAAAACCTGAAAAAACAGGTTGAATCAATGCAATTGTCATATCCTCTTACAATCAGCTGTGGATATATCCTCACAGATTTTGATGGAAAAGCCGCACTTGAAGATTACATAAAAAAAGCAGATGAAGTCATGTATGTGCAGAAACAAAAAGCACACAAAGAATCCGCTTCGCGTTAATTTTCTGCACGTGTTCTTTTAACGTTGCGCTAAAATGCTCAATAAGAAATTTTAAGTTTGAATAAAATCAGATAATTCTTAGAATTGAATAAACGGATTTAATCCATGACATGACAAGCTGCAGCAGATAAGTTCCTTGTAGTTTTTGCTTTGCAAAAACTATAGCGTTTGGCGGGCTGCATTCTAATCTGTAGAATTAATCCTAAAGCGAAAAAAAATTCGAAGCTATCGGCTATACCGATAGCCTTGCGCCGAATTCGTCCAAATTTGTAGCACAGCCCAAACGCGAAACCGTTGAAACCGAAACGCCGGAAATTCTGATTTTAAAGAGAAGGTCTTTTTTGTTTAAAATACGGTATTTTAAAGCAGGTTCTTTCAGTATTTAAATCGCTGTGTTTTAAAACAAAAAACTTAAGAATTCTCATTGATAAGATTTCAGGCTGCATGTCTGGTTTTGTGCGGAAGGGCGACTGCGCAAAAAAATTATGTTGATTTTTCAAAGTACAAGACAAGTACAGCAGAAAAGACCAGTGCGAACTTTTCTGTTTCAGTTTTAAGCATTTGCAAAATCACCTTGAATATGTTGTCTTATTATGCAAAAATATCTTGTTGAATTTTTAATTGTATTTTGCTCCATAAAAAGGTTTGGTTATGGTTTTTTCTTCTTTAGTTTTTATTTTTGGTTTTCTGCCTGCAGTTTTGTTTTTATATTATCTGCCGTGTTTTAAATCCAGAAGCTATAAAAATGCAGTGCTGCTGCTTGCAAGTCTTGGTTTTTATGCTTGGGGCGAGCCTGTGTTTGTTTTTATCATGTTGTTTTCAATTTTGGTAAATTACATTCTTGGGCTTTTAATCGACAGTGCATCTATTAAAAATGGCGAAAAATCAAAAAAAGCCAAATTATTTCTTGTACTTTCAATAATCTGGAATATCGCTCTTTTGTTTGTATTTAAATATCTTTCATTTTTATCTGAAACATTCAGAGGTTTTCTTTCATTAACGACACTGCCCGAAATTAAAATTGCCCTTCCGATTGGCATTTCGTTTTTTACTTTTCAGATTCTGTCGTACACGATTGATGTTTACCGCAGAAATGTGCCTGTTCAAAAAAACATTGCAAATCTTGCACTTTATATTTCGCTTTTCCCTCAGCTTATTGCAGGTCCAATTGTCCGCTACGAAACTGTGCAGGACCAGATTTTAAATCGGTGTGAAAATTTCAATGATTTTTCAAAAGGTCTTGAACGTTTTATTATTGGACTTGGCAAAAAATGCCTGCTTGCAAATTATATGGCAATAATTGCAGACACAATGTTTGGAATGCAGGCTTCTGATTTGACGGTGTGTGGCGCCTGGTTTGGTGCAATAGGCTACACTCTGCAGATTTATTTTGATTTTTCTGGTTATTCTGACATGGCAATCGGTTTAGGTTTAATGTTCGGTTTTAAATTCGAAGAGAACTTCAATTATCCGTATGCTGCAATATCAATTACAGATTTCTGGCGCCGCTGGCATATTTCGCTTTCAAGCTGGTTCAGGGATTATGTTTATATTCCGCTTGGTGGCAACAGGGCAGGGCGTTTGCGCTGTGTTTTTAATCTGTTTGTTGTCTGGGCGTTAACCGGCATCTGGCATGGTGCAAATTTTACGTTCTGGCTTTGGGGCATTTATTATTTTGTTCTTCTTCAGATAGAGCGTTCTTTTGGACTTGCAAAAAAAGCAAAAGAAGCAAATGGCATTAAACTTGTTTGTTTTAGAATTTTTACGCTTCTTTTTGTCGTTGTCGGCTGGGTTATGTTCAGGGCAGAAAATGTAAGCCATATGATTACTTATCTTGGCTGCATGTTTGGAAAAGGTAACACTGGTTTTGAACAGGCTTCTTTTCTGCTGTTTAATGGCGGTTTTGTGTTCTTTTGCGCTGTTCTTGCATGTATTCCGTATCGTTCAATTATCAGCGGAATATTCCCAAAAATTGCAGAGTCTGAAAAGGTTTGCACTGTTTTTGCTGCTGCAAAGTCTGTTCTGCTTGTTTTTGTTCTTGTTGTTTCAATGTTGAGCTGCATTCAGGCAACTTATAATCCGTTTATTTATTTCAATTTTTAGAGGGCAGTAATGAAAAAATTAAATCGTGTGCAGATTGTTTGTACTATTTTTTGTTTGTTTTTAATTTTTTTAGGTGCTGCTTCTTATGTTGTGCGCATCGGAACCCGTGCAGTTATTTCTGCAACAGGAAAGACAAACAGTTTTACTGCCTGGCTTTTTAAAGACCAGCCGACTTTGAATAATGAAGAAGACAGAAAACACGGAATAATAGCTCCTGTAATAGTTGACTGGCAGTCGATGTATCCTTTTAGTGAAGAAAGTCTTGCAAAAGCTCAAGAAATCGAAAATGCCGTTTCAAGAAATAAAACACCTGCTGCAGAAGGTTCAGGCGTTCAGGCTCCAGCTTTGAATGTTGAAAATAATTCAAAACCTGCTTCAAAAGTTATTTCATTGCCAGAATTTAAAATTCCTGGAAAATTTGAAATTGAACGCTGGTATAATAGATTTTTTAGAAAAGAGATGTTTGCTTTTGGAATTCAGTTTCTTGAAGGCAAAGCAAACTGGAATTTGATGCCGCCGTCTGACAGAAGTGATGTTGTTAAAGGTTTTATTAAACTTAAAAGTGGAAATTTGTGTGTAATTGGTTCTCGACACGATATGACAGCTATTGCAGAATCAATAAAAAGTTTTGATAAATTCTTAAAAAATGAAAATATTCCGTTTGTTTATGCAATGGCTCCGAGTGTCATTTCTCCAGATGATAAAACTGTAAACAATCATTGGGATTTTTCAAATCAAAATGCTGATGAATTGGTTTTGAAACTTGAGGCTGCAGGGGTCTGTACAGTTGATTTAAGAAAAGCATTTAAGGAAGACAATATAAATTATGCAGATGTTTTTTATGTTACAGATCATCATTGGCTCCCTGAAACTGGTGTCTGGGCTACTGGAAAAATTGCAGCATGGCTGAATGAAAATTTAAATTTCAATTGCGATTTAAATGCTTTCAAAATTGAAAATTATAACAAAACAGTTTATCCCAAATTTTATCTTGGAACTTTTGGGAAAAAAGCAACTCTGGCAAGAGTAAAAGCTGATGATTTTGTACTTTTGCATCCTAAAAATGATGTAAAGTTTCATTATATAAATCCTGCGATTCCATGTGATAAAACTGGTGATTTTGACATTATTTATCATTATGAACTGTTTGAACAGGATGATATCTATGATCGAAATGCATATGCGGCTTATTTAGGAAATAAATATGCAGCATTTATTGATAATCTTGATGAAAATGTTAATGGGAAAGTGCTTGTCGTAGGTGATTCTTATCTGCTTACAGTTGTGCCATTTTTGGCACAGACTGTTAAGCGTGTTGAGTATTTGTCAATGGATTATTATGACGGCAGCCTTGAAAGCTACATAAAAAAGAACGGTCCGTATGATGCGTGCATTATGCTTTTTTACACAGGCGACTTGACTGATAAAATTGATTTTTCAACGCATCGTGATATGTTTGACTTTAGATAAGAATTAAAAGCAATGTTCTTCATTTTGGAGTGCATTGTTTTTTTTGCCTGGTTTTATCAAGATGAAAAATTCTTTGATTCTAAAGGAATGTCTATTAAAAAAGTTGTAATATTTTCTTGATTTTCAAAAACTTTTATCTGCCATCCATGTGCATCAATTATGCTTTTTACAATCGAAAGCCCAAGACCTGTGCCTTTTTCTCGTCTTGAATTGCTGCCTCGAAAAAACGGGTCAAAAATAAATGGAATGTCATTCGGCAAAATTCCTGTTCCGTCATTGCTGATTTTAAGTTCGACTTTTTCAGCTGAAGAAACTGCTTCGAAACTAACATTGCCGTTTTTTTGTGTGTATCTAAAGGCGTTGCTTGCAAGATTTTCAAGTGCCCTTAATAGCAGGCGCTCATCATATGCAATTTTTATAGATTCGTTTATCTTGACAGATGTTTTTACCGAGCGTTCAAGCAGGTTGCCGTCTGTTTCAAGCCTTGCTGCAAATTCAGTTAAAAACGGCGCAATTGCGTGAAAATCAAGGTTCTGCCGCCATTCACCTGAATCAACTTTAACAAAGTTGATAAGTTCGTCTACCATGTCTTCAAGCTGTTCTATTTTATTCCCGACAATTTCAATTGATTTTCTTTTCATTTCAGGATCGTTTGCAGTACCATCTGAAAGTGCTTCTGTATAACCTTTTATGAGTGCAATTGGTGTTCTTAAATCGTGGCTTATGCCCATAATAAGCCGCGTACGCCTTAAGTTGTCTTCTTTTAATGCAAGCCGCATTTTATTCAGGCTTTCTGTAAGAGAAGTAATTTCGTTGCTGCCTTTTACAGCAACTGGTTCGCCAAGATTGCCCATTGTTATTTGCTTTGTTGCTTTTTCAAGCATTGTAATTGAGTGTGTAATTGAGCGGCTTATAATTGAAAGCATTATGGAACAGAAAATTGTAAGAATGCCAAAAACTGCAATTATTACCCAATATATAGAAATAAAAAAGCTCGGCTTTCTTCTGCCTGTTTTGGAAATGCGTGTAATTACAAATAATTCTGATTTTAAATTCTGAAGTTCATTCTTGTTTATTTTTTCTGTTTCTTTTTTTCTGTTATTTGAATGGTTTTGAAAATTGGGTGGAATCGGTGTTTCTAATTGATAATAAAATGAATCGCTGGAATTTTTTATAAGTTCAATTAATTCTTCGCTTGTGTAATGACTGTTCAGCTTGAGCATGTCAATATTTGAATAGACAACAGCATTATCAACAGTTAAAACTGCAACACCGACATTTGCAGGCATGTGCCTTAATGTTTTTTCAATAAGCCGCCAGTCTTTTTGTGGAATTACGGTTTCTGCCATTTCAGATATTTCGTTATAACCAGGCAAAAGAAGCTGTTCTGGTCTATTATAGTATCTTATAAGAAAAAGAGACGTAAAAACCAGAACAGGAATAATGATTATTCCTAGTATAAAAATGCTGAATTGTGTCCTGATTTTCATGCTTTGATTCCCTTTAAGCTGAAACAATAGCCCATGCCGAATATTGTTTTGATAAATTCCGGTTTAGATGGATTTTTTTCAATTTTCTGGCGCAGCCGCTGAACATAAACGGCAACGGCAGACAAGTCACCGAATTCGGTTTTCCAGACTTCTGCATAAATTTGTTCTGGTGTAAGCGGCTGTTCAATGTGCTCTATTAAGCAGACCAACACAGCGTATTCTTTTGTTGAAAGCGGCACCCGTTCTGGCAGTGTTTCGCCTTTTATAATGCGTTTAAGAGTAAAGCTGTTGTAGTCAAGTATATAGTTTCCAAATGAAAAAGTTGCATCCGAAGGAGTGCTTAAGTCCTGGCTTCGGCGGAGGACAGCTTTTATGCGGGCAACAAGCACTTTTGGTGAAAACGGCTTTGAAATAAATTCGTCTGCACCGTTTGAAAGCCCGTTTATAATGTCTTCATCTGCATCTCTTGCAGAAACAATAATAACCGGAACAGAGAATTTTTTTCTGAAACGTGATAAAAATTCAAAGCCATCAATGCCGGGAAGGTTCAAATCTAAAATTACTAAATCTGGCTGATATGTTTTGAGCAGTTTCAATGCATCTTCCGCAGAATCACATTGTTCTGCTTCCATGCCTTCTTTTGAAAGATAAAGCGAAATGAGGTCGGACATTTCTTTTACGTCTTCAATTATTAATATTTTTGCATTCATTTTAGTCTCTGGTATTTGTATTGCATTTCAATTAAAAACATATGGAAATTATTGCTTCCGATAATTTTCAGACTGTTTATTAAATAGTGCCATAATTAACAGAATTTTGAAACTGTTTTTTTACATATAACAGATTTTTCAAGTGGTTCCTATCTTGCAATAAATGCATATAATGCCCTAAAATATAGGCATCGAGTTATAAAAAAATGTATCAGGCCACGCATTTTTTTAGATGTTTACTTGACTGACAGTGGAGGTTTCTCATGAAACATGCTCGTCAACTGCTCGTGTTAGTCTTAATATTAATGTCTGCATTTGCTTTTGCTGATGGAAATAAATTAGTATTGACTTTGAACGATGCATTTGAAACGGCCATTGCTAATAATGCAGATATTCAAAAACAGCTTATCGCGCTGGAAGGTGCAAAACGTGTCAAGGATGCCGCGTGGAACGTCTTTTTACCAAACATATCTGCTAATGGTGGTGTTGGAAATGATCATACACTTTATGATGGAACAGGCAAAATGTCCGCAGATGATTGGTCATGGAGTGGCTCTGCCGGTTTGTCTATTTCGTTTTCAACTTCAATACCTTATAATTTGCGCAAAAATATTTTGAGTTATCAGATGGCGCAAACGACATATGATAAACTTGTCGCAACACTGAAAATGAATATTACGTCTCAATTCTATAGCCTTACAGCAGAATTGAAGAATATTTCTATATTGGTTGATAATCAGAAACTTGCAAGAGATCAGCTTGCTGTTGTTCAGGCAAATTATAATAACGGTCTTGCTTCAGAACTTGATCTTCTTAATGCAAAATATGCTTATCAGTCTATGAAACCTAAAATTACACAGGCGCAGTCTTCATATAATACAAATGCGGCAAATTTTATGCTGCTGCTCGGACTTGATCCGAATACTCCGTTTTCATTAAAAGGTTCTACTGTAATACAGGAAGTGGAACTTCCGTCTTTGAATGAACTTGTTTCTAAATATGTTGAATCACGTTTTGACATTCAGCAGGCTGTTCAGAATCTTTCAAGTGCAGAACTTGGATTGAAAACAACGCAGCATTCTGCTCTTGCACCAACCTTGAATTTGAATGAAAATTTCAAATCAGGCGGTCAGATAAAAGACGGTGCGCCTGATCCTTCAATAAAAGGATCATTTTCTGCATCAATAAGTATTCCGATTTCAAGCTGGATTCCAAATTCAAATGCTAATTTGAATATAAAAAGTGCAAAAGATTCCATAAAACAGGCACAGATTGCTCTTGAATATGCACGTAAAAGTGCAAAGCAGGATATTAACAACAAAGTTGCTGAAATGAAGCGTATTTATGAGTCTCTTGAAGTAATTAAGCTGAACAGCCAGATTGCAACACGGGCGTATAATCTTGCAAAAGACAGCTATGCAGCAGGTCTGGTTTCTCAAACTGAACTTGAAAGTCAGCGTCAAAACAGAGTTTCTGCGCAGCAGTCATTGATGCAGGGAGAAATAAATTATATTACTAGTCTTCATGCTTTAGCAAATGCTTTAAATATTTCTTATGAAAGTCTTATTGTTCAATATGGAGTAAAAAAATGAAATTTTTTTCTAAAGAAAACTGGGCCAGAGTTGTGGTTCTTTTTATAATTATTATTTTTTCAAGTCTTATTTTAATAAAAGTTTTTTCAGATGTTCTTGAAAAAAAAGGAATAAATGTTCCGGGAGCTGCTGGCTCGGCTGCTGGTGCACCGCCTAATGCAGGTGGTCCAGGTGGACCTGGCGGACCAGGTGGTCCTGGCGGGGCGCCAAATGATGCAGTACAAAGCACAGTTACTGTTTCTGCAAAAACTTTAAAACCAGAAACTATTATTTCAACTGTACACGTAAACGGCGACATTTCATCAAAATCTGAAGTCAGCACATTCCCGATTACTTCTGGAAAAATAACGCAGATTAGATATGATATTGGTGACAGTGTAAAAGCAAATGATATTATTGCTTATGTTGACCCTTCAAAGCCTGGTGCAAATTATGTGGCAAGCCCTGTAAAAGCACCTGTTTCCGGTACAATAATTGACTGTAATGTTCATCCCGGTGATACAGTAAGTCAGAATACTGTCATTGCAACGATTGGTTCTGTTTCAGATATTGAAGTTGTTGTGTATGTAAGTGAAAAATATTCAAAATATTTAAAGATTGGCTTGCCTGCATATCTTCATCTGACAGCATTTTCGGATGAAAAATTTATGACAAAAATTACAGCCATAAGCCCTGTTGTTTCTAAAAATACACGAACGATAAAGGTTTCGCTTGGTTTTGATTCATATGACAACCGTATAAAACCTGGAATGTTTGCTTCAATCGATCTTGTTCTTCAGCAGCGTGATAATACAATTGTGATTCCTAAAAAAGCTTTGAGAACTTATAACGATAAGCAAAGTGTTTTTGTAATCAATCCAACAACAAATACTGTTGAACGTGCAATTGTAACTGTCGGTTTGACAAACGATAATGAAGTTCAGATTACATCTGGACTTTCAATAGGTCAAAAAGTAGTTACTGCTGGTTCTGTTACAGAAGGCTGTTCTGTACGCATCGCAGACGAATCTTAAGGAAGGCTAAATGGATATTGCTGAACTTTCCGTACGCCGACCTGTCCTTATGGTCATGGTGTATGTTCTTATTTGTGCTATTGCGGCAGTTTTTATTCCGCGTCTTGGCATTGCTTTAACGCCTAGCATTGAATTTCCAATGCTGACTGTATATACATCTTATTCAAATGTTGGTCCTGAAGAAATTGATAATAACGTAACTAAAGTTATAACAGACCAGCTTTCGCGCATTAAAGGATTAAAAAATGTTACTTCTATGTCGCAGACCGGTTCGAGCCGAATTTCGCTTGAATTTGGATATAACTGTGATCTTGATGAAGCAACAAATGATGTTGAATCTGCAATTGCCCGTGTTACAGGGCGTCTGCCTGATGGATGTGGTACACCGTCTGTAATGAAATTTGATATGTCAAGCATGCCTATTATGCGTTTGACAGTAGAAGGCGATCTTCCTATAAATGAATTAAAAGCAATTGCAGAAGATACTGTAAGTCCTTTTCTTGAGCGTGTTGATGGAGTTGCTTCTGTTGATGTAAACGGTGGCGCTGCAAAACAGATTCGCATAGATGTAAGTGTTAATCGCCTTGAAGCATATGGTTTGAGTCTTGCTTCAATTTCAAATGCACTTGCCACACGAAACTTTCAGCTTTCAAGTGGCGAAATTACGCAAAACGGAATTGACTACGAAATTATTACAAGTGAATATTTTCAGAATCTTGATGATATACGTCAGACGATTCTTTCTACTTCTAACGGTGCTGTTATTCGTGTTGATGATGTTGCAACAGTTTATGAACAGTTTGAACGACAGGGAAGGGAAGTTTATATCAATGGAACTCCGGGGCTTTATATCAGTGTTTCAAATGAATCTGGAACAAATGCTTCGACTGTTTCAAAAGGTGTTCATGCAGTCCTTGATAACATAAACAAAAGTCTTCCGCCGGGTGTAAAAGTTAATGTTGCCAGTGATGATACAACAATGATTGATGCCACAATGAACCAGGTTTATTCTTCGGTAATTGAAGGTATCATTCTTGCAATGATTGTCATTTATTTCTTCCTTAGAAACTTCAAGAGTACTTTTATTATTGGTCTTTCAATTCCGGTTTGTTTTTTGTTTACACTTTTGTGTATGGCATTATTTGGAATGACAATCAACCTTATGACTATGTGTGGCCTTATTCTTGGCATGGGTATGGTCGTTGACTCTTCTATTGTTATTCTTGAAAATATTTATAACAGACGTGTTGAAGGTTATAAACCGGCTGTTGCTGCAATCTTGGGCAGCAAGAACATGATAAATGCAATTATGGCTTCAACATTGACAACAGTCTGTGTATTTGTTCCAATGCTCATTTTTAAGTCAGATCTTGAAATGATGGGACAGCTCTTTTATGAAGCAATTGTAACAATCGTAAGTTCTCTTGTTTCATCACTTTTTGTTGCGGTTACTCTTGTTCCGGCTCTTTGTGGAAGTATCTTGAAACTGGACAATCCTAATGAACGCCCGATAAAATTTAAGCCGCTTCTGGTTTTTGATAATGCAATAGAAGGCATAATTAAAGCAACTGAAAATATTTATGTAAAACTTCTTAAATTCTGTCTTAGAAACAGATTTATTGTTTTGACAATGGTCATCTTTATGATGATTTATGCAATTATAGAGTTTACATCTTTTGGTATGAACTTTGCACCGCCTTCTAGTGCCGATGACCAGGTAAACGTTACTGTTACACTTCCGATTGGAACGAACAAAAAGGTTGTTCTTGAGTATCTGTTTGAATTTCAGGAAATTGTTGAAAAAGAATGTGCTGGTGCATATAAGAGCATTATTTTGAACTCTGGAAATTCAAATTCTGGAAGTATTCAGATTAACTTGCCTGAGCTTACAATGCAGACTATGAAACCTGCAGAAATAAAAGCAAAATTGCAGCCGTACTTAAAATCATGGTCAGATGTTACTGTTTCTTTCTCTTCTGGTCGTGGAATGGGTGGTGGTGCTAAAGCAATTGATGTAAAACTCATTTCAAATGATACAGTTGCGTCGCGTGAAACAGCAGATAAAATTGTTGATATTTTGAAAGAAATACCTGCACTTGTTGATGTAGCTACAGACTTTGAAAACGGAAGTCCTCGTTATCAAATGGTTATCAATACAGAAGCTGCTGCTGCATCTGGTGTAAGTGTCAGTGCAATTGCACAGGAAATCCGTTCTGCAATTAATGGTGTTACAGCGACAACTTTTTATGACGAAGGCAACGAATATGATGTCATAGTTGCTGTTCCTAGTGATGAACTTGTTTCAACTGGTGATATCGGCAATTTGTTTATAAATACGGCAAATGGAAGAATGTCACTTGATAATTTTGTTACATATCGGGAATCAAAAGCGCCCCAAAAGATTCAGCGTGAAAATGGCGACCGTGTAAATCATGTTACTGCAGGTCTTGCTGCCGGTGTAACTGCAACAGAAGCACAGGCTTTAGTTGAAAAGGCAATAAACGAAAAGATTGTTCTGCCAGAATCTGTAGATTTGGCTTATGGTGGCGATGCAAGTGATATTAACAGTATGGGTGGAACATTCATTATAATTATTTTACTTGCTGTTTTCCTTGTTTTTGCTGTTATGGCTGCACAGTTTGAATCTCTGGTTGACCCGTTTATTGTTTTCTTGAGTATTCCTTTGCTGGCAATTGGTGTTGTTGCTGTTTATAAGTTTACAGGCCAGCAGTTCAGCTTGTATTCTGTTGTTGGTGTTGTTGCACTTGTCGGAATTGTCGTAAATAACGGTATTGTTCTTGTTGACTATATTAATCAGCTTGTTGACCAGAAAATGCCGGTTTTTGATGCATGTCTTGAATCTGCAAGAAGCCGACTTCGCCCTATTCTTATGTCAACATTGACAACTGTTTTCGGTATGGTTCCTATGGCATTTTTCCCTGGCGAAGGTGCGGAACAGATGCAGCCTGTATGTATTACAATTGTTGGCGGTATGATGTCTGGTGCATTTATGACATTGTTTGTTTCACCAATTATGTATACATTGCTGAATAAACGCCGTGAAAAGCGCTTTACAGATCCAAATTCATTGAAGAATCAGCTTGAATCTTATGACAATGGTTCATATAAAAATCAAATTAACAAAGCTGGTTCTAATGCAGCTTTGTCTATTCCAAAAAGCGATGCTGCAAGTTCAAAGAAGATAAACAGTGCTGTTAATTCTGTGCCGCAGGAGAAAAAAGAAGCTGCTTCACATTCACTGCTTAGAAGTGCAGAAGAAAGAACTGATTATACGAGCCTGCCGCAAAATGATATGCGCGGGCTTTAGATTGTGCTTTTTGTGAATTTAATTTGTGCGCGGTTTTATTCCTAAACTTTTGGGTTGAATAAAAGGGGATTAAAACCGCTGTAATGCATTATGAGAAAGAACTGTATCTTGATGCTGTGTGTCGGGATTCGTTCTTTGTGGTATAAAAAATAACCTCGCTTCTGAAGTATACGCTTCAAAATGCGAGGTTATTTTTTTGCTTATGGCTTTTCAAAGCGGTTTAACCGCTTATGTTAGAGTTCTGCCATTATCTTAATTTTGTCTGGTTGTTCAATTTTTCAGCAGAACGAAGTTCTGCTGCTGCTGCGTTTGCAGCTTTTACAGCACGGCTGTCACCAGTATCCTTGTATAGAGAATTAAAGATATTGTAAGCTTCTTTTATATTGCCCATTGCCTGACTGATAAGACCTGCATTATACGCTGCTTCGAAATAGCCAGTCGTACGATAAAGCTGCATATAGCTTGTTTTTGCCTGTGCAAGTTTGCCTTTTTTTGCAAGTTTTTCAGCTTCTTTCATCGATTTGTCATCATGTTTCAGCAATGTCAATGAATATGTTTCTTCGTAAGGTTCAAATTCTTTCATTACGCGGGTAACAAAGTCTTTGATTTTTGTCTGTGCAAGTTCACCTGGCAATGGCAGGTCTTTTTTGTCTTTTACTTCATCAGAAGTTATTTCATAAGACCATTCTGTATCTGCAAGAACTTGTTTTGTGTTGACGTCAACAACTTGATAAACAAGTGAAAGATATACTTTTTCTTCAAGGAAACGTTCTTTTACCTTTCTTTTGTTGCCTTCTTTGTCTTTGTGTTCAACTTCTTTTTCAATTTCGTTAACTTCGCTTGTAAGTTCTGTAATTCCGCCTGTTACATACCAGTCAATCGGCGGTTTTTTGCCACGGCGATATGCATCTTCAACTGTTGATGAATCAATGACTGTAAGATATTCAGATTTAGTAAGTGCACGTTCGAGTTCAGAAGTCAATTTTGTTACAAACTCATTTTCTCCGTCGCCAAGCTGCCATGCAAGAAAGCTGTCTTTTTCTTTCCAGTAATAATCAAATGTTGCAACAGGATCTGTTTCATACGAAGTATAATTCATCATTCTTGTTGTTAAAAATGGAAGAACAGCAATTTTTTCAGCAGAAGTAATATCGAGTTCTGCAGGTCGTGTAACACTTACAGGCACGCTTGTTTCGCAAGCTGTAAGCAGTAAAACTAATGAAAAAGCGAGCAGACATAATCTGCTGATTTTCTTTGGAGAATATTTCATGTCTTTCCTCTTTGTATAAATTAATCTGTTAATTATAAAACAGTTATCTTGTAATTTTAAGTATCATAAAGTTGATTGTCAAGATTTTATTTCGGTTAAGAATGTTAAAGGTGCTGAATTTCTTCAGTATATATTTGCTTGCCATTAAATTTCTGCGATTGTTTCGTGTGACTGACTTAAATCTTCAATATGTTTTGTTATGGAAATGCCTTAAAATCTGCTGGCTTTGCTGCAAAAAAAACAGGTGCAGTAACAGCAATGTTTTGCACCTGTTTTTGAAAGTGATTAAAGATTGAATCCTAAAAACATGATGATTATTCGTAATCTAGTATTTTTGTGTTTTTAGTTTTTCTTTTGCTTCAATTTCTTTAGAAAGTTCTTCAAGTGCTTTTTTTGCCCTTTTATCACCTGTATTGCTATAAAGGTCGTTCATGACATTATAAGCTGATGTCAAATCGCCGTTTGCCTGCAGAAGAACAGCTGTATTATAACCTGCTTCAAAATAACCTTTGTTGTCGTAGATTTTTTCATATTGTTCTTTTGCAAGGTCGAGTTTTCCAATCTGGGCATTCATGCTTGCTGTCTTCATTTCTGTGTCTTTATGAAATAATAGAGAAAGCGACAGGTCTTCTGAATATGGAATGAAATCTTTTACAATCTGTTTTGCAAGTTCCTTGACCTTATCAATTGCCATGTCTGCTGCTTCTGGGACAAATGATCTTTCTGTTGTAGGGTCAGAAGAAAGATTGTATTTTACTTCCCGTTCATCAATCAATATTTCTTTTTGTTCATTAAAGACTGAATAAAAAACAGAAAGAGTTATGTCTCGCCAATAATAAGTTGTGCGTTTTGCATTTCCGCCTTTTTTGTCTGTTGTCTGGCGCTGTTCAGATTGAATGCTTGTTCCAAAATATGTAAGTCCGCCGCTTACAACAAGATCTGCGGAAGAATTTGTGCCAGATTTTGTTGATGGAATGACGGTAAAACGATTTGTTCTTTCAAATTGGGTTTCAAGTGCTTCAGTTAATGCAGCCGCAATTCGTTTTTCATCATCAACTTTTATGGCACTGCTTGTCAGTCCGTCAATGTTTCTGTAAATCTGTGTTTTTTTTGAATCTTCATTTAAAATCCTTGACATTTCTGTTGAGCCTTTAAAAGGCACAATTGTAATGGATTTTGAATTTCCAATATCAAGTGCTGCTGGTCGTTCAACTCTTGTGTCAACTTCTGTCTGACAGCTGGCTAATAAAAACAGCAGGGAAAATAAACTGAATAAAAAGAAAATTTTGCGCATTGATTATTTCCTTCTATAAATAAACTTAATTTTAGAAACCCTAAAACTAAAGTTTTAATGCTGAAAATTAAAGTTATTAGAGATTCTTGAAATATTGTTAATTATAACATGTGTTTTGAATATCGGCAAATTTACTTCTGGTTAAACAATTTGATGTCAATCTGTACGATGTTTTTTGAAATTGCAAAAGATTTATTTTTATTCGCGCCGACGGGTTCAATACCCCGACGCTCTGCGTCGTATGAAGGGTATTGAACCTGGAGTGCAATTTCCTTTTAGAACGACGATACCTCGAACGCTCTGCGTCGAGGTTCGTCATTATTATTAAAAAAACTTTTAAGTTTGTTTTTCAATTTCCGATAAACATAAAGAAGAGAAAGAATTTCTATAGAAAATGAGAGAACTGTTTCTGTTTGTCATCAATTTTTTATGGAATACGATTGCGCTAGATCTTTATAGAGGCGTGATAAGAATTTTGTCATATGGAGAGGCTCTAAAAAATAATTTTAGGGTTGTCATTGTTTTTATCGCAATGGTTTGTCAATGTGATGCATTTTCAAACTTTTGTATGCGCCATCTCTAATCGGCTGCTGATGAAAATAGCGCAGTTTTTGTTTGCTTTAAGTTTGCGTTGCAAACTTAATTATCTATTGCACATTCTCATTTCATTGCGGATGTGCGTAAAAAGTCAAAGCGGATATTCCCTTTTTGACTTTTTATGGGAGAACATATGGTCAAAAGTGATGCAGTGGCATTACGCCTGAATGATTTGCTGTGTAAAGAAAATGATTTGCTGAATGTCATTTTAACTGAACAGCGCCTTATTCGCGAAACTGTAAAAACGCGTGAATGGTCACAGCTTGACGCTGCAATTTATCGTATTCAAAAAATGTCTGATGAGTTTAAAAATCTTGAATCTCAGCGTTTGAAAATTTTGTATCAGTTTACTGGTGACGAATCTCTTGATGTTTATCAGATTTCTCATATGTTTTCTCTTGATTTGCGCCAGTCTTTGCTTGAGAGTTTCAGACTTATGCGGCAGAAACTTGCTGTTTCAAAAATAGAGAATGATGCATTGTCTGAATATATTCGTGTAACAAAAGATTTCTTGCAGGGAGTTTTTGATTCAGCTGTTCCACAGGCAAGAAATACACTTTATTCGAATACAGGCAAAATTGTTAAGGCAATGCCAGAATCTTTGGTTCTGGATCGTATAATGTAGGATTTTCTAATTTTGATTTTTCTAAAATTTTTTAGAGAAAACAACATTAGGTTTGTTGATAAAATTACCAATATTCAGTTTTAAGAGGTGGTGGGCTTAAAACTTAAATGCGGGAAAGCAGATGCGCTTAAAAGGAGTTTGTTATGGCGTCTTCATTTGCAGGAATAGAAATGGGAAAAAGGAGCTTGATGGCTCAAGCTCAATCAATTAACACAGCAGGTCACAATATTTCAAATGCTGATACAGAGGGTTACTCACGACAGCGTGTAAAAATTCGCGCTTTTGACCCTATTTACAGACCTGACTTGTCTCGCGAAAACACACCAGGACAGATTGGACAGGGTGTAACAGTTGAAAGTATTGAGCGCATCCGCGATACAATGCTTGATAAACGTATTGTTGCTCAGAGCAATCAGGAAAGCTATTGGTCTACACGTGAAAAATATTACGTGATGCTCGAAAATATTTATAATGAACCAGATGAAGTTTCAATCAGAACAACAATGGATAAATTCTGGGAATCATGGCAGGAACTTTCACTTTATCCTGAATCAACAGCTGCACGTATGTCTGTTGTCAGCCGTGGTGATTCACTTGTTAACTCAATCCACAACCGCTATGTAGGTTTGATGGGTGTCGGCACTTTGCTGAACGGCGATATTGAAGGTTCTGTTCGTCAGGTTAATGATATTGCAAATCAGATTGCTGAAGTAAATAAAGAAATTGTAAAGTCAAAAGCAATGGGTGATAATCCAAATGATTTGCTTGACCGCCGTGACCTGCTTGTTGAAAAGCTTTCAAGCCTTATTAATGTTACAACAGACGACCGCGATTCAGATGAATTTATGGTTCATCTTGATGGACATATTTTAGTTCAGGGTGGAGTTGCAAGAAATTTTGCAGTTGAACCTCTTGTTGAAAATAACGGTTATTCAAAAGTTGTCTGGGCAGACACAGGCAATGATGCTGTAATTACCGGCGGTTCGCTTGGCGCATTGATTGAGCTTCGTGATGTTGATGTTCGTGATGAATTGCAGAGTTTGAATACAATGACAATGAACTTTGCTGATCTTGTTAATGATGTTCATCGCAATGCAATTGGTGCAAACAATGTTACAGGTCTTGATTTCTTTGTTGAGCAGCCATTTGTTACTAACGTAAACGGAAATTATGATAGAAACGGCGATGGAGTGGAAGATTCTTCTTATGTATTCAGAATGAGCGGAAAAAATTCACTTATTGCCACTGAACAGGTTGGTCTTGAAGGCGTTATTACAATTGCTGGAAAAACAAACAACATTCAGGTTCCATATCATCCAACTGATACAGTTGATGACATTGTAAAGCGCATCAACGATTATGATGGTGAAGTAAAAGCTTATCTTGACAAGAATAACAAGCTTGTTCTTAAAGCTACTGCAGCTTATGCAATGGAAAATCCAGATTTTGTAATCCGTCATGTTGAAGATTCCGGGCATTTCCTTGTTGGTTATGCAGGTTTGCTGCGTGCACGTGGTGAAGAAGGTGCATTTGATTTTAACCGTGCAGATGCTGTTAATGCTTTAGTAGCAGATACAGCAGAAGTTGTTTCTGGAAAAATTGAAGGCGGCGCACAGTTTGCTGTTGCTCCTGTAGCAAATCCTTCTGGTTATTTCACAATCAATCCGGCAATTAAGAATGATGTACTTTCTGTTGCTGCTTCATATCCAATTCATAACACAAGCCGCGAAGACGGAGATGGTCGTGCAGCTCTTGAAATTGCTTCAATAAGAAATTCAGAAGTAATGATTGGAAAGTCAAAAACATTAGATGATTATTTTGCTTCAACCGTTACAAATGTTGGTCTTAAAGGTGAACAGGCTGAAATGAATTTGATGAGCCAGACTGCAATTATGGCAGATTTGCGTTCGTTGAGAGATTCAATTTCTGGTGTAAATATTGATGAAGAACTTGCTGACATCATCAAATTCCAGCATGGATATAACGCAGCAGCAAAATTCGTAACTGTAATGGACGAAATGCTTGATACTGTTATCAATCATCTTGGAGTTTAATCAGAAAACAGTTAACTGACAGGCGGAGTGATAAAATTATATGGAAGTAATTTTATCACTGCAGTTTGTCTTGCATTGCATTTCAAACTGCGTTTTTTTGCATCTTTAGTGAACTGCTGATGCAGACTTTTATAAGGAGAATGAAATGAGAAGAATTAGTTCAAATATGGCAAATAATGATGTGCAGTATAATTTGAGAAGTCAGGAATCTCGTTTTAATAAAGCACAAAATCAGATGGGCTCTCAGCGCCGCATTCAGTCTTTGCGCGAAGATCCTCTCGCTGCAGGTCATCTGGTTCGTTATGAATCTTATTCAAAACGTTTAAATACATTTGAACACAATGCACAGATTGTAACAGATAATTATTCTGTTTCAGAAGGATATGTTAACCAGGCTTTGCAGATTATGCACAGAGTTCGTGAACTTGCTGTTCAGGGTGCAAACGGAACATATACTCCGGAAGATTTGAAGAATATGTCAACAGAAGTTGATGAACTTTTGAAAGAACTTGTGCTTAATGCAAACGCAACAGGTCCAGACGGAACATCTTTGTTTGCTGGTACAAGAAGCAACACAACAGCATTTGACATTGTTTATGGTTCTGTTGAAGGTTCTGGCGACATGCTTATTACAAGCGTAAATTATAACGGAAATGTTGAAAGCAAAAACATTGAAGTTGATGAAGGGCAGTATCTTGAAACAACAGCATCTGGCAGCCGTATTTTCTGGGCTGAACAGCAGGCTCTTTATTCAATGCGTGATGCAGGTTCATACATTGTGCCAGAAGATTCTGTAATTTCTGTTGATGGAAAACAGATTAACCTTAAAGCAGGCGATAATGTGTATGCAATTATTGCCAAAATCAATGACTCTGGTGCTGCTGTAAAGGCAAATCTTGACCCTGTTACAAATGGTTTGACATTGCGCACAACAGATGCACGCCAGCTGTGGCTTGAAGATTTGAATGGTGGAAATACATTGAATGAACTTGGTTTGATTAAAGATTCAAGCCAGCGTCCGCCGAACAATATTAATCCGACAGCAAATCTTTCTGGTGGTTCTTTGTTCGATTCTGTAATTGCTTTGCGTAATGCAATGCTTGTAGGCGATCAGGAAACAATCGGTGGACGTGTTTTAGGTTCAATTGATCAGGGTATGTCTAATTTAACAGCAAATCTTGCAGAAAGTGGTGCAAAATTTGAGCGTGCAGAACAGAATCTTGCCCGCATTTCAAACGAAATTTTGAATGTAAACGGCATGATTTCTCGTGAAGGCGATTTGGACATTACTCAGGCTATTACAGATCTTAAGATGCTCGATTACGTTCAGCAGGCAACAATGAGCACTGCTGCAAAAATGTACAAAAATACACTTTTGGACTTTGTAAGATAATAAATAGTTTTTGTTTTTGAAGCGGTGTAAGTTTTTGCTTGCACCGCATTTTTTCTGTTTTGAAATGACAGGTTTTCTGTCTGTTTTTAGAAAGGCTCTGAAAAAGCGATTTTAATTATTTTTTATAGATGTCCTTTAATATCTAAAAATAATTTTAGATAAATATCCTTCATTTTTAAGGTGATAGTATGGAAATTGCAACCAAAACAAATGGAACAATAACCATTGAAGAAAATCAGATTTATACGGTGCCAAGTGGTTTGTTTGGTTTTGAAGAATACACTGATTTTGCAATGTATGAGGCAGAGCAAAAACCTTTCCTGTGGTTTCAGTGCCTGCAGAATAAAAATCTGTCTTTTTTGTTGATTGACCCGTTTGCATTTTGTGCAGATTATGAGCTGGATATTGACGACGAAAGTCTTGAAACAATAGGCATAACATCTCCTTCTGATGTGCTTGTTATGGCAATTGTAACAGTTCCTTGTGATGGTTCTCCAATTACTGCTAATCTTCAGGGACCTCTTATTTTTAACAAGAAAAACAATAAATGTATTCAGGTTATTTCATGTGACCCGCGATGGTTTACAAAGCATGACATTTTTGCTGAAGCAAAGAGAGGTAGCTCATGCTGATATTAACTCGAAAAACAAATGAAAAAATTCGCATTGGAAATGACATAACTATTACGATTATTGAAGTTCGTGGTGATCAGGTCAAAGTCGGCATTGAAGCTCCAAAAGATGTAAAAGTTTTCAGACAGGAAGTTTTTAATGCAATTCAGAATGAAAACCGCGCAGCTGTTGTAAATACTGCAAATCTGGACGCTTTGTCACAGTTTTCTTCTATTAAAAAATAACAATAAAAATAATAAAAAAGGCTGCAAGCTTCTGAAATAACTTTTAAAAGTTTTCAAAAGCTTGCAGCCTTTTTTATTGAATGCGAATGCAGCCAAAATTATTTGTTTTTTTCTGCATTTTCTTCAGCTTCGCTTTTCCGGATATAAACAGGACCATCGTAATCTTGCAGAGGAGAAGCTTTTGCAGTAAAAAGTTTTTCTGCCATAACAATAAGCATATCTGAGACACAAAGTGAACCGTTGAATATGCTGCATTTCTGGAGAGGTCTTAGTTCAAGAAGCTTTTCTTTAAAAAGTGGGGCGTCATCGCCAACAAGAAGCAGTTCTTCTTCAGGATCAAAGATTTTAAGTGCATCTTCAGCAGAAAGATCTGAATCTTCCAAAGACTTTGTACCATTTCGCCATACAGAAAGATAAAAACGTTCTTTTTTTGCATCAACAACAGGAACCAAAGTGCCTTTATAATCGCTGAAAGCAGGCTGGTATGCATCTAAAGTAGGAATGCCGTACAATGGTGCACCTGTTGCAAGTGAAATTGCTTTTAAGGCCGAAATTCCAAGCCTTAAACCTGTAAAAGTGCCCGGTCCTAATGAAACAGCAAGAAATTCAAGGTCTTTTACTTCAAGCTTTGCCTGCTGCAAAACATATTCAATTGCAGGAACAAGTTTTTCTGATTGTTTTAGTTCTGCCTGTATGATTAATGATGCATGTGTGTCGCCATTCCATGCAGAAAGAGAGATTTTTGTAACAGATGTATCAACAGCAAGAGCTTTCATTTTAAATCTCCATACGGCCAGTTTTCTATATTTATAGTCCGGCTGCCATCATTGTTTATTTCAATGCTTATTGTTATTGCTTTTTTAGGAATTTCGTCTTGAATTTTTTCGCTCCATTCAATGATAGAAACTCCATTGCCATAGAGCATTTCATCAGAACCAAGGTTTACAAAATCTTCGCAAGAATCAAGTCTGTAAACATCAATATGATAAAGATGAAGTCTTCCTTCGTATTCAGAAACAATAGTGAATGTCGGGCTTGTAATAACTTCTTCTATGCCTAAAGCGCTGGCAATGCCTTTTGTTATTGTTGTTTTTCCGGCTGCAAGTGTTCCCCGCATGGCAAGCACATCACCTGCTTTTAAACATGCGCCGATTTTTTTTCCAAGCTGAATAGTTTCTTCAGCTGATTTTGTATTAATGGTAATCAGGGTAATTTTCCTTCTTTTTCAAGGTTGTTAATAAATTCTTTGATTTTTTTGAGGACAGGCAGTAATGGATAATCGATTTTTTCTTTTAATGTAACATCAACATTTTTGGTGCCCAATGGGCTTACTTCAATAATGAAATCAAGAGGTGCTTCAATAGTTTTTATAGGTAGTTCAATGACAGCAAGTCCTGTAAAATTTCTTCTATAATACAGACCTGTTTCTTCTCTAAAGAGATTTTTTATTTCAAGAACTTCCATCTAAAAACTCCAACAACTCCATTTTAATGCTACTATTTTAGAAATTCAAGAGTAAAAAAGAAATTTTCCAAAAATCAAATGAATCTTTGAAAACTTAATACAATATATCAGTTTACAGAGATTTTTGCAATTCCGCAAGCTGTCTTAATCTTGGTGCAATTTCATATTCAGCAAGATCGCCGATAAGCACTGTATCATTTGATTCTACGGCTTTTCTAAAATCTTCAAGCAGAGAAGGGAAGTCGCTTACAAATGATGTAAGGCGTTTGCTTTCAATTGTAAGATTATCAAATGTTTCTGGAAACAGATTGACATATGGAATTGTCTGAAAAAGCAATGAAAGCGCATCTGCAAGTTCTGTAACTGTGTTCATTGCATTTTTATCTTCATTCTTTTGCAATTGAACTGGAATGTTTTCAAGTTTTTCAGCAAGATTTTCAAATGTTTTGAAAAGATGTTTTAATACATCTGCAACTTCTTTTGCTGTTATAGATTTAACTTCAAGAGTTTGAACCTGATCTATTGGTGTAACAAAAAGGTCATCAAGTTTTTCTGCTGGAACTATTGTATTATCTGCAGTAACTTCAACCATTGTTGCAGAATTCATTTCAAGCTCTGTTTCCAATGCTTTAAGGATGTCGCCAATATTTTTTTCGTTTTCAATTGTTATGTCTAAGTTAACACCGTCTAAAATAATGTTCATATGTTCCTCTTTTATTGATTTCCAGAATTCTGCTTGTTAAAATTAGTAATCTTTGTAGATTGTGCTTCCAAACTATTCAATGTACTTTCCATTTTTGAGTACTTTGTCTTTAGTTCAGCTTCTTTATCTTCAAGCTGGTCTTCCAGTTTCTTTATTTGCGTTTCTGTAGATTTTACTCTTGAGTCTACTGTTGCTGTTTTATTGGCAATTATTCCGCCAACCTGTGTATACGAGGTAAGATTTTTTTCAACAGCAAAACCAACGCCCATATCAGCTATCATATCATTATCGGCATCATATCCAAAAAGATTCTTGATTTCTGTCATATTATTTTTCAAAGCATTATCAAGTGCCTTTTCGTCAATTTCAAGATATCCGCGCATCTGAGAGGCTGTTGCACTTCCTCCTACCGTAGCTTTTGAAGAAATGCCGATTTGAGAAAGCATTCTGATTGTTTCATTGTCTTCAATTGCATATGGCGAAACAACAGCACGCTGCAATGCCTGCTTATTTGAGGTAAGCGTAAAATCTGACTGAAAGATTCCGAGGCGTTTCAAAGCTGCTTCGCGTTCATCATCTGTTAAATATTCAAGTTCGTTTACGATGTCTTCTTTTGTCTGTGTAAGAATATTCAGTTCTGCCATAAGACGGTTGTAATTTCCAACAAATTCTATGATGGCATTTTTTGCGTCTTCTGTATTGTTGTCAACTGTAAGTGTTACAGGCTTTGTTGAAGCTCGTTCAAGATTAAGCGTTACATTTGGAATAATGTCTTCAATGGAATTTTCTGAACGAATCATTGTGATGCCTTCATATTTTATGCGGGCATCAGCAGCAAGACTTGTAGGGTTTAATGGAACTGCGGTTCTTGTGTCTTGTGCTTCGTAGGCATACATGTCAGAAATAACTGCAATTTTTCCTGTATTAAAATTTTTGATTACAATGCTTGCAATTTCTGGATAATCTGCCACTTTGAATGAAATTGTAGAAAATTCATCTTTCTCTGAAATTTGTCCTAGAGAAATCTCTGTGCCATTATTTGTGCGTATATATGCAATAGAATAATTTTCTACTGGAACAGGTTTTTGTTTCGGAGCAGAGTAGGGCAGGTCTAAATCTGTTTCTGCATTTGTAATTGTTATTGAATTTAATTCAACTTTGCCTGGTTCAGGCAATTTTGGCTTAATTTCTTCTTCTGCTTTAAAAGATTCTGTAATGTCCGTCGTCTTTTCAAGCTTAATTTTTAGAGTAACAATATTATCTGTATTTTCTGTAATTTCATTTCTTAAAATGATTGCAGCACCGTTTTGCGGTGCCAGTTCCAATGTTCCAGATTTTAAAGAAACGCCTTTGCTTGAAAGCTGAGAAATTGTGCTTAAATTGCGTGTCGTTTGAACAAGTTGAATCGGTTCGCTTTGTTTCTGCATTTGTACAACGCCGATTCCTGCTGCCATTGTAAGGGCATCATCTTCAAAAGAAAGTTCATTTTCTGCGCCAGTCTTTAACGATTCAATGGACCAGACTTTTGTTGAGCTTGTTACGTTTATTAAAGATGCTTTCAATAAATCTTTGCCGCGTTTATTAAGAGAATCTGTAAATTCAGCAAGCGAGCCGCCGCGCCAATTAAAAGAAACAGACTTTGAACCGACTTTATATGTGTATTTGCCGGCTTTGACTGTAAAATCTTTGCTGATATTATTTGAAAGGAATTTATCTGCCGAGGCAACCTGCTCAACAGTTATCTTAAATTCACCAGGAGATGCATCTCTTTTTGCATCTGCTATGAGAACAGAATCATCTGAGGAAGTTACAGATTTTTCACTAAAAGGATTGTTATAAGAAAACAGACCTCGTGCGTTGTCACGTACCGAGGTCATGTATTGGTTGACCCGCTGCCAGCTCTCTTTTTCGAGCTTATAACTCTCAAGCTTATTCTGCTCCCGTGTTAATGGAACTCTTTCGACTTCCATTAAGTTTTTCACGAGATCATTTGTCTTGTATTTGTCGCTGACACCAGGAATGTTTATTTCAGCCATAGACTCTCTCTAGAAAGCAATAACTCAAACCATCTCATCAATAATCAAAGCACTTAACTGCTTCATCTTAATTTGAAGGGCTTGAACGTCTTCGGAAGGTATCTCCCTTATAACCTTATCGGTAGAAGGATCTACAACCTTAACAATTACTTTCCCAAGTTCTTGGTTGATATTAAACTGAACTTTTCTGCCTAAGCTGCTTGAAAGTTCAGCTTGTACCCTCTCTATTTCAGCATTAACTGATTCGAGAACAGGTTTTTTTACAGTAGCTGGAGCTGGTGTAGAAGTTGGCAATGTAACAGGTACATATGGCTTCTTCACAGTTTTTCCAGCTGGTGTTTGACCGTCCATGGTCATTCGCGGCCCAAGTGCATTCAACGAATTAGACATGGGCTTGCCTCCTATAGAAGAGCTAAAAGAAGGGGCGCTCCTTCCTTTAGCTTTTTACACACCAAAAAGATGACATCCAGAAGTCTCTTTGATGTTTTTCATGTTGTTAGCGCAAAATGCTCAAAACATTCTGTGATGTTAAGTTTGCCTGTGCTAACATTGCTGTACCAGACTGTGTGAGAATCTGGTTCTTGGTAAATTCAACCATCTGCTGTGCCATATCGGTATCACGAATGCGTGACTCTGATGCTGTCAAGTTTTCTGCTGCAATTGCAATACCTTTAGAAGCAGTTTCGAATCTGTTCTGGAATGCACCCAAGTCTGCTCTCTGTTTTGTAACAGTTTTCAAAGCATTATCGATAGTTGCAATAGTCATGTTTGCATTTTCGGGAGTAGTAAGAGAAATGATAGAATCAGCATCGCCGTCAAGACCTGCAAGGCCAAGAGCTGTTGCAGTCATTGTTCCAACAAATACTGAAACGTTCTGATCTACGTTTGCACCAACATGGAGCTGGAGGAAACGCTGGCTGTGATCATTGTTTGCAAAACCACCAGTAAGCAAGTTCATTCCGTTGAACTGTGCATGGCTTGCAATGCGATCAACTTCAGCAACAAGCTGAGATACTTCAACCTGAATCTGGAGTCTGTCTTCAGTAGAATAGATTCCGTTAGCAGCCTGAACTGAAAGTTCGCGGATGCGCTGCAGAATGTCTGTTGTTTCCTGAAGATAGCCTTCTGTTGTCTGAATGAAAGAAATACCGTTCAGAATGTTGCGGTTTGCTTGGTTCAGACCACGAACCTGTGAGCGAAGTTTTTCTGATACAGCGAGACCAGAAGCATCATCACTTGCTCTGTTTATTTTCATTCCTGAACTGAGTTTTTCAATGTCCTTTTGAACCTGATCATTTGCGATTCCGAGCAAACGATTAGCGTACATTGAACTCATGTTGTGATTAATTACCATAGATATAACCCTCCGTGTGTTAAATCAAAAGCATTCCATGCTTTCTATACTGTGTATGTGCTGAGCAAGGTAAAAGTTTTGCGCCCCTTTTACCATGTTTTAGACTCATACAGCAGAAGCAGAAACTGCGTACAGCTTCCGCTCATGCTGTTACATACACCACGAAAGGTATTTGTCAAAGATCAACTATGCCCTCTAAAAAAAGGCACAAATATAATGGCGAAAGCCGTTATATGAATATTATCACAGAACGGCTTTCTTGTAAAACCTTTTTTGGTTTTACGCCATTATATTACACTATCTGAGCAGTGATAAAACTGTCTGAGAGTTGCTGTTAGCCTGTGCCAACATTGCAGTGCCAGCCTGTGTAAGGATCTGGTTCTTGGTAAATTCTACCATTTCGCCAGCCATATCAGTATCACGGATGCGTGATTCTGAAGCTGTCATGTTTTCTGCTGTGTTGTCAATGCCACGAACAGCATGTTCCAAACGATTCTGGTAACCGCCGAGATCAGCTCTCTGCTTGTTAACGCGTTTCAATGCTTCATCAAGTGTGTTGATTGCGCGGTTGGCATCATCCGGTGTAGCAAGGCTGAGAACAGCTTCACTACCGATTTCGCGAACACCAAGAGCAGAAGCAGTCATTGTACCGATGTACACCTGAATTCTCTGATCCATGTTTGCGCCAATATGGAACCACATAGATGCTGTAACAGCATTTTCACCAGTTGGGCGAGCGAAACGACCTGTCAAGAGGTTCATTCCGTTGAACTGTGCCTGGCTAGCGATGCGGTCAACTTCAGCTACAAGCTGTGAAACTTCAACCTGAATCTGCATACGATCTTCTGAGGTATAGATACCGTTAGCTGACTGAACTGAGAGCTCGCGAAGTCTCTGCAAAATATCAGTTGTTTCATTCAAATAACCTTCTGTTGTCTGGATGAAGCTGATACCGTTAGAAGCATTCTTTGAAGCCTGGTTCAAACCGCGGATCTGTGATCGCATTTTTTCAGATACTGCAAGTCCTGATGCATCATCGCCTGCACGATTGATTTTCATACCTGAAGAAAGTTTTTCCATATTCTTTTGTACTGCATTGTTAGTAATGCCAAGTACGCGGTGTGAATACATAGCCGACATGTTGTGGTTGATGACCATAGTTTTCCTCCATGGAAAGATGTCAAACAGCGTCCGTGCTGCTTGTTTTGTGAAAAATAAGCGGTAAAGTACAAGGCCACTAAGTTTGCTTATTTTGCACGATGAAAAGAATGCAGGCTGTTGCCTTCTACGAAGAACCGGTCTGTCATAACTTCTCATTAATAAAGTTCGGCAAAGATGTCAAAAAACTTGAATAAAAAAAATAAAAAAAATTAATAAAAAAAATATCAGAATGGACATTTTGTACAGATTGTAATTTTTATTGAAACTTAAAACTATTGTGATTTAAATCCTTTTAATATAATAAATTAAAAATTGTGAAATGATTATTGAAAGTATCTTTTTTAAGATGCCGGAAATAAATAACAGATTCTTTATTGTTTGAAAAAGGAATAGCGTGAAATGCGTTTGCATAAAAAGAAATATCTGAATCAATACATAGCTGCAAGAACTCAGATATTTCTTTAGCGGTTTTAATATTTAGAGCTGTTTTAATATTGAGGCAAGTTTTGCACCGGCTTTGCCTCTGTGTGAAATGGAATTTTTCTGTTCTTCAGAAAGTTCTGCAACTGTTTTTTGAAAAGAGGGCAGATAAACAATCGGATCGTAACCAAAGCCGCCGTTCCCTGCAGAACTGTTCATGCTGGATACAAGACTTCCTTCAAGTGTTTCCTGTACTGCGTAAAACCGTTCGTTTCCAAGATAAAGCACCATTGAACAGACGAAACAGCATTTTCTTAATTCTAAGTCTGTCCGCTTTTCATTTGGATTTTTCAGACGGAAATCTTTAAGGGCATTGTTTGTCTGCTCAATTAAAAGCCTGTTTCTTTCTTCAGACTCAAGTTTTTCGCCGCTTTTAAGGCCCTGCATGTCATTGGCTCCTGCATATCTTGCAGAATAGATTCCTGGTGCATTGTTTAAAAGTTCTACGCAAATTCCTGAATCATCTGCTATTACAGGTTCGTGTACAATGTTCCATAATGCACGGGCTTTTATAAGGCTGTTTTCGACGAAACTTGTGCCGTTTTCTTCCGGATCAAAGTCAATTCCTTTATCTTTAGGAATTAGAATTTCATGCGGACTAAAAATTTGTGCAATTTCATTTTGTTTGTGGCGATTGCCAGATGCAAGAAAAATAGTCATGCAGAGAGTATAAACCAAAAACATGATTTTCTGCTATATACTATAGACAAAGTCTCATGCACAGACTTTGTCTATAGCTTGTACTGCAAATAAATTAAAATCAATCTTTTGGTTTTGGCTTGCGTTTTGTACAGAAAAATTCCGGGAACTGTTTGTGTATAGATCTCAGCTTGCTGTCTATTGAATAGATGCTTACGCCAAGAATTTCTGCAATCATCCATGAAGGCGTTACGATTCTTGTGGTTATTCTGGTATTTTTCGATTTTTCGTAGCCTTTTTCTTTTGCTTTGAGTGATTTAGAGATTTTTCGATATTGTGATGTTGTTTTGTCTGTTAAAAGATGTGTTTCCAAAGAATATTGATTTCGCATAATATAAGCTGCTGTTTTTCTTTGATTTATCTTTTTGACATTATTGATTCTTGATTCAAGTTTTTCATTCAGAATGTTGATATTTTTTATCATTTCTTCTGCATCTGTTTTGCTGATTCTTGCAATTTTTAAGATTTGCTCTTTTGTAACGTAAGCAGAAGCTTTGTATGCAAGAATAGGCAGCATTTTTTGAAACCGTTCTGGAATATTTATTTTGAAATTATTCTCGTCTGAAATAAACGACGGTTCTTGTTCTTGTACCAGGCCTTCTGAAAGTTCGTGTTTATATTCCTGTTCAATGAGCACATTTCGGATTTTTCTTTTTGTCTGGTACTTCTTCCATGTCTGAAAATTTATGGAAATCAGATATCGCAAATATGATTCAAGAGGAGCTTTGTTTTTGTCAAAGTTTTCAGCAACGCGTTCCATTACCGGCAGTAAAGACATAATAAAATCATAACGTTCATCTTCTTCCAGTTTATTCAGAAAAAAGAAGTCTTGATTTTCATAAATGAAAAATAACAGTTCTTTTGGGTTAAGCTCTGCGTTTTCCATTTTTGCAAGCTTTTCAGATGCAGGTTTTAAATTTGTGTACATAAATTCTCCTTTGCAGATGACTGCAAAGGAGCTGGAAAGCAAGAATTATGCCTAAATGTTTTTTTAAATTGTAAAAACTGAAAAAATAATGAAATTTATGAGTTTTCAATTTTGTAATTATTTATATTGAAAATAAATAAGTGTTAGAAAAAAATGTTCAGGTGGACACAGAAAAAGTGCTTTAAAAATAAGAAAACGGCAAGATTTTGCCGTTTTCTTAAAAAATGAGTGATGTGCATGTTTTACCGCAGGAAAAATCAAAAGATTTTTTGAAATTCTTGCAAAAGCTGTGGAATAAACTCTTTTATTGTGGTTGTGCAGCTTGCACCAGAAGCATTTTTGTGCCCGCCGCCGCCGAAATGAGCAGCAATGACGCTTACATCCACATTTTCTCTTGATCTAAAGCCTGCCGTGCATTGTTCAGGTGTTTCCTGCTTTATATTTACGATGGCTTCAACTCCTTCTATTGCAAGGAGATTTTGATAAAGTGCATCTGAATCTCTGCCATTCTGACCAAAAGTTAAAGTATCTTCTGTTGTTTCATATGTAATGATAAGCCGGCCGTCAAAAAAAGATTCTGCATGATCAAGGTGTCTGCCGAGCAGTTTTCTGCTGGAAAATGATTTTCCGCCAGTCATGTGGTTGTAAGTTTTTTTAGGGCTTGCACCTTTATTGATTAATCGTGCTGCAGCCATAAAAATTTCTGCACTGTCTTCTTCCAGAAAGCGGAAAAAGCCGCTGTCTGTGGAAAGACCAAAAAAAAGCACTTCTGCAGCTGCTTTTGTTACTTCGCCATGAACGGCTTCGAATAATTGCTGTACAAGATATGCGGCTGCTGGTGCTGAAGAATCTATTATGCAGTTTTTGCCTTCAGCTGCTGCTGTTTTATGGTGGTCTATAATGAATGTGTCAAAGTCAATGTCTGCAATGTCAATTTCGCCTATACGGTCTTTTTTTGAACAATCTACAATAAAAAGTCCGTATTTTGCAGCATTTGCTTTGTCTTCAAATGCTGCACTGAAAAGGTGTTCATAGACTTTTGTCTCTGTCCGTTTAAAAGGTCCTGCAGACAGCAGAACTGTTTTTTTTCCCATTAAACGCAGAAGTTCATCTAATGCAAGGCAACTTGCAATGCAGTCTCCGTCTGGTTCTTTGTGCCCGATAATGACGAAATCTGAATGAGAATCTGCAAAAGCTAAAAAATTTTTTATTTGCTGGTCTGAAATCATAAGATTATAGTGAATAAATTTTTTTTTTTTGTCCAGTCTTTTATGCCGGAAGTTTGAAATTTTAAGATTTTTACAAAAACTTAAAAAAAGAATTTCTTGAAAAAAAATAAAAAAATATTTGGCGTAAAATAAAAAAGATTGTACAATGTAAAATATGTGGGAAATGGGCGATACTAGAATCGAACTAGTGACCCCAAGCGTGTCATGCTTGTACTCTAACCAACTGAGCTAATCGCCCCAGACGAAGCGGCATACTAACATATTAAAAATATATGGTCAAGACTCATAAAATAGGGAGGGAGATAAAAATGAGGTTCTTGTTGTTTTCCGATTCAGCTGAGACTGTTTTTCGTGTTAGAAAAATTGTTGATCCGGAGATTGATTCGCTTGTTATAATTAAGGACGAATCAATTTTTCTGAAGATTGTTCAGACGAGCATTTTTGATTTATTTTTGATTGACATGCATTCTGAAAGGCTTTTAACGAATATGCGGGAAAAAGCGCATGAATGCAGGCTGAAAACTCCGTGGATTTTATTCAATATCAATACGTCACTTTCAAATAATAATTACATGAATTATTGGAAAGCTTTTAATGGAATTGGTTCTTCTCTTGATAACCTTGAGGAAGCACTTGAAAAAAAGCTTGAAATGCTTGTTGAAGTAATTTCTTTAAAACCTAAAAAACAAGGAAACTATTTGCATTTAAGCAAAAACGCAAATAAGCTTTTTGAGTTTTTTGTAAAACACCCTAATAAATCAATTTCCAGCGAAATATTGCAGATGAAGCTTTTTGGACAATGTTCAGAAAAAAAACAGAATGAACTTTATGTTCTTATTCATGAAATTCGAAAAGCAATAGGCGATGATTTAAAACATCCGCAAAATCTTATAAGGTGCAGAAAAAGTCATTATAAACTTTTCAATGCATTTCCGCAGAAAACACTTGATATCTGCTGCTACGGGCAGCGAGTTGAAAATGACTGTGCAAAATATTTCCCGGAATTTTATGAAATTACCGGATATGATATTTTTCCGCCGGTTGAAAATGATGAATATGAAGTTTCTGTAATGAATGAGCCTGAATATTTGCCGGATGCAGAATTCATTTCTGTTTTTGACTGTATGACAGGTGAAAGTTCTGGCGGGTGTTTTAAAAGCTGTGGTATTCCGAGTATCTCTGAAATAATAGAAGCTTATGAAGATAAACCTGAAACGTGGCTTAGAAATACTTCGGAGTGTTAGTTAAGGAAAAAATAAAAAAAGGCTAATCAAATCGATTAGCCTTTCTAGCGGCAATGGGGCTTGAACCTATGACCTGCCGGATATGAGCCGGATGCTCTACCAACTGAGCTATGCCGCCGTAATGAAAGATATAATAAGAGTTCCTCAAAAAAAAGTCAAGATGTTTTGCAAGATTTTTTTATGTAAACTTTAATATTCTTTAGAATATTTTTCTTGAAAAACCGCGAAATGAGATTTATACTTAACAAGTAAAGGTTCACGGAAGAGCCTCTGTTTTTGGTGCGAACAAATTTTAGCCTTGTGATTGTTTCGGAAACAAAAACAGAACGTCAGTGCCGTTTAAGCCTGTCGCAAAAGAGAAAGGAGTTTGTTATGAAAAAGACTGCTATTTTGCTCGCATTGTTATTGTTATGTTTAGTATCTGTATTTGCTTTTGAAAATGAATCAGAATACAGTTACAGAAACATTCCTCTCCAGAAAGTGTATAACAACCAGAATGGTTATATTGCAATGTATACACTTGACGGCTATAAGATTTCAACATCTTATTTACCTGTAAAATGGTTCCGCTTTGGAGATAACCGTGGTCATGTCATTGAATTGCCAAAAGGCTTATATCCTTACATGACAATAGTTTATAAAAACAATGAGTTTCAGTATGTAACACTTGCTGTTCCAAAAAATCCAACTGATCCTTTCTGGGGAATTATGCCAGCAGGAAAAGATTTAGCTGATAAATTTACAGCAGAAAAATTGGTTATTGAGTAAGACAATTCAGTTTGTGTTTATAAGCCAGAGATTAAAACTCTGGCTTTTTTTGTGCTTTTCCAGATTATTTGCAAAATAAGCAAAAAAATTAATAATCTGCTTGAATTCTACTTGAATAAAAAAAATCAATATGATATATTCACACTCGTTCAAACGAACGGGCCATTAGCTCAGCTGGTAGAGCAACAGACTCTTAATCTGTGGGTCGCAAGTTCGAACCTTGCATGGCTCAAAAAGCGAATCGATTTCGGTTCGCTTTTTTTTATATTTTGTAAAAAGTGTACATATTCTTCAATTTTTGCATATTTTCAAATAAATGCTTTTCCCATTCAATTCAAAGCGAATTTTAGTAGATTTTAAACTTTTTATAATTTGAGCTACTACTAAAAAATGGCACTTCAGCCGATATTTTGACAGTATGAAACTTTCAAAAATTTTTTTATTGTGCGGATCAGCATTTTTATTTATTAATGTTTTCTCTTTTGCGGCAGATATTACGCATGTTGTTGAAAAAGGCGACACGCTTTACAGTATAGGCAGAAAATACAGCGTATCTGTTGATGAAATTTGTTCTGCAAACAAAATAAAAGACCCTTCAAAAGTAAAGCTGGGTCAAACGCTGCGCATTCCGCAAAAATCAACGGCTTCTTCAAAAAGTGCATCTCAAACATCTTCTAATGTTGATTACCTTGTTCAGCCAGGTGATACACTTTTCAGCATTGCCAAAAATTATAATACATCTGTAGCTGCAATCAGAAGTGCAAACAATATGAGCGAATCTGCAACATTAAGAAGCGGTCAGCGCATAAAAGTTCCGTCTGGTTCTTCTGTGCAGACATCTGCAACATATCTTGCAGCAGTAAAACCGGAAGTTTCTACTCAGGCGCCAATTACAGATCCACGTTCATATCAGACAAAAAGTGTAGACACTGCTACTGTCTGGCCTGTAAAAGCAAATGAATTGTGTTATGTTGAAGGAAAAACAAACAGTGTTGTTCTTAATGGAAATAGAGGAGAATCTGTTACGGCTGTAAAAGGCGGCACTGTAATTTTCAGCGGTTTGTATCGTGGATTTGGCAAAGTAGTTTTTATTCAGCCAAAATCAAGCGATTATGTTTATGTCTATAGCGGACTTGATTCACTTGCTGTTCAAAAAGGCGATAATGTTGATTATGGTGCAGTAATTGGCAAGCTTGGTATTGATACAAGAACGCAAAAACCGCAGCTGAATTTCATGGTATTTAAAAACGGTGCAGCAATAGATCCTGCAATTGCACCTCGCGGCTAGGCTATCTGGCAATTGCAATATCAATTATTATTTGAAATTCCTTTTAATTTTGAAAATCTCCGGATTGTTGTAAAACACCGGAGATTTTTCTTACGTAAAACCTTGTCGGATTGACCTTTTGATCTTAAATTTTTAGCAGAAACGGATGTTTGGGTGAAATTATGAAAAAAATTGTTTTTTTGTTTTTGTTTATGAGTTTTGTTAATCTTTATGCTGCTGCACAAGAAATTGATGAATATTCTGATTGGTGTAAAATCACGAAAAAAGAGCAGCGGGCAATAGATAGGGGAAACAAAATAATAGCTGTACTTGAAGAATATTACAAAGACAATGGATTTTATCCGCAGAAATTGGATGAACTTGTTCCAAAATATTTGGCAAAAATTGAAAGTACTGGTTTGTCTGATTTATTTATATTGCCTGTCAGCTTTGTATATACTCCTGAACCAGTGAAATACCGACCCGGTTATTTCAAAATATCGTATATAGACCCTGGAAAAGAAAAAAGTGATACAGATTCGTATGAAAGATATTGTTATGATTCAAGAGATGACAAAATAAAAATTGATGAAGACTCTCATCCTTCTATGATGAAAACTGCTGAATGGATTGATAAAATTAGTGAAGAAGACATAATGCAGGTCGCAGATGCCGTAAAACGATATTTTAATGATTATAAAAGATTTCCAGAAAAATTGAACGATGTAGTTCCTGAATATTTATCGGATTTACCAGCAACTCTAGCACCTAGGTATTCAGTTAATATTAATGGAAAAGTGTATATTTACTATTCAAATGTTCATTATAAATATCAGAATCCATTAAGAGACGATGAAACTGAATTTTCTCAATATTATTATTTAATGTTTGCATGTTTGTTTGATCCTGAATTTTCCTATTTTTCAGACAGAAAGAAATGGCATATTTATCCTGATTAATGTTAAGTAGTCGTAAGCACTCAAATTCTACAGCAAATCTTTTTAATATTTTGCAAAATCTCCGGAATGTTGAAAAACACCGGAGATTTTTTATATTTTTTGTTTTAGCTTTTTTCCTTTATTAGGCTCAATAAAGTTATGCGAAAATCAGAATAGTTCGTTTTTAAATTCGTGTAAAATAATAAAAACTGTCATGCTGATAAATAGTCAAAAAACGATTTTTGGTTTCATTTTTGAAATGTGCTTGAAAAGTTTTCTTTATCTTAATAGACTGACACCATGGAAAAGCTGATTGTAAAGGGTGCCCGGGAGCACAATCTTAAAAATATAGATGTTGAAATTCCAAGAAATAAGCTTGTAGTTGTTTCAGGCCTTTCTGGTTCAGGAAAAAGTTCTCTTGCATTTGATACAATTTTTGCAGAAGGTCAGCGCCGTTATGTTGAAAGTCTTTCTGCTTATGCACGTCAGTTTTTGGGACGCATGGATAAGCCTGATGTAGATTATATAGAAGGTCTTTCTCCGGCAATTTCAATTGAACAGAAAACAACACATAAAAACCCGCGTTCAACAGTTGGAACTGTAACAGAAATATACGATTATTACCGTCTGCTTTTTGCAAGAATTGGCAAGCCGCATTGTCCTGTTTGCGGCAAAGCTATAAATGAGCAGTCAACAGATCAGATTATAAATACAATTATGGATTTTGGCGAAGGTGCCCGTGTGCAGATTCTGGCGCCTGTTATAAGAGGAAAAAAAGGTGAACATACAAAAATTCTTGACGATGCAAGAAAAGCCGGTTATGTTCGTGCCCGCATTGATGGTTTAATAGTTGAACTTGAAGAATCGATTAAGCTTGACAAGCAGAAAAAACACACGATTGAGCTTGTCATTGACCGTCTTATAATTAAAGAAAATGTACGTAAACGCCTGGCTGATTCTGTAGAAGCTGCACTGGCTGCGTCAAACGGCATTCTTCTTGCAATTCAGCAGATTCCATTGGCAGGTTCTTCTGGCGAAAATGCAGATGACAAGCCGAAATTTTCAGAAAAAGAAATATTCTTTTCTCAAAAAAACAGCTGCCCTGACTGCGGTGTTTCTCTGCCGGAACTGCAGCCTCGTCTTTTTTCATTTAACAATCCGTTTGGTGCCTGTCCTGAATGTACAGGTCTTGGCGAAAAAATGGAATTTGCAGAAGATTTGATTGTGCCGGATAAGTCTAAAACATTAAATGAAGATGCAATTCAAGGTTTTAATGTTGATTCAAACTGGAACAGCTGCAGATTAAATGCATTGGCTGAAAAATTAAACTTTGATTTTGATACGCCACTTGAAAAACTTACGTCTGCTCAGTATGCGGCAATTATGCATGGTTATTCTGAACCGATTCATTTTAAGTATACACGCCAGGATGGTTCAGGTGTTTCAGATTTTAAACAGACATGGCCTGGTGTAATGCCAGAATTAAAGCGCCGTTATGCAGAATCATTTTCTGATTCTCAAAAAGAGCGTCTTGAACTTTTGATGAGCCGCTGTTCATGTAAAAGTTGTGGAGGCAAGCGCCTGCGCCCTGAAGCATTGGCTGTAACTGTCGGCGATAAAACGATTTATGAACTTACTCAGCTTTCTGTAGATGATTCAATTGAATTTTTTAATAATCTTGTGCTTACAGAAAACGAAAAGAAAATTGCGGCGCAGATTGAAAAAGAAATAAGAAACCGCCTGATGTTTTTGAAAAATGTCGGTTTGAACTATCTTACTTTGGAGCGGCAGGCTGCAACGCTTTCAGGTGGAGAAGCACAGCGAATTAGACTTGCAACGCAGATTGGTGCAAGTCTTGTCGGCGTTCTCTACATTCTGGACGAGCCTTCAATCGGGCTTCATCAGAGAGACAACCAGAGATTAATTGATACTTTGACATATCTTAGGGATCTGGGAAACACTCTTATTGTTGTTGAACATGATGAACAGACATTAAGAACTGCTGATTATCTGATTGATCTTGGACCTGGTGCAGGTGTTCATGGGGGAAATGTTGTTGCTGCAGGTACGCCAGATGAAGTTGCAAAAATCAAAGAAAGTGTTACAGGTCAATATCTTGCAGGAACGCTCCGCATGGCATTGCCTTTGGAACGCAGAAAAGGAAACGGAAATTTCCTTGCAATAAACGGTGTAACAGAGCACAACCTTAAAAACATAAGCGTAAAAATTCCGCTTGGTGCTTTTACATGCATAACAGGTGTTTCCGGTTCTGGAAAATCTACGCTTCTAAGCGATGTAATCTGGCCTTTATGTTCAAACAGCCTTATGCGTTCAACTTTAGCAGTTGGCGCTTATGAATCTGTAACCGGTCTTGAAAATATTGATAAAGTCATAAATATCGATCAAAGCCCGATTGGCCGCACACCGCGTTCAAATCCGGCAACATATGTCGGTGTTTTCAATTCAATCAGGGATTTGTTTGCAAGTCTGCCTGATTCAAAAAGCCGTGGATATTCAGCCGGACGTTTCAGTTTTAACGTAAAAGGCGGCAGATGCGAAAATTGTCTTGGTGCTGGAACCATTACAATTGAAATGAACTTTCTGTCTGATGTTTATATCACATGCGATGTCTGCCACGGAAGACGTTTTAACCAGGAAACGCTTGATGTGCGATATAAAGGAAAAAACATTGATGATGTTTTGAACATGACAATTGAAGAGGCTGCAAAATTCTTTGATTCAATTCCGCATATTTCGCGCAAACTTGAAACGCTGTGTTCTGTCGGTTTAGGCTATGTTCAGCTTGGCCAGAGTGCGCTGACACTTTCTGGTGGAGAAGCACAGCGTGTAAAACTTGCAAATGAACTTGCACGCCGTTCTACAGGAAAGACTCTGTATATTCTGGACGAACCGACGACAGGACTGCATTTTGCAGACGTTAAACAGCTTATGGAAGTTATACAGCGGCTTGTTGAACAGGGTAATACGGTTGTAATGATTGAGCATAACCTTGATGTTATTGCCCAGTCAGATTATATAATTGATCTTGGACCAGAAGGCGGAACAGGCGGCGGAACGATTGTTGCAACTGGAACACCTGAAGAAGTTGCTTTATGCAAAGAATCTTATACAGGACAGTTCCTTAAAGAGCAGCTTGAACGTGAAAGAAAGCGCGGTTCAGTTTAAATTTGTGTTTTGGAAGTTTGTTTCAGTTTATGCCGATAGTAACAGCAATGAAAAAAAGGAAATCTTCATCATTTTTTAAGTTCTCATTTTTGGTTTTATCCTTTTTGTTAGTTCAGTCTGCAAATTTTTTGCATGCACAGACCAGTGTTGTAACAGTTGAACGGGCACAGCGCACAGAATCTAAAAAAAGTGAGGACGGTCGGGATTTAATTGTTTTTTCCGGCGATGTTTTTTTAACAATTGAAAAAGGCACTACAAAAATTGCGATTAGTGCAGATAAAGTAAATTTTGACCGCGACCGTAACATGCTTTATGCTTCAGACAAAGTTGTCATGGTTGAAAATGTTCCGGATGAAAGTGACCGGACATTGAAAGGAAATTCTCTTCTGATGAATACATCAACATTGGAAGGTGTTTTTGATGATGTTCAGTTTTCGCAGAAAGGGACAAATACAAGAGGTCTTTTGTCTGAAACAACAATGATTGTTTCGTCAGAAGTTTTTTCAAGAGAAAATGGCGGAACCGTTGTTTTTAAAAATGCCAGCCTTACTTTCTGCGATGATGAAAACCCGCACTGGAAACTGCGTGCAAGCCGCATATGGCTTTTGTCTGGTTCTGAATTTGCATTTTTAAATTCTGTACTTTATGTAGGACGTGTTCCTGCTCTTTATCTTCCTGTTTTTTATTATCCAAAAGACGAAATGATTTTTAATCCTGCTTTTGGTTATCGTCCTCGCGTCGGATATTTTACGCAGACAACAACTTATCTTATTGGACGGAAGCCTTTGCCTGAGCAAAGCGATGAATCTGACGGGCTTTTTGATTTTGCACATTCTTCGCAGCTGATGCAGCAGGAACGACGCGGACTTTTCCTTCATAATCTGAATACACCTCTGAAAGAGGGCGAATATTCAAAAGACTATCTTAAGCTTCTTATGGATGCATATTCTAATCTTGGTGCAATGGCCGGTTTGCAAGGCGATTTTGCTCCAAAAGATTCATATTTTAAGCAGATTCAATTTTCAGATTTGTTTGGCGTCAGCCGTAATCTTTATAAACTTGAAGACAATGCATTGTACAGCCCGTACAACGAATTTGGTGCTTCAGAATGGAATAAATCGAATATTTTTGGAAAACAAGTTCCTTTTAGGTTTGCAACAGACCTTGACGTAAATGGTTCAAATGATTATACAACTTTTCATTTGTCACTGCCTTTTTATTCAGATCCATTTTTTAAGTCTGATTTTTTGAACAGAAATGAAAACATGGACTGGTTAAGTTATGCAACTTCAAAAGGAATAAGTACAGAAGCTGAACTTGAAGATTTTGAAGACAGAATAATCGATTCTTATACATGGAAAATTGACGGTTCAATAACACCAGACTGGGGAAAAGCTTCTGATTACTTTAATTTCAAGATAACTTCAATATTTTCCAGTCTTGACTGGAATTCAAAAGTTGATAAAAACATTACTTCAACAGTGTCGCCGGACAGAAAATTCTTTTATCCTTCAAGAATTGTTCCTCTGTCTGTTACTGCTTATGTTGACGGCACAATTTTCAGCTATCCGCCCAAAAAAACGGAAGCTGTACCTTTTACTGCACCTGACATTGATCTTGAATCTCCTTCTGTCTGGCTTGGCGAAGGCGAAGAAGATGCAGGTGTTTTTGGAGACGATGTGCCGTTCCCTGTTCTTGCAATAAAATCGCCTTCTGTAAAAGAAATTGAAGAATTTAAATATTCGCTTTCATATGATTACACGCCGAATTTTACGTCGCTGTACAATTATTCTGCAGATTCGTGGCCAAATGCTACAACTTCTTCTTTGGCATGGAAAGATTATATGTCAAGCTTTATCGGCTTTTCAGGCGATTTTCATCTTAAAAGTTCGGCTGTCTGGTACAATGGTTTTGCGGAACTCAATAACAGCATTACTTTCAGTCCTGTTTATCAGAACCACCCGGAAATTTCAGATAAATATTATTCTACGGATGAAGCTAAAAATCAGGTTCGCCTGTCTGACTATACAGCGCGCAAGCTTGATTTGACTAACGATAACACGTTGAAATTCAGGCCTTTCGTTTTGAATGATATATGGTCAGAGTCATATATTGCATGGAATACACAGTTCAGGCTTGTGAGAACAGAATTTGTCGGAACAGCCGGTGCACCGGCGTGGAAATATCATTCAATCGAAGGAAACGACGAAGCAATTCCCGTGCATAATGTTACTACTGAAGCAATTGCAAAAAATGATGATATGAGCGGAAGTTTAAAAGTCATTTCGCATCTGCCGCCTCTTCTGCCAAAGTATGAAACCACAGTAACTGCTTCTGTTCCGCATTTTTCATCAAAAATTGAAACAGGTTTTGGTGTCAGGTCAAAAGAAGACCCGAACTGGGACTTCCTGCCTTTTGTTGAAGAAATTTCTGCTGATGCATTTAATAACAAATTCAGGCTTGCTCAGTCATATAAATATCAGACCGACGCACATCGGAATGAGTATTTCAGGTTTTCAGCGTCTTATGGCGGTTTATCTCTTTCTTATTCAAGTCTGTACACAACCGGATATAAATTCGATACTTCTACAGGCTGGAAAACAGACGGCGAAGAAAAATTCCGTCCGTATCAGGGAAAAATAAGCTATACAAGTCCTAGTAAATCATTTTTCTGGTGGAAGAACCGTGTCGGATTTGCTCCGGCAGTAACGGCCGATTTTGTCTGGGATTTTTTGCGGCCACCTTTAAGTTATTTTACAATTTCTCCATCATTCCAATTTAGGATAAATGAATTTATTGACATTAAATTTTCTTCTGAGCATAGAAACGATGTTGTTTACCGTTATTTTCAGGGTGCACTCGGTTCTGGTGTTATTATGCCGGGCGAAACAAATATGTGGCAGGATTTAATGGATTCATTTAATTTTGCAGAATATAACAAGCGTAAAAATTCAGGTTTTAAATTAAAAAGCCTTTCGCTTGAAATGGATCATAATCTGCATGACTGGGATATTAAGTCAAAGATTAAAGTTGAACCAAGGCTTCTGACTGAAAATGGTACAACCAGATATGATTATTCGCCGTATATTTCTGTTTCTGTTGTATGGAAGCCGATGTCTGCAATGCAGAGCAATATTGTTGATGAATATGGTTCTGTCAAACTGAACCCTTGACGGATTAGCGGTCCGCAAGTAAAATCGTTTATAGTGGAATCTTCTTATACGATTGTCGTATCTGATCCGGATATTCTTGGTCTGTTATGCGGCATAAATGACAGTAATTTGCAACTCATTGAAGAACACTTAGGTGTAAGCGTATTTTTGCGGGGCAACGAACTTTCGGTTTTTGATGCTGATGCAGGAATTTGTGACCGTTTTAAGCTTTTGGTGGAACGCATAGTTAATGAGCTTTCTCAAGACCGTTCAAACCCAAAAGACGTAATACAGTCTGTTCTTAAGGATATCGCTGCTTTAGATCATAAAGATCAGTCTTGCGGGCAGGTACCGCTTTCTAAAAATTTTATTCAGATTCCCGGCGCTTTTCAGCGTATTTATCCAAAAACAGCACAACAGGCAGCGCTTATTGCAAATATGCGCAAATATGATATGGTTTTTTGTACCGGTTCTGCCGGTTCAGGCAAGACGTTTCTTGCTGTAGCAGAAGCTTTGTCTCTTTTGCTTTCGCGCAAAAAAAGAAAACTTGTTCTTACAAGACCAGTTGTTGAAGCTGGCGAAAGTCTTGGTTTTTTGCCAGGAGATCTTGAACAGAAAATAAATCCATATCTTCGCCCGTTGTATGATGCTATGGATAATCTTTTGCCCAGGGATATCCTGCGGAGAATGGATGAAAATGGCATGATAGAGATTGCACCACTTGCTTATATGCGTGGACGAACTCTTAATGACAGTGTTATCATTCTTGATGAAGCTCAGAATACAACAGCTGAGCAGATGAAAATGTTTTTAACAAGAATGGGAGAAGGGTCGAAAGTATTTATTACTGGAGATATAACTCAGATTGATCTGCCGAAACGTATTCCGTCTGGTCTTGTTCAGGCAACAGAAATTCTTGCTTCTGTTGATGACATCTGCATTATGGAAATGCATGCCGAAGACGTTGTACGAAATCCGCTGGTCAAAAAAATAATTAGAGCTTATCAAAATGCGGAAGAAGTTTAAAAGTCAAAACGAAAGAAAAAACGGAGTATTATCGCTTTTTTTGAATTCAATTGGTGATTCAATTAAAAAAAATAAAGCATGCTTTGTTGTCTTGCTGTGTGTGTTTTTGCTTTCGTCGTTTATATCACTTATTGATTTTGCAACACGCAAAAATACGAACAAACCAATCTATACAGAATACGAAGTTGGACAGATTTCTGACATTACGGTTGTTGCCAAACGTACAATAATTCCTGTAACGACAGACGGTCTTGTCGTTCGGGCTGGTGAAAAAATAATTAAAAAAGGTTTTCCAATTACAGAAGAAGCATATGAAAAATTAAAGCTTATTTCCGGTGAACCTTCAAAGTTAAATTTTAAAGGTTTTGGTAAATCTGTTCTTTATCTTGCGCTGCTTGTTGTTGTTGCAATTTTTCTTTTTAAACCTGCACAGAAAAACCATGTTTTTAAATTGCGCGAAGCAATTTTTCTTGGTGCACTTTTTATTCTTGTTTACAGCATTTCTGCATTAATGGTAAACACAAGAACTTTTGCGTCAGCTTTTCAGCTTGTCGTAATTATTCCGGCTGCATTATGCACCATGCTTATTACAATTTTGATAAACATTGAAACTGCAAACTGTTTTGCGCTTCTGTTTGCATTAGGCAGCCTTGTGGCAACTTCTTTTAATCCTGTTGTGCTGCTTTTTGTATTAATTTCAAGCCTGGTTAGCGCGCGTCTTGTTTACAGAATGGAAAAGCGCATTGATTTTATTTATGTTTCATTTGTTCTTGGATTTTTGGACGCCCTGCTTCTTTTTGTCCTGTGGGTAGTTTTGCCGCACGGTTCAACAAAAATAGCAGTATGTCTTGCTGAAATTGCTTTTAACGGTTTTATTTCCGGTGTTCTTGTACTTGGCTTTTTAACACCGCTGGAATCCCTTCTTAATACGGTTACCGTTTTCAGGTTAATGGATTTATCAGACTTGAACACACCGATTATGAAGCATCTCATGGTTACAGCTCCTGGAACTTACAGCCATTCAATGATGGTTGCAACACTGGCAGAAAGTGCCTGCCGCGAAATAAATGCAAATCCGTTGCTTGCACGTGTCGGTGCTTATTATCATGATCTTGGAAAACTTGAACAGCCTGAATATTTTGTTGAAAATCAGGGTGCATATAATAAACATGATGAATTAAATCCGCGTCTTTCGGCTTCTGTCATCCGGCGCCATGTAAAAAAAGGAATTGAAAAAGCACGTGAACTTCATCTTCCGGATGAAGTTATTGATATAATTGCAGAACACCATGGAAACGGTATTATTGCATATTTTTATAATGAAGCAAAACAGCTTGACGAATCAATTTCCCCGGATGAATTTTCTTATCCGGGAAATCCACCGTCAACTAAAGAATCTGCTGTTGTAATGCTTGCTGATACAGTCGAAGCTGCCTGCCGCACGCTTGATAAACCGTCTGTGCCGCGGCTTGAAAAATTTATCCGTCAGCTTGTAATGAAAAAATATGAAGACAGACAGCTTGATAAATCTACGCTGACTTTTAAGGATGTTGATATAATTCAGTCTGTTTTTGTAAATATTCTTGCAGGTTATTACCATTCACGCATTGAATATCCAAATCAGAAAGATCCTGACCAGCCTGAAACTGGAAAAAATGCAGATTCTGAAAAACAGGAAAAGAAAAGTGAGTCATAAAGGAAAGTTATGAAAAATAATGTGTTTGTTAACATGGAAGAAGACAGCAGTCCGCCGTCGTGGTTCGAAAAAATAGAACCATTCATTTTGCATGTGCTTGAAAAACTTGAACTTGATCACTGGGAGCTTTCTGTGTTGTTTTGCCATGATAATTTTATCCATGAACTGAACAGGCAGTACCGCAAAATTGATAATCCTACAGATGTGCTTTCTTTTGAACTTGGTGATGAATATGAAGATGAAAATGGCGAAAACTGGTTTACGGCAGGCGACATTGTAATAAGTCTTGATACATTGGGTTCAAATTGCAGAGAATTTAATGTTTCTTTTGATAATGAATTGAAACGACTTCTCGTTCACGGTGTTTTACATTTAAAAGGCATGGATCATTCTGATAATTCACCAGAACAGCCGATGCTCGTTTTTCAGGAAAATTTTTTGAAGAAATTAGATTATCCTGAAATTATTACAGATGAAATTTGGAGTTAAAGGAATTTTTATTTACAGGAACTATTGAATGAAAGTTTTAGATAAATTATTTGGAAAATCAGGTGAGGAGGAACCTCACAGTAGTGGCGCTGCTGCGGCAGCAACAGAACAGGAACAGATTTTAGAAGAAAAACGGGATATGATTCGCGGTGTTGAAGATTTGTCCGAAACCGCAGTAAAGGAAGTAATGATTCCGCGAATTGATGTTGATTTTATTTCAGATGAAATGTCGTTAGATGAAATCCTTGAAACCGTAACAAAAAGCGGACATTCCCGTTTTCCGGTTTATAACGGTTCAATTGATAATGTTGTCGGCGTGCTTCATGTCAAGGATTTGATACGTTCTGTGTCAAAACATGAAAATTTTGTGCTTGAAAACGTAATTCGTAAACCTTTTTTCGTTCCAGAGTCTAAACGTATTGACAGTTTGTTACGAGAATTTAAAAGACGGCATGTTCATATTGCAATTGCAATTGATGAATATGGCGGAATGTCCGGCATTGTATGTCTCGAAGATATCATCGAGCAGATCGTAGGCGACATTCAAGATGAATTTGACAATGAGCGTGAAGATATTTTGATTATATCTGAAAACATGTGGCTTTGTGATGCTCGTGTTAATGTCGAAGACTTGAATGAAACAATTGCTTCTGATTTTCCAGATGAAGAATTTGATACTCTTGGCGGTTTTGTGTTTGATTTGTTCGGTAAAATTCCAGTTAAGTACGAGAAAGTCAGTTGGAATTCTTATGATTTTATTGTGCAAGATATGGAAGGACACCGTATTAACCAGATAAAGGTTATTAAACGAACAGGAGAATAACGGTGGGTGGGAATAAAAAACGATTTTTGGCGTTAGTGTTTTTGGCAGTTGGTGCAATGCTTGTTGCACAATCTGTTTTTGGTACTTCAGGTGCAAAAACGCCGTCTGCTCTTGAATGGTATGAAAAAGGAAAAGATGAGCAGGATGCGCAGAACTGGTACAGCGCAATTGAGTATTACCAGGAAGCATTGCGCTCTAATCCGTCTTATGGACAGGCGTGGCTGAGTCTTGCAGAATGTACTTATGCACTTGGTGAATACGATCTGGCAATTTCTTATGCTGATTCTGCTGCGGAATATTTAAAAAATACTACAGCAATTGCAAATCTTAAAGGTTTTGCACTTATTGGTCTTGCCCGTCTAGACGAAGCACGTGCTATTTTTGACCAGGTTTTGACACGATATCCAAACGATACAGATGCTCGTTTCGGTCTTGCAGAGCTGGACATTTTTATCGGAAAAATATCCGGGGCTGAGTCTTTGTATCTTGATGCATTGAAACGACAGCCTGAAAGCCGTAAAGCACTGCTTTCGCTCGCACTTGTTTCTTATGAACTTGGAAAAACAAAAGCAGCAAAAGAATATATAAATCAGGCTCTTAAATTTCACAGTGATAATCCGGAAGTTCATTATTTTGCAGCATACATTCTTGCAAGAGAAGGTTCTTGGATTGAAGCAGAAGGTCGTGTAAGGGCTGCAATTCAATTAAAGCCAGGCTATGATGAAGCATACAGCCTTCTTGCATCAATTCTTTATTCAACAATGCGTTATCAGTCTGTTGTTGACATCTGTGAGTATCGCATCAGCCGCGACCGCAAATCTACATCTGCATGGTATCTGAAAGGACTTGCTTTGACACGGCTTAACCGTATTGAAGAAGCAATTACAGCATATCAAAGTGGACTTGAAGTTGACCCGGAAGATGAAATTATGCGCACGGCAATGGAACAGCTTGTCTGTTCTTATCTTGATATTGAAGACGGTCGCCGGGCAAAATGGGCTGCATGGCACAGCAAAAAAGCAGAAGAATTTTCACAGAAATATCAGTCACTTCAGGCTCGTTATGAATACAAGCGTGCACTTATAATTAATCCTGCAAATGCAAATTCAAGACTTGCGTTTGCAGAAATTCTGCTTCGAGACGGTTTCCCTGAAAATTATTTAGGACAGCTCCGTTTTATAAGGGAGCAGGGCAATGAAAGCAGAGACATTGAAGACAAAATTGAATCATATGAATCTTTGCTTGAAGGAAGCCTTGCAAATAAATGGGATGTTGATCCGTTCTATCTTGATAAAACAAGATACAAGATTGGTCTTTATTATATTCAGCCTACTGTTCAGCTTGTTCATCCAGATTCTGAGCAGCTTACATCTCAAATGCTTGCAGAAGCTCTTTCTGCTGACGGCAGGCTTAAAGTATCTGCATATAATTCTTCGATCAGCGGTTACTCTGAAGCATTCAGACTTTCAAGACAAGGCAAGCAGGATTATTTTGGTCTTGTTGAGTTTGAAGAAAATGAACGTGAACTTACTGTATCTTTGACAGTTTATGTTGCAAGAACAGGAAATAAAGCAGCAGAATTCAAAGTTTATCGCACTGGAAACAACCGTTATGCAAATGCATTGCGTCGCATGAGCCAGATTGTTACAGATGCACTGCCAAAAAGAGCAAAGATTATTGGCAGAAATGGTTCAACAGCCCTTATTGATTTTGGCAAAACTGAAGGAATTGCTAAAGACATGGTCTTTAATGTAATCAAAAAGGATAAAGTTGTTGTAGAAGACAAAACACTTGGAACCGTTTTTGATGAACAGGATTTATTCGGTACTGTTACTGTTACACAGATTTCTGAAGATATTTCCGAAGCAAATATTAAGCAGAAAGGATTTTATGACCGCATTAATGTAGGTGATGAACTTCTGCCTGTTCCAGAAACTTTAGAAAAGATACAGCCGGCAGAAAACGTGACTGTTGATAAACAGAAACCGGCATTAATTACATTGATAAAATCTATTAAATAAGTTTTTTAATTCTTACAGTTTTTATCCAAGGGAAGAATAAACCATGATTTCTGTTAAGGTTTGTTCTTCCCTTTATTTATTTTCAGCTGGCTCAACGTTGAAATTCGAAAATCTGATTGCTTTTCAATACAATTTCAAATTAGCAGAACAAACCCTGATGCGAAACTTCGGTGCACAGTTTGCATAAATTAAAGTAATTGTTTATGTGCTGTGCGGCAGTTTTTGAAAATCAGGCTGAAGCATGCAATTATAGAAAAGGGAAAATTCTAGGTAGAATTTTCCCTTTTCTATAACAAGTTCTTATGCTTAGATGTGTTAAAATCAAAGTGCTATTGTTGCATCTATCCATTCGGCGCTTTCTAAAGGATATACATCTCTTAGCGAAAGGAAAAGCAGAAGCGCCTGACGCTTTTTTCCCATAAAGTAATACGTTTCTGCAAGATAAAATTCTGCACGCTGTTTTGCACTGTTGGAATTTGTATTATAAATGTATCTGTTTAATTCTGTTTCTGCTTTCGGCCAGTTTTGGGTTAAAAAGCAGTCTTTTATAATCAGGCTGATTTCTGTTGTTCCACCAAGATATCCTGGTGTTTCTGTTGGAAATATATAAGCTTCTTTTGCCTGCTTTTCTGTCTGTTCTTTTATTTCAATGTCCGGCAGAATTATTGAGCTTGTGTATGAATTTGATTCAATTGAAGAATCTATTGGCAGTGGTGCGACTCTTGCTGTCTGGGCGGTTGTCTTTAGCTGCTGGTTTGAGCGCATTATGCATACAGGTGCAAGAGATGTTGTAATTCCACGGACAAAACGGGCTGTTCCGTCTGAAACAGATGAATCGTCAATGAGCGCATAATAAAAATATTCATTTACAGGCGGAACATCGACAAGTGGAGAACCTGTGTCTGTAAAGCTTGAAACAAGCATTGCTGCTGCAAGACTGTCAATGCTGCTGAATGGTGCAGTGCTTCTGTAAAGATTCAGCTTGTTGCCTTTGTTTTCTGTTGTATATGTAATGATGACCGAATTGCTCTGTGCTATTACATTGAAATTGCTTATGTTTGCTTTTTCAACTTCTTCCCATAATGGATATTGCCCTTTTATGGGTTGGTGCGTTGCATTTACGCCGGGCAGAACTTCGTTTGTAAGAAAACTGTCATCTTTTACAGCCATAACTGCATAATAATAGTTTGCCATGTCCGGCAGAATTTCTGAAAAAATCAATTGGCTTGAATCTTGTTCTGCAATCAGTGTGTTTGAATTTATTGTCTGTTTTGTCAGCGGTTTTGTATCCCTGTATATGCGGTAATTTATGTCTGGCGAATATGAATATCCTTGTGCGCGTTTCCATGTAATTTGAACAGACATATTTGTTATTAAAACAGAAATGTCTGTTACGGCTGTTCCTGTTTGTGCCAGTGTTTTTGCAAGAAAAAAACAGATAAATGCAAATATTCCAAAAATTCTTTTCATATCTATATAATTAACCAAATAATACGGTTTGACAAGATACTTTGATTATCATATTCTAACAGTATGTTTGTTTCTGTTATTTTAGACCCGGGGTCAACTGAATCAGCTCAGACCCTTGCAAAACTTCTTACTTTTTATGGTTACACAAAAAAGCAGCGTTCCTGCTGGGAACACACATCTGTAAGCGAAGAACGTCTTCTTGCTCTTAAAAAAGATATTGACCGTGTAACAGACTATTATGATACTTTGCGCATTTATCAGTATCCGGTGCAGGGTGTTATGGCTATTACTGAATTGAACAAAAAGAAATGGCGCAAAATGTTGATGCGCATGTCTGAGTCTTGAATTTTTGTTTTTAGATTTGAGAAATGTCTGAATTAAAAACGGCTGCTGAAATACTGCATTCCTGTTATTCGTGCGGAGTATTCAATACTCTGAATGTGCTGCGTTGCAGCTGTTGATTGCGAAAAGTCAAGCATGCTGCTTGTGCTTTAGTTGTGTGCATTATTTCTGATGCGTTGTTTTTTATATGAAATTTTCTGAAAATTGTTTTGAAGATGTCTTTATGCTTTTGTAAAGTTCATTTTTATAAAAGTATTTTAAGCGCACAATAAAATCTTCTGAAAATTTTGAAAATAAAATTTCGGAAGTTATTTTATCTTTATTTTATTTTTGAGGAAAAAAATGCTTGATGAATTAAAAATCCCTTTGGCTGATTTGAAAGCCGATATTCTTGAAGTCTGGGGGCATCTTTGACTCTGCTGCGATTGAGTCAAAAATTGCTGAAAAAGAAGCTTTAACAGGTGAACCTGGTTTCTGGGACAATCCGCAGAAAGCCGAAAAAGTTATGGGGGATATAAAAGCCCTTAAAGCACGCATTGAACCATGGAAAGAGCTTGTTGCTGCAATTGAAGATGCAGAAGCTCTTTATGAACTTGCCGTAGAAGGTGCAGATGAATCTCTTGAAGAAGAGATAAATTCGTCTTTGAACGATATCCGTTCTAAATTTGAAAAACAGAGTATTCTTAACCTGCTTTCTGATGAAGTAGACAGAAATGGCGCTTATCTTACAATTCATGCCGGTGCAGGTGGAACAGAAGCCTGTGACTGGGCTCAGATGCTTTTCAGAATGTATTCGCGCTGGTGCGAACGCCGCGGCTATAAAATTGAAATTGTTGATATTCTTGAAGCAGAAGGCGGCATAAAATCTGTAACAGCAGAAATTACTGGTGATTACGTTTACGGATATCTTAAGTCAGAAGCCGGCGTTCATCGTCTGGTGCGCATAAGTCCGTTTGATGCAAATGCACGTCGGCACACATCTTTTTCTTCTGTTTATGTTTTCCCTGTCCTTGATGACAGCATTGAAGTAGAAATCAGACCGGAAGATCTGCGTGTTGATACTTATCGTTCTGGTGGTGCGGGTGGACAGCATGTCAATAAAACTGATTCTGCTGTACGTTTTACGCATCTGCCGACAGGAATTGTTGTTGCCTGCCAGACAGAGCGAAGTCAGACAATGAACAGACAGACAGCCATGAACATGCTGCGTGCCCGTCTGTACGAGTATTACCGTGCTGAAAGAGAAAAGGAAAATGCAAAGTTTTCTCAAGAAAAAAAAGACATTTCATGGGGCAACCAGATCCGTTCGTATGTTTTTCAGCCGTATACAATGGTCAAAGATCACCGTACAAAACACGAAGTTGGAAACATTCAGTCTGTAATGGACGGCAACATTGATGACTTTATCGAAAACTTTTTGCAGCTAAAATGGAAAGGTCTTGCATCAGATGTCGGTTCTGATGACGATATGGATGTTTAATGCTGAAAACGGAGCTTCTGTGAAAGGACACAAAAGACAATTTGGAGCTGATTTTATCTCTCAACTGATGGCAAAGATTTTTTTTGCTTTTGTGTTTTTGTGTCCTTTTGTGCCTATTCATGCAGATGAATGGGTGCTTGCAGCTGTTCCTTTCAGTGTGAGTGCTTCACAGTCAAACCTTGATTCTGCGCAGAAAGCTGCAGTAGAATTGCCTGCATTGATTTTAGGTTGTCTTGACGGGCGTGGCGGTCATCTTCTTGAAGAATCAGAAATTGAACGGCGTGTCCGTTACGAATTAAAAGAAGAGCGCAAGGAACTTTTTAACGAGCTTTCTTCCGAAATCAGAAAAAAAGATGCAATTTTTTTTGATGAAGGTTCTAAAAGACAGAAGCAGAAGCTTACCAAAGAATCAGACAAAAAAATTGAAGAAATCCGTACAAAAATTTCCTATAATCTGCAGAAAGATGCAGAGCCGCTTGGTCTTGATCCGAGCGTAAAAACTTCTCCCTTTGCAATAAATCAAAAAGCTGTTTATGTTTCAGATGAACGCCCGGGCGACCGGCTTGTCATAAAGCTGTGGAAGAATGATGCATCGAAACAGTTTGAAGGCAGACGCACAGACGAAAGTTCTTTTGCTTTTGAAAATCGTGTCATTAATGAAAATGTAGACGGAATTATAACCGGAAGCATGATTGAACGTTCTGGTTTTGTGAATGTGTCTGTTGAATTTTCTGTTTTTCCTGGTGCAGTAGTTGCTGCAACCATAAGTGATGTCGGCAGTCTTTCTGATCTTCCGGCTCTTGCAACGCTGATAGCAAAAGAACTTTATCCTTTTGTGCTGAATTCTAAGCCTGTTCAGCTTCGTTTTGAAATTATGCCTGAAGAAGCTGCAAAAAATGCCAGAATCTATATTGACGGTGCACTTCCGCAGGATGTTTCTGAAATTGAAGTTGAAAACGGAAAACACAATATTTATATTTATTCAGACGGCTATGAAGCAAAACGTTTTGAATATGCTTTTACAGAAACTGATGAATTTATAATTCAGGTTAAAATGCCGCCGAAGAAGATTGTAAATGTTGCTTTTGAGGCACAGACAAGCAATCAAAGCCTTTATGCTTCAGGACTTCCACTTGAGAATCCTTCTCATGTATCTGTTGAAAAAGGTACAACTCTTGGTGAAATTTCTGATGATTTTGGAAAAAAACGTTACTTTATAGTTAAAAACAATACAGACAGAACTGATTCTAAATCAGATCCGAATGTGCAGGGCACAATTACTTTTGAGCCTGCATTGGTTGATTATTCATACGAGATTGAAAAAACAAGAACCAATTTGTATAATTCCTACGCTGCTTTGCTTTTTTCTTTGCCGGCGCTTTTTTTCTCAAAAGGCATGACTATAGCAAATCAAAATTCGCTTAGCTACAACAGGGGCGATTCTTCTGCCGTTGCACAATGGCAGATGTACTCAAATTATTCTACTGCTGCAACAATTACGCTTGGTGCAAATTTTTTGTTTCAGCTTGGGCGCTATCTGTTTACGGCTAATAAAATTCTGCCGCAGACTGTTGATATTACAGAAAAATCAGGCAGCAAAATTCTCAATAAAGTTAATAAGAAAAACAGGCTTGAAGTTGAGCCTTATGACATTGAATTTGTTGATGAATCAGATGATGAAACTGTTGATAATCTTGAAACAACGGAAATAGATTCTTCGAATGAAGAACAAACGCAGCCCTGAAAATTTCAGATTAGTGCTGTCTTAAAACAAAAAGAGGAATTATATGGCTAAAAATGGTTTTTCAGAAAAATTAAAGTCGCTTTTTTCGCATAAATCTGAACTTTCAGATGAATTTTTTGAAGATTTGACAGATGTTTTGATTGAGGGCGATCTGGGTGCAAAAACAGCATATGAACTTTCTGAACAGGCTGAAAAAGAATGCAGAAAAAATGGAATTGTTACACAAGAGGGTGTCTATGATGTTTTAAAGCAGAATATCCGCTCTTTTGTTAAAGAAATAAAACTTGAACCGCCCGAAGGCAAAACTTCAATTTATCTTATGCTTGGTGTAAATGGTGTAGGCAAAACAACAACTGCTGCAAAACTTGGCCGCTATTTTGAAAACAACGGTGTAAAGCCGATTGTTCTTGCTGCTGCAGATACTTTCCGTGCGGCTGCAATTGAACAGCTTCAATATCATGGTGAACAGTTGAAATTACGTGTTGTTGCCCATCAAGACGGCAGCGACCCTGGTGCTGTTGTGTTTGATGCTGCTGATGCGGTTTCTTCTCAGGGCGGCGGGCTTGTAATTGCAGATACAGCCGGCCGTCTGCACAATAAAGAAAATCTTGTGCGCGAGCTTCAAAAAATTGACCGCATTGCATCTCAAAAAGCAAGCGAAGGCTGCTATAAAAAAATTCTTGTAATTGATGCAACGACAGGGCAGAATGCACTAAGACAGGCAGAAGTTTTTAATGAAGCTGTTGGTGTTGATGCTGTGGTGCTTACAAAATATGATTCAACTGCACGCGGCGGTGTTGCAGCTCTTGTTGGCAAAGAATTAAATCTTCCGGTTGCGTTTGTTGGCACTGGTGAAAAATACGAAGATTTAAATCTTTTTGATGCAGATTCTTATGTTGAGACATTTGTCGGTGAATAAAAAACTTTTTTTTGTTTTTTGTTTTATATGTTTTGTTTCTCAAGTTTTTTGTACAGATAAGACCCGTATTGATAAAACAGGAAGATTCCGCCTGCAGCGCAGCGGTTCTGGTTTAGGTGCAAAATCTGCCGGCGATGTAACGTATGTCGTGCGAACAGATAAAGGCATTGAATCAATGGTGTTTGCTGATGAAGCAGGCTACAGACAGTGTTTTTATGACGAAGAGATGAATCTTATAAAAGAGCAGAAATGGCTTTATGCATCAGAATCTTCGGTTTTGGTTGCTGAAACTTTTTATTCTTATACAGAGTCCGAAGAGATTTTGCACAAAAAGCAGCGTACAATTACGCGCTATGACGAAGGAACTCAAACAAAAACACGATACAGCCCGGAAGGTTTTGTACTTGCTGAATCTGTTTTTGAGCTTAATGAAAACAGTCAGCCCAAGAAAAAGCCTGTAAGTTCATTTATGAAAAAATATGATGAAAAGGGTCGTGTAATTGAAGAGCAGACTGCAGACAAAGAGCATGGTCTTATTAAACGCACTTTTTCATATGACGGCAAAGGACATCGTCCAGATGAAAAGCGTTTTGAAGCCGGCAAAGAAGTTTTTGACCGCACTTATGTAAGCGAAAAAGATTATGTTGAAAAAGTGCTTTTTGATGACGGCATGGCTGTAGTAACAAATTATGAAAACGGTCTAAAAAAATCTCAGCATATCGAACAGAACGGCATGATTATAAGGAGCGTGAACCAGTGAAAAAATCTATGTCTGTTTCATGGCTTTTTTTTGTTTCAAGGCGCTTTGCTTCAGAAGATAAAAAAGGCAGGGCTGCATTAACTTCTTTTCTGGCTTCACTTGGCATTGCTTTTGGTGTAATGACCCTTATTACGATAATTTCTGTTATGAATGGTCTTCAGATGAGCTACATCGACAGTATTCTTGAGATAAGCTCTTATCATATTCGTGTGCAGGGTCATAATAGTGATGAATATGCGCGTTTTTCTGAATATGCCTTAAATGACGGCGATGTTTCTGTTTGTATTCCATTTTATGAAGGACAGAGTCTTATAGCTGCAGATAAAGGACGGCAGAGCGGGGCACTTATCAGGGCTGTTTCGCCTGATGTTTATGAAACTGACAAAGGTTTCCGTAGAGAATTAAAAATTACCGATGGTGATTTTGATTTATCGCAGCAGGATTATATTGTCATTGGTGATGAACTTGCGTATGAGCTTAATGTTTCTGTTGGCGATGAAGTGACACTTGTTGCTGTTTCAGGTTCTTCTGCCGTAAGCCTTATTGATACAAGCCGTATCTATACTGTTTCTGGTCTTTTTTCCTGCGGTTATTCAGGCATCAATTCGTCTTTTGTGTTTGTGTCTGACGTAAACAAAGATGAACTTTTTGGAAACACTGCCTTGCCTGTGATTGGTGTAAAACTGAAAGACAGCAGTTTTGACAGCCGCTATACAGCAAAAATTTCAAAACTTTTTCCTGAATTGATTCTTGAGTCGTGGCGCAGTTATAACCGTGCTTTTTTTGGTGCGCTTCGTGTTGAAAAAAACATGATGATGATGCTTGTGCTTTTGATTTTTGTTGTTGTCGGTGTAAACATTTTTAACAGTCTGCGGCGCATCGTTTATGAGCGGAAAGATGATATTGCTGTGCTGTCTGCCTTGGGTGCCAGAAAAAATGCAATTCAGTCGATTTTTATTTTACAGGGTTTTTTGACAGGTTTTGCAGGTGCCGTGCCCGGAACTGCTTTTGGTCTGCTGCTGTGTGTAAATATTGATAAAATCCTGTTTTTTATTTCCAGTTTTTTATATCATATTGAGCATTCATTTGCCGTGCTTTTTTCGCCGGAAAGCGTGCATTATATTGAATATAACATGATGTATGATGTTTTTGCGTCTGTGCCGCCAAGAATTGTCCTGAGCGAAGTTTGCATTATTGCCGTTTTTGGTGTTTTTGCTTCGCTTGTGGCTTCATGGGCTGCAAGCAGAAGTGTCCTTAATTTGTCTTGTGCAGAGGTGTTGCGTGATGAGTAATGAACCTTTAGTTAGAGTTGAAAATCTTTCAAAAATTTATAATGCCGAAAGCGAGCAGCTTGAAATATTAAAGAATCTTTCTTTGACTGTTGAAAGAGGAACAAAAGTTGTCATTACCGGTGAAAGTGGTTCTGGCAAAAGCACATTGCTCAATATAATCGGTGCTCTGGATGCTCCTTCCTGTGGTTCTGTAAAAGTTGGCGATTTTATCGTAAGTGATAAAAATGAGGAAGAACTTACCCATTACCGCTCAAAAGTGCTCGGCTTGATTTTTCAGTTTCATTATCTGCTTAAAGATTTTAATGCAGTTGAAAATGTCGCAATGAGTGCACTTATTGCCGGTGTTTCAAAACGCAGGGCAATTGAACGTGCAAAAGACCTTCTGTGCGATGTCGGGCTTGAACAGCGTTTTTATCATTTTCCATCTCAGCTTTCTGGTGGAGAGCGGCAGCGCGTGGCTGTTGCCCGTGCCCTTATAAATGACCCTGAACTTATTCTGGCTGATGAACCGACCGGAAACCTTGACCCTGTTAATGCACAGAATGTCGGTTCTCTTTTGTTTTCGCTTGTTGAAAGATATAAAAAAACGCTGCTTCTTGTAACTCATGATATGAATCTTGCAAAAAACGGTGACTTTATTTACAGCATAAAAAATGGGAACCTTGTTGAATTATGACAATTTCTTCTTTACTGCGTCTGTCATTTCGTTTTATGTTTCCGTCAAAGCCAGATGCTGCCTCTGCAGATGGTTCGTTCTCAAAAAGTCCTGCAAAGCGCAGCGTTTTTGCTTCAATGATTTGTGTTGCTTTGAGCCTGATTCCTCTTTTGGTTGTGCTTGTTTTTGCAGGCAGCATGATAACGGGCATGACAGAACGCATTGTGGAACTTTCGTCTTATCATATGCAGGCTATTCAATATAAGGCTCAGTCAAATTCCGCTGAAAATATTGAACAGCTGAAAGAGCTTGCTTCTGTTTTTGACAGAATGGAAGGTGTAGAAGGCACATATATTGAACGTACAGGCATGGCGCTTGCAACCGGCAAAAAAGAACGGAGCGGTGCTACTGTAAGGGCGGTTGAACCGGGTTTATTTGATGAAAATCAATCTTTTAGAAATCTTTTTGAAATAAAAGACGGAACTCTTTCATTTGAAAATAGCCGCAGTGCAGTAATCGGTAATGCTCTTGCAAAAAAAATAGATGTTTCTGTTGGCGATACAATAAGGCTTATAACAATGAGTACGCTGCCAAACGGAAAAACTGTGCCAAAGACTGTTTCTTTTAATATTTGCGGTATAGTTTCTTCAGGGTATCAGGAACTTGATGCTCTCTGGGTTTTTGTTCCGCTTGAAACTGGGTTTGAATTCTTAGCTTCGAATGTTTCAAGGGTGCTGGTCGGCATAAAAACTTCTGATGCTTTTGCAAAAGATCTTTATGCACTGCAGGAAGAATGTCAGAAAGCAGCCGGTTCAAAATTTGGAGTCTATAACTGGAAAGAACTTAACAGATCAACTTATGAAACTTTCAGTACTACAAAAATGATGCTGCTTTTCATAATGTTTTTGATAGTTCTTGTTGCTTCTGTTAATGTTTCTTCTGCATTGATAATGCTTACAATGGAAAAGCGCAAAGAAATTGCCATTTTAAAAGCAATTGGAACTTCACCTGAAGAAATTAAATTGATATTTTTGCTTACTGGTTTTTTGACAGGTTTGGGCGGCATTCTTTTAGGCATTCCTCTTGGACTTTTGTGTGCAACAAAAGCAAACGAAATTATCAGTTTTATCGAAAAAATTGTAAACATATTTGCTCATTTGGGTTATACTGTCAGTCATATTGGAAATACTCCGGTTGAGGCTTTTGTTCCAGTTAAATTGCTTGATCCAGAGTTTTATCTGACGAATATTCCGATTGTTGTTCCGTTTGCAGATATTTTTGTAATTGCAATTGCAACACTGCTGCTTTCAACAGCTGTTTCTTTGCTGCCGGCCAGAAAGGCTGCCGAAGAGAAACCTCTTGAAGTCTTGCGAAAGATTTAATTGCTGTTTAGCCGGATTTGTTTGAATTTGCAAACTGGCAATAAGACAGATTGCTGCAGATAATTTAAATATTTGTTGAAGACTTTCTGATGTTTCTGTGAAGATTTTTTTGCTGTTTTTTTTAAGAGGTTTTTATGAAATGTGATATATGTGGATTAAGGGATGCTGTTGTTTTTGTTCAGCAGGTTTCTTCAACAAGAACTGTAGAACTGCATCTTTGTGTTGAATGTGCAAGAGAACGTGGCATCAATGCTGCCGGAAGAAATGCTTCAGAAGCATTTAATAATTTGCTTTCAGGTCTTTTTCAAGATGCAAATAACGTAAATCAACCTTCTTCTGCATGTCCTGTATGCGGACGGACTCTTGCAGATTTGCGCAGATTTAAAACTGCCGGATGCCCTGAATGCTATACAGTTTTTAAAAGCGAAATATTCAGTATTTTAAAAAGCCATGGAATTGAAGGCACATATCATGGCGAATTGCCAAAAAAGCTTGCTCATTTCCGTTCTGTTTTAACAGACAGAATGATGTATCAGGAAAAGCTTGCAGAAGCGGTTGCTCTTGAAGATTATGAAAAAGCTGCTGTTTATCGTGACAGACTGAAGGCTTTGGAAACACGATCTTCTCAGCCGTATTATCCTGAAGGAGATGATGATGAGTGACAATGCTTCTGAAAGCAATTCACTTGATGCATGGTATTCTGCACCTGGCCCTGAAAATGACATTGTCCTTTCGTCACGTGTGCGCCTTGCCAGAAATCTTGCTGATTTTGTGTTTCCAAAATATTTGAACAGCGATGATGCCGAACGGGTTCAAATGCTCGTTTTTGATTCTTTTACGCATGTTGAAAAAGCTGATAATTATCAGGCTTTAAGAATGGCAAGCCTTGATGCTCTTGGTCAGAAAATCTTAAGCGAACGCGGCATGTTTTCTTATGCAATGTATGCACAGCCATGGACTGGTGGAATTCTGCGTGCTGACGGCAAGCTTGCATGTTCTGTCAATTATGAAGATCATCTGCGTATTGCAAGTTTTGCAAGCGGTTTTAATTGCGACAGCGCTTTTGAAGAGTCTAAGCTTCTTGATTCAGAACTGCAGAATTATCTGCAGTTTGCAGCTTCTAATGAATTTGGCTATCTTACATCTTTTATGCGCGATTTGGGCAGCGGCATGAAAATGTCCTGTGTGCTTCATTTGCCGTCAATGCAGATGGTTGGTGTGTGTGAAAAATTCTTTCGGGCTGCCATGTCTGAAGGCTGTGCCGTAACTTCGTTTTTTGGTTCAAATGACAGCTCAAATCCGCTTGGTGCATTTTATCTTGTGCAGAACCGTCAGGCTTATCAGGGTGTAGAAGAAGAACAGGTTTCGCGGTTTGAAGTTGCTGTTCTGCGTCTTGTTGAAAATGAACGCGGCTTGACGATGACTCTTTTGGACGGCAGGACAACTCGTGTAAAAGATTTGATTTATCGGGCTATTGCGACCATAAAATATAGCCGATTAGTTACAAATAGAGAAGGAATTGATCTTGTTTCAAAAGTCAAATGGGGTTTGAATTTAGGGCTGCTTTCTGGAGTAAAACACCATGAATTGACTGCATTGTTGTATCGGGTTCAAAATGCGCACTTGACTTATGTTATTAGAAACGGTTCTTTTAATTTTGAGCAGGACATTACCACAGAAGATGAAAAAATTGAAAGGCTGCGTGCTTTGGTTTTGCAGGAAGCTCTTTCAAATGTTCATCTTGAACTTTAGAAAAATTATTTTTCTGCAGCGTTTTGTTTTTAGCTTTGTTGAATCTGCTTGTGCAGGTGTTTTTCAGAAAATTTTAAAGATTCACTTTTGTGTGTTTTAAATTTTCAGTTGTTACGCTGCCTTAATTCTTCAATTTTGGGGTTAATATGTTTAAAGGTTTAACTGATAGAGCAAAAAAAATCCTGACGGTGCTTGCGCAGGAAGAAGGCCGAAAAAATGGCAGTGAGCAGTTGCTGCCAGAACATGTAATTCTTGCAATTATTAAGCATGGCGAAGGCCGTGCTGTCCTTGTTTTAAAATCATTAAAGATAAACATTCTTTCTTTGCAGCTTACGCTTGAACAGTCTTTGCCTTTAAGGGCAGCAACAATATCCTTTGGTGATTTGCCTGCTTCAAGAAGACTGCGGACTCTTTTGGATTCTGCCCAGATTGAAGCCAGAAGTTTTAGAAGTGAATATGTCGGAACAGAGCATTTGCTGCTTGCTGCAATAAAAGAAGAAAAAAGTCCATGTGCTGCTTTTTTTGAAAAACAGAATCTGACAATAGATGATGCAAGAAAAGCTTTAGAGGTTATTCGCCGTGCAGCAACTTCCATGCAGGATTTTATTGAGCGCGATTCGGATTATTTATCTCATGCAAAATCTCCGATTTTTCCACAAATGCAGACTGCCGGTGCTTCCGGGGCGCAAAATGCAGCGGGTTCAAGAGGACAGTCTAATGGAGTGCTCAAAAATTATTCTCGAGATTTAACAGCTCTTGCACGGGCAGAAAAGCTTGATCCTGTTATTGGCAGAGATGCAGAAATTGCACGTGTCATTCAGATTCTTTCAAGACGCACAAAAAACAACCCTGTTCTTGTCGGCGAACCAGGTGTTGGCAAAACTGCAATTGTAGAAGGGCTTGCACAACGCATTGTTTCTGAAAAAGTGCCAAGAAATCTTTGTAATAAAAAAGTTCTTACGCTTGATCTTGCTTCTGTTGTTGCCGGTACAAAATATCGCGGCGAATTTGAAGAGCGTTTTAAACGCATAATGAAAGAAGTAACAGAAAGCAAAAATATCATTCTTTTTATTGATGAACTTCATACTTTGATTGGTGCAGGCGGTGCAGAAGGTGCAATGGATGCTTCTAATCTTTTAAAACCGGCATTGTCACGCGGAGAAATTCAATGCATCGGTGCAACTACATCAAAAGAATTCAGACAGTATTTTGAAAAAGATGCTGCTTTGGTGCGCCGTTTTCAGCAGATTGCAGTTGATGAACCTTCAGAATCTGATGTCCGCCTGATTCTTGAAGGGTTAAAAAAGAAATATGAAGAATTTCATGGTGTTGTTTATAAAGACGATGTAATCGATACGATTTTGCGTTACAGCCGCCGTTACATTACAGAACGATATTTTCCGGATAAAGCAATTGATGTGCTTGACGAAGCCGGTGCAATGAAAAAAATTGCAGCAGATATACGTCCGCCGGAACTTGCAGATATAGAATCGAATATTGCAAAATTAAATGAAGAAAAACAGCAGCTTGTAAACGGACAGAATTACGAGCGTGCTGCTGAAGTGCGAGACCAGGTACGTGAACTTAGGCAGAAGCTTGATATCGTGAGAAATTACTGGCAGACAACTGATTCAAATGGTTCAAATGTTGTTACGACAGACGACATAAAGAAAGTGCTGTCAATTATGACAGGCATTCCGCAGGAAAATCTTGCAGCTTCTGAATCTGCAAAACTTATAAATATGGAAGCCGAACTGCACAAAACTGTTGTCGGTCAAAATGAAGCTGTTGCCCTTATCAGTTCGGCAGTCAGACGTTCTCGTTCTGGTGTTTCTTCTGTACGCCGTCCTTTAGGTTCGTTTATTTTCTTAGGACCGACTGGAGTTGGCAAAACTTTGCTTGCAAAAACGCTTGCCCGTTTTTTGTTTGGCACAGAAGAGGCGTTGATTCGTGTCGATATGAGCGATTACATGGAAAAGCATAATGCAAGCCGCCTTGTTGGAGCTCCTCCTGGATATGTAGGTTATGAAGAAGGCGGTGTTTTAACAGAAAAAGTCCGCAAAAATCCTTATTCTGTTGTGCTTTTAGATGAAATTGAAAAAGCTCATCCTGATGTTTTCAATCTGCTTCTACAGGTACTTGAAGAGGGTGAACTTAAAGACAATCTTGGTCATTCAGTTAATTTTAGAAACACTGTGATTATTATGACAAGCAATGCAGGTGCAAGACAAATTACAACAGACAGCCGTGTCGGTTTTTCAAGTCTTGAAACAGGTCTTTTGGCTTATGAAGACATTAAAACAAATGCAATGGCAGAGCTTAAAAAACTTTTAAGCCCGGAACTTTTGAATCGAATTGATGATACTGTTGTGTTTACAGCACTTTCAAAAGAAGAAGTTGCCGTTATTCTTCAGATTCAGCTGGCTGAACTTGAAAACCGCCTGATGGAACAGAATCTTTCTTTAACCGTTAAGCCTGATGCTGCAGAATATCTTGTTGCAAATGGTTATGATCCGCAGTATGGTGCACGGCCTATGCGAAGACTTATCCAGCGTGAGATAGAAGATCCTTTGTCTTTGAAGCTTTTGTCTGGAGAAGGCGAAAGCAAATCTTGTGTTGTCGTTGATTTTAAGAATGGTGCTTTGACTGTAAATTTCAAGAAAAGTTCGAAAAAGAAAGTTGCAGAAAAATCACCTGATTTTGAAACGATGCTGGTATAAATAATCAGCTTTATGCTTTTATTGGTTTGAAAAAAATTCTTGTTTTATTTCTCAGAAAAGAAATGTCTGAAAATTATCATTTTTTTTTGATTTTTCTTTTCTGAGATTAAAAACTGAAGCCTGTCATTGGAAAAGTCCGTATTTATCATGATATGATTCTAAATTTCAGACTAAATAATTAAAATATTAAAAATCTCTAAACTCTATAAAATATACTAAAAATCAAATTTTGTATTGAAAAAAAAGAAAAATATGATATAATCGTATTAAATATTTTTAGTATTCTGTATGCTGTGTTTTTTATGCAATAAGACATTATTTTAGATTTTGTTTATTCATGATTGACATGTCATATAAAATAAACTAGAATATTTTTAATAAAGTAAAATATATGTAAATAATGTGCATTGTAATATTTAAAAGTTGATTTTTGTATGATTTCACTTTGCTGCCTAAAATTTAACGAAACTATGGTATAAAAAATCAGGTTTATATCAATTGCAAAGTGACTTAAAAAGGGAGATTCTAGATGAACGAAAAAAATCAGGCTGTTACAATTCCACCGTTTCCAAAGAAATGTACTCTCTGGAGTATATTGTGTTTTGTCGGCTATCAAGTTGCTTTTTGGATTTTTTTGGCTTTTTGTAATGTATATCCGACAGACCAGTTGTTAAAACTTCTTCTTTCTGTTCCAAACATTTTTTTTATTATTTTTACAACTGTTTTAGGTGTTTCAGTTTCTGTCGTTTACAGACGATCATTTGATTTTTTTGATGGTTCAGAATCAAATCTTGACAGGCTTTCTGGAAAGGCAAATTTAATTACTGTCGTTCAGTTTATAATTACTATTGCTGCATCACTTTTGCTTCCGCTTGTTTTAAAACTTTCTTGCAAACTTTCAGATATTTATTTTGTTCCGCATGATATGTGGTTTAGTACTTTAGGTTCTCTGTTTTTTGTTTCCACTAACTATTATGTTGTCTGGATTCAGGAATTTGAACAGTGGCTTGAATGGCTTCCATTGCGCAGAAAAGATATTTCAATGGGTCTTGTAAGACGGCATGTTCTTGTTACATTAACTTCAACTATTGCAACTGTTCTGCTTGTTATGCTTTCATGCCGCAAAATGGAACTTGGTAACTACGAAACAATCTGGGAATGCTATCGTACAAAAATGATTCCAGTTGGTGCTTTCTGTGTTTTATTTTCTGTATTTATTCAGCGGAATGAAACACATCATGAAGCTCGACGACTTAATCATGTTGTAAAAATGATGGAAAAAATGGCAGACAATGATTTTTCTTTGCGAAAAGAACCTGTTCATAGCCGTGATGACTACGGTATGCTTGCCATGTCAATTAACACTCTTGTTGAATCAACACGTGAATTGCTTAATACAATCAAAGAAACAGCTGAAGATTCGGAAGGTCGTGCACAGGTTATGATGACTGGTGCAGAATCAACTGCTGCAGCTATTACACAGATTGCCGGTACAATTACACAGGTTCGTGAATCTGTTGTAAATCAGTCGAGCGGTGTCGAAGAGGCCAGTGCTAGTATCCGTCAGATTGAACAGGCTGTCCGCAAGCTTGATGAAGATGTTGGAATCCAGGTTTCAAGCATTGCAGAATCAACTGCTGCTGTTGATGAAATGGTTGCTAATGTCCGTTCTGTTAATGAAGTTCTTGAAAAGAACTCTGTTGCCGTTGGTCAGTTGAGAAAAGCCGCTGAAGAAGGTCAGCAGAGTGTTTCAGAAGCTGTTACATCTTCTCAGTCAATTCTTGAAGGTTCAAGTTCATTGCTTGATGCAACAAAAATTATTCAGACAATTGCTTCTCAGACAAACCTTCTTGCTATGAACGCTGCAATTGAGGCTGCTCATGCTGGTGAATCAGGTAAAGGTTTCTCTGTTGTTGCTGATGAAATTCGAAAACTTGCAGAACAGTCTAACCAGCAGGGTAAAGCAATTAATACAGAACTTAAAAATCTTAACGTGGCAATTGAAAAGGTTTCTGATTGTACGAAACTTGTTCAGAATCACTTTACAAGCATCTATAATCTTGCTGAAACTGTTCAGCTGCAGGAACGTGTTGTTATTTCGGCTATGGAAGAACAGCAGGAAGGCAATACACAGGTTCTTGCTTCAATGGAAAAAATCAACAAGATTGCAAATGAAACTCGAAACAGTTCAAAAGAAATGCTTGCCGGTGCTGCCGAAATTGTACGTGAAATGGAATCTTTGACAGAAGCAACAGGACAGATTAATGTTGCAATGGGCGAAATGGGTCAGAGCTCAGAAAAGATTCGTGAGATTGCTATTGATTCAAAGAATAAGTCTATTGAAAACTCTGAAGGTGTTGCTGTTCTTACAAAAGAAGTTGAACGCTTTAAGATTTAATCTGCGCTGGTTGAAGCGAATAAAGATTTGAAATGAATTTTACACCGTCTGCAAGAATCTTGCAGACGGTTTTTTTATGCAGGCAGTTATGCTGATAAAAAATCAATTGAATCATAAGCATATTTTACATATAATGTCATTGGGGCTGTTTTAGCTGTATTTTTGATAATTTGATTTTTATGGAGAAAATATGAATTCTTATAAAATTCCTTTAAATAAACAGGTTCGAATTGCTATTTCTGGCAAAAGTGGCTGTGGAAATACAACTGTGTCTACTTTGCTTGCTGAAAAGCTTGGTGTAACTCTTATAAACTTTACGTTCCGTCAGCTTGCAGTAGAGAAAAAAATGACTTTGCCTGAAATTCTTGAAGCTGCCAAAACTGATGATTCCATTGATAAAGAAGTTGACAGACGACAGGTTGAACTTGCAAAAAAAGAATCTTGTGTCCTGGGTTCAAGACTTGCTGTCTGGATGTTGAAAGAAGCAGATTTAAAAGTATTTTTGCTTGCAGAACCTGAAATCCGTGCCACACGCATCCAGAATAGGGAAGGCGGTGAACTGGCAGATATTATGGCTTTTACCCAAAAAAGAGATTCAGAAGATTCTGCAAGATATAAAGCTCTTTATCAGATTGATAACACAAAATATGATTTCTGCGATTTGATTATTGATACAGCAAAATATAATCCAGAACAGATTGTAGATTTAATTCTTCAAAAACTTTTTGAGAAAAAGCTTGTTGAAGCTGTTTGATATTCAGGCAGTTAAAAATATTTTGTATTTTTAATTTTGTAAGACATTTAAATAAATGTGGCATTTACACAAAAACTATGATATTATCATTTAATTACAGGTTATAAACCTTGTTTGAAAATATTATCCATAGCTCTCTGCTGTTTGAAAAAATACAGTGGTGCAGGTTTTTACAGGAGAACTAGATGAAACAATTTGGTGGAAAAGTACTTTTCCTTGATCGCTCAGATATTAACACAGATGAGATTATTCCTTCAAAATATTTTACCGAAGCTTCAAAGCAGGCATTAAAACCTTATTTGTTAGAAGATTTAAAACTTGATGGTTTTAATCCAAAAGCTGATATTCCAGGAAAACGTGTTATTATTACACGCGAAAATTTTGGCTGCGGGGCTTCTGTTGAACAGGCTGTGCAGGCTCTTGAAGTAAATGAAATATATGCTTTTGTTGCTGCTAATTTTGCACGTCCGTTTAGACAGCAGATGTTTGCAGCAGGTTTGCTTGGTGTTGAAATGAACAAAAAAGACATTGAAGATATGTTTCACACTTTTGGCGAAAAAGATACAGATTCAATTATTACAATAAATGATGATAATACTGCAAAAGTAAAACTCATATCAGGTTCTCTTTCAAAAAGCTATATTTTTAAATTAGATGCGCTTGAAAGAGAAATGATTGAAAAAGACAGCTGGCTTGGTTGCTCTGAAAAAAAATAAAACATGCTGGGCAAAAATCTGCTGATTGCAGTATAACGTTTAATAAATGTAATGTTGCTTTTCAAGTTTCAGATGCTGAATCATTTGCAGCATCTGAAACTATTATTATTGTATAGGTTTGTTTTTTGATTAAAATAATCTGTAAAAAATTGTTGAATTTATAATACATATTTTTTATAATTGAATTGCTGTGTTAAAGCGTTTGTTTTAATTTGCAGTTTTGAAATTGTTTCTTTTTTATTGATATATGCAAAGTGTTTTGCATGTGGCTTAATACTGAAAAACATTTAGTTTTTCAATAAATTAGTAAAATGTTGAAATAGAAGCAATAAAAGAGGTTTTGATGAAAAAGTTTTTTTTGTTATTGATAGTTTTGTGTTCTGTGTGCCTTGTTAGTTGTGGTGGCAGTAGTTCTTCGTCTGGTCCTGATGGTGGTGTTTCTGGCTGGGGATTTTATGATTTTTTTAATGGTCACACATGGTATCATATAGACGGCAACTCAAAAGATACTTTTACTTTCTCTGACAGAAAAGTTGCAAGAAAAATATATTCCAATACAAGTGGTAACTGGGTCGAAGTTTCTACTACTTCTGAAAAATCTTATACTTTGTCAGATATTACAGGTGACGGTGCTCATGGAACTATAACAACAGAAGACTTGTTTGAAAATCATCCTACAAGATATGTTTTTTTGACTTCTAAACAGGTCGTTTTGACATATAATAATTATACTGTTACTTTTTATACAGATTAGATGACGTAAAAGAGATATTAGATTTAGTGAAAATTTAATACATTTTTCAGTTGATATAAAGCCCTTTGAGATGCTGTTTCAAAGGGCTTTGTTTTTTTATAATGCCAGTTTATAAATTTCAGCAATGTCTTCAGAACTTAGCTGCACAAACCCACCTGCTTTTCCGTCTTTTGGAAGACCGAAATTTTTTACAAGTTGCGGAATGTCTTCTGCTTTTCCCCCGAGTTCTGCCAAAGTTGCAGGCATTCCAATTGATTTTAAGAAAGCTTTAAATGCTGCAATGCCTTCAAGGGCTGTTTTTTCTGGATTTGAAAAATCCATCTTGCAGTTCCAGACTCGCGTTGCCCATTGTGCAAACCGCATTACATCATGTTTGTAAACGAATGTCATCCATGCTGGCATAATAACAGCAAGACCTGCGCCGTGTGCACAGTCATACAGACCGCTCAGTTCATGTTCTATGCCATGGCTGTTCCAGTCCTGCGAACGGCCAACGCCAACGATGTTGTTATGCGCAACCATGCCAGCCCACATTATATTTGCACGGGCTTCGTAATCATCAGAATTTTTGATTACTTTTGGAGTTTCATTTATCATTGCAAGGAGAACTGCTTCGCATAACCGGTCTGTTGTTTCTACATTTTTTGTATTTGTAAAATATCGTTCGCAGACATGTGCAATAATATCTGTTGCACCACATGCAGTTTGGTATGCAGGCAATGTTTGTGTTAATGCCGGGTTTAAGATTGAAAAACGAGGTCTTATGCATTCACCGCTTGCACCGCGTTTAAGCATGCCTTCTTTTTTTGTAATTACAGAATCCCCGGAACCTTCGGAACCTGCTGCTGCAATTGTTAATATTGTTCCAATTGGAAGTGCTTTTTGAGGACTTGCTTTTCCGCAGTAAAAATCCCAGAAATCGCCGTTATAACAGCAGCCCATTGCAATTGCTTTTGAGCTGTCTATTACAGAACCGCCTCCGACTGCAAGAATAAAATCTACGTTTTCTTTTTTGCATAAATCTATTCCTTCGTAAACTAAAGTACTGAGTGGATTCGGATGAACGCCGCCTAATTCAACAAAAGGTATGTTTTCTGCATTCAGTGATTTTTTTACTCTGTCTAAAAGACCAGATTTTTTAGCAGACTGACCTCCGAAGTGAAGCAAAACTTTGTTGCCTCCAAATTCTTTTACAAGTTTTCCGGCTTGTAATTCTGTGTCTTTGCCAAATGCAAATTTGGTTGGGCTATAAAATGTAAAATTTTCCATAAAAACCTCTTTTTTTATAAATTTTAAGTAAACTTTTGAAAATATTATTTTCAGGTTTCCTTAAAGATAATGTCATAAATGCATTATGATTTATTTTTTTTATAAATGCAAATTATTTTTAATTTTTACAACTTAATGTTGTGTATGAAATGACGAACCTCGACGCAGAGCGTTCGAGGTATCGTCGTTCTAAAAGGAAATTGCACTCCAGGTTCAATACCCTT